>NZ_QEIO01000089.1 GCF_003336425.1 Marinitenerispora sediminis | reverse complement strand
CCCATGCCGTCCCTTCCCCCGGCCCCCGCTCGGCCCGTCCGCCTCGCCGCCCTTGCCGCAGCGGCGCTGCTAGCGCTCACCGCCTGCGGAGGTGAACCCGCGACCGGGGACTCCGCCGGTTCCCGCGAGGCCGAGGGGTTCGCCATCAACACCAGTCCCGAGCAGGACCGGGTCCGCGCGCAGGCCGTGCCGGAGATCGCGGAACTGGTGCCCGAGGAGATCCGGGAGTCCGGCGAGCTGGTGGTCGGGGTGTCCGGCACCGGCGGGGTGCCGCTCGCGTTCTTCGCCGACGACGACGAGACCATCATCGGCAGCGAGCCCGACATCGCGCAGCTCGTCGCCGACGTGCTGGACCTCGACCTCCGGCTGGAGGTCACCTCGTGGGACAACCTGCTGCTGTCGGTGGAGAGCGGGCAGTACGACGTCGGCATCTCCAACATCACGGTGACCGAGGAGCGCAAGGAGATCTTCGACTTCGCCACCTACCGCGTGGACTCGCTGTCCTTCGAGGCCCGTGCGGACAGCGACATCACGGTCCGGGACCGCACGGACGTCGCCGGGCTCTCGATCGCGGTGGACGCGGGCACCAACCAGGAGGAGATCCTGGTCGGCTGGGACGAGGAGAACCAGGCGGACGGCCTGGAGCCGGTCGACTTCCAGTACTACACCAACCCGTCGGACTACTACCTCGCCCTGCGGTCCGGCCGCATCGACCTGCACTTCGGGCCCACGCCGATGGTGTCCTACCACGTGGCCGCCGCCCAGGAGAGCACGATCGTGGGCGAGGTGCCCGGTGGCGGCGACCTGCCCGCCGAGATCGCCGCGACCACCCAGAAGGGCAACGGCCTGGTCGAGCCGCTCAGCCAGGCGCTGAACACCGTCATCGAGAACGGCCGGTACGCCGAGGTGCTGGCGCGGTGGGGCATCGAGGCCGACACCATCCCGGAGTCGGAGATCAACCCGCCGGGGCTGCCCGCGCGGGAGGACTGACAGGCACCGCGGGAAGGGCGCGCGGCACCCGGGTCACCGGCGGCGCGGCGCTCCCCGCTTGACGAGGTCGACCTTCCGGCCGGACGCCGGGCCGGCCGTCGCCGGCCCCGCCCCCGTGCGGCCGGTCACGGCGGCGGCGACCCCCTGCGCCGGAAGGTCCGCGGCCGCCCGCGCCGCCCGCGGGGCGGTGTCCGCCGCCGCGGCCGCGGCCGCGGTGCCGCGCCCCCTGGCGGCGGCCGCGGCGGCCGCGGTGGCCGTGCGCGGGGCCTCCCGGGGCGCGGCCACCCGCTCGGGCGTCTGCGCGCGAGCCGGGCGCGGAGCGCGGCGGCGCTCGGCGCGGCGGTCGGTGATCCGGTCCTTCACCCGGAAGAACTGCTTCGCACCGTAGGCCCACCCGTAGACGCCGCCGAGCGTCGCCGCGATCGCGCCCACGGTCGCGAGCGGCTGGGTGGTGAACGCCTGGGGGAGCAACCCCACGCTCTCGATGAGGGCGAGCACGACGGGGATCCCGAACAGCCCCATGAAGGCGCCGAGCTTGACGACCCCCCTTGCGGGCGTAGGCGCGCCCCGCCCGGTCGATCGCCGCCTGGCGCTCCTCCTCGGTCGGTAGTCTCCGCGCGGCGTCCAGCGCCCTGCGCAGTACCTCATCGTCCTCGTCCGCCACGCGCGTCCCTCCGCCACCCTCGTCACCGCCGTCGCCGCCAACGATGGTAGTTCCACGCCAGATGCCCGGTAGATGGGCAACTGTTCGCATTCATGTTCGCCTCCCCTGGCATGATGGTGCCGGCGTCGGCAGGCGCCGGTCATCCGAGCGCGGCCCGACCCCCGGGGGGCTTTCCATGGCACCGACCCCGCCCGCAGGGACGCCCGACCAGGTCCGCACCTGGTGGGCGGGACTCGGCGACGAGGAGCGCAGGCACTACGTCGAGGACATGCCAGCCGCCATCGGCGGCCTCGACGGCGTCCCCTCGCTGGCCCGGCACTACGCCAACACCCGCCTGCTCGACGCCTACATCGAGCGCACGGGCGACCTCGACGCCGTCCGGCTGCGCGAGGAGTTCCGCGCCAGCGGCGGCCTGCTGCTGCTCTTCGTCCCGCCGAGCACGGTCGGCGGGACCGACACCCGTGTCGCCATCTCCTACAACGACCCCGACCACGCTGTCGCCACCTCCGTGCTCGTGCCGGGCACGGCGACCAACACCCGCAGCCCGAAGTACCTGAACCACGCGCTCGACTTCGTCCGGCGGCTGCGGGACCGGGCGGACTCCTACACGGACCTCGGCGACAACGCGGCCGTCTTCTGGCTCGGTTACAAGAGCCCCGACCTGCTGGTCCCGGACGCGATGTCGGCCCGCTACGCGCGCGATGGCCACGCCGCCCTCACCAGCTTCTTGGGGGGGCTCAGGGCGGCCAACGTCCGGGGAGAGCAGCGCGGTCCGACGACGCTCATCGGATACAGCTACGGCTCCACCGTGGTCGGCCACGCCGCCGCGGCAGCCGACCTGACCAAGGTCGTCGACACCGTCCTCATCGCCGGGAGCCCGGGGCTCGGTCGGCACATCCGCAGCGTCGAGGACCTCGGATTCACCCCCGACCGGTTCCTCGTCGCGGCATCACCGATCGACCCGGTCGTCCGCACTCCCTCGTTCGTGCACGGGACGAACCCGGCGCACCCCTCCTTCCGCGCCACCCTGGTCGAGACCGGGACCATCGGCCATCTCGGGTACGGGACGGAGGGGACCCCCGCGTTCCTCAACGCCGTCTACATCGTCACCGGCGACCTGGACCGGGTGACGAAGGTCCCGGCCGCGCGGGCCGCCGGCACCCAGGTGGCGCGGCTCGGCGACTGGTTCGGCAGCAGGGTCGGCCGCCGTTCGGACCCGGAGCAGGCAACCGCCGCCGACGCCGGGGCGCGGCCCCGCCCACCGGGACGCGGCGCGCACCGCCCGCGCGGGCGGTCGGGGCGGCCGCGACTATAGAAGCCGGGCGAGGAGGGGACGGAAGGAGTCCGATGGAGACCAGGGAGAAGGCCGCGGCGGCCCGGCAGGCCATGGAACGGGGGGCCGCCCTCGGCGGGCTGCTGCCCGCCCCGTTGGAGTTCGTGGTCGCCGACACCGCGCAGGCGGACCCGGCGGCCGCGGGCGGCACCGCCTTCACGGCCTCGGCCACCTACGTCTGCCGGCTCGGGGCCGCCGCGACGCCGGTGCTGGAGGCCCTGCACACCGCCTGGCGAGAGCGCGGCTGGGACGGCTCACTGCGCCGGTTCCCCGACGGCGGAGGGGACGCCGAGGCGAGCGACCCGGCCGACGGGTACCGCTACACCGCACTCATCCGCCGCGACGGCACGAGCCTGGCGCTGTGGGTGGAGTCGCCGCCCTACCGGGACCCCGACCCGGAGACGCGGTTCCGCCCGATCCGGCCCGCCTGACGCCGAACAGGCCGGGCGCGGCCAGCGGCGTCCGGCCGCGCCGCGCCCGGCGCCAGATCAGACCCTCGTGCCGGTCACGTGCGCGATGCCGGCCCGCTCGATCTCGTCGGCGGCCCGGCCGAGTCCGTCCCGCTCGCGGATCTCCGCACCGATCTCGCGGAGCCGCTGGCGCATCCAGGCGTTGCCGAGCAGCCGTTCGACCGCTTCGTGCAGCTCCCGGAAGGTGACCCGGTGCGGGTCCAGCCGCGCGCCGAAGCCGAGTTCCTGGACGCGCTGGGCGTTGTCGTACTGGTCCCAGAACAGCGGCATCACGACCATCGGCTTGCCGAAGTGGAACGCCTCGGTGACCGTGTTGTTGCCGCCGTGGGTGATCACCAGGTCGACCAGCGGCAGGATGGAGGTCTGCGGGACGAACTCCGCGCCCCACACGTTGCGCGGCAGCCGCAGCTCGGCGTGCCGGGGGCCCAGCGCGACGATGTAGCGGTGGACGGTGTGCTCCAGCATGTCGATCAGGCGCTGCATGAGCCGGACGTCCCCGGCACCGAGGGTGCCGAGGCTGAAGTAGATCAGCGAGCCCTCGCCGTGGGCGATCTTCTCGGGGACCTCGAACGGCTCGTCGGCGCGGCGGACCGACGACTCCAGTCGGATCCAGTTGGGGTTCATCTCCCGCCGGTCCACGTAGTCGGCGACCTCCGGGTAGAGGTAGAGGTTGACGTCGGCCTCGGGCATGAACCGCAGGTAGGGCAGCGGGGCGGCGCCCTGGCGCTGCGCCCACGCGTCGAAGTCCTCCCAGAGCCGGCGGTGGGTGCGTTCGAACTCCGCGCGGAACCGGCTCCACTGGCTGCGGTCGTTGGACGGGTACCCGGAGAAGATCGGCGGGACGTCGGTCCCGGGGACCTCCAGGGGGTTGCACGAGGCGATGCGGACGAGCGGCACGCCGGCCGTGGCCAGCGCGGGGAACAGCACCACGTTGTCCTCGACGACGATGTCCGGCCGCAGTTCCGCGACGGCCCGCCTGAGCTGCGGCTCGGCGCGCTTGACGCCCTGGATCAGGGTCGCCCACATGCGGGCGATGACCGTTTCGAGCTGCTCGTAGGTGCTCCGGCGGAATTCGGGCGCGAGCGTGTCGACGTACCCCCGCCAGAACGGGTCCGGCTCGGGGCCGCTTCCCTCGGGCGCGGACTCGATGTCGACCACGACCTCTTCGAAGCCGCGGGCGGTGAGGTGCCCGGCCCATGACCGCTCGGAGGCGAACACGACCCGGTGCCCGCGTTCGCGCAGCACGTCGCCGATGCCCACGCAGTTGCTCGTGGGACCGTAGGCGCTCTCCGGGAGGAAGAGCACTGTCAGTCTCCGCTCGTCCATGAACCGGCCTCCGCCCGCCGTCGTCAGTTGTTTCCGACGAAACGATACAAGTTGGTTCCGGATCATTAGATCGCCCCCGGAGGGACCGCCACAAAACGCAAACAGCCTCACATTACGGCCTTTTGTCACCGTCTCCGATGAGCTATCGATTTCTCCTGCAATTCGGGACTTTCGTACAATCAACCGCAGATGATCTTCGTGCCGGCGTTCCGGCCACCACGCGCCGACACACCCGCCGCCGCCGCGGCCGCTCCGGCGGTGCGGGCCCCGGGGAACCGGGGCGCCGAAGGGCCCCTGCGGTCGCGGAGCGGTCGCCCCTCGATCGGGGAGCCCGCTCCGGTCGGCGGCGCCGAGCACGAAATGATCACGTTACGGACGGAGCGCGCGCGGTCCCCCATTCCGCGGTGCCGTGATTCTGTGACAATCGCAGCGGTGCGTGCGGCGCCATGTCGATGCGGAGGCGGACGAATGCGGGTCGGGCACGGTCGGGGTCGGAATGACGACGTGCCCCGTCGGCATCACGACGAGTTCACCCACGTGGTACTGCGCGCGATCACCTTCCAGCTGGGCCACCGCTTCCTCACGCTGGCGCACGACGGGCAGCTCGCCGATGGGCTGCGCGGCGCGTGGCACCGGGCCGGCGCGAGCCTGCCCGAGGCGGACCGGCTGCCGCCGACCGGGCTGTCGGCGCTGTACGCCGAGCGCGGCTCCCTGGAGGCGGCCGTGGTGGTGCTGCCGCAGCCGATGCGCACCGGTGAGGCGTACCTGGTGTGCGGCACCCGGATCGCCGACCCGTTCCTGGGGCCCTCCGACCCGGACTTCTTCCTGCTGGAGGCCGACAGCACCGTCCGCGGTCCGCGGACCGTGCGCCGTACGCGGCTGGCGCGCTGGACGCGCGACGGCCGCCGCCTCGAACTGGGCGAGGGGCCCCTGCCCGAGGTGGGCGCGCTGCTGGACGCCATCGCGCGGGTGATGGCGATCGGCACCTGAGCCCGCGGCGCCCCGCACTGGCGCACACCCCCTACTGGGTAGTAACCTGAATTTGTTACTAGCCAGTAGATCGCGTGTGCACACACTGCGGCCAGGACACAGCGGAGCGCGCCATGACGCACTACAAGAGCAACCTCCGTGACCTCGAATTCAACCTCTTTGAAGTCTTCACGCGCCAGGACGTGCTGGGTACCGGCCCGTTCGAGGAGCTGGACGAGGACACGGCCCGCACCATTCTGGAAGAGGTCGAGCGGCTCGCCACCGGAGTGATCGCCGAGTCCTTCGAGGACTCCGACCGCCACCCCCCGGTCTTCGACCCGCAGACGAACACGGTGGCGATTCCGGAAAGCCTGAAGCGCTCCTTCCACGCGTACATGGACGCCGGCTGGTACCAGCTGGACCTCCCCCGCGAGCTGGGCGGCGTGGGCGCACCGCGCTCACTGGTCTGGGCCGCGTCCGAGCTCGTGCTCGGCGCCAACCCCGCGGTGCACATGTACGCCGGCGGCCCGGGCTTCGCCAACATTCTCTGGCAGGAGGGCAACGAGTGGCAGCGCTGGTTCGCCGAGCAGGCGATCGAGCGCGGCTGGGGCGCCACCATGGTGCTCACCGAACCCGACGCCGGATCCGACGTCGGCGCCGGCCGGACCCGCGCCGTCCAGCAGGAGGACGGCACCTGGCACATCGAGGGCGTGAAGCGCTTCATCACCTCGGGTGAGCAGGACATGACCGAGAACATCTTCCACCTCGTGCTGGCCCGCCCCGAGGGGGCCGGCCCCGGCACCAAGGGGCTGTCGCTGTTCCTGGTCCCCAAGTTCCTGGTCAACGAGGACGGGACGCTCGGCGAGCGCAACGGCGCCTACGTCACCAACGTCGAGCACAAGATGGGCCTGAAGGCGTCGACCACGTGCGAGCTCACGTTCGGCGCCCGGCACCCGGCGGTCGGCTACCTGGTCGGCGACCGGCACGACGGTATCCGCCAGATGTTCCGGGTCATCGAGTACGCACGGATGATGGTCGGCACGAAGGCCATCGCCACGCTGTCCACCGGCTACCTCAACGCCCTGGCCTACGCCAAGGAGCGCGTACAGGGCGCCGACCTCACCCGCCAGGCGGACAAGACCGCGCCCCGGGTCACCATCACGCACCACCCGGACGTCCGGCGCAGCCTGATGTACCAGAAGGCCTACGCCGAGGGCCTGCGCGCGCTCGTCGTCTACACCGCCACGCAGCAGGACGCGGTGCAGATCGCCCGGCACCGGGGCGAGGACGCCGCCGAGGCCGAGGCGCTGAACGACCTGCTGCTGCCCCTGGTCAAGGGAGTCGGCTCCGAGCGGTCCTACGCCCTGCTGGCCGAGTCGCTGCAGACCCTGGGCGGCTCCGGCTACCTGCAGGACTACCCGATCGAGCAGTACATCCGGGACGCCAAGATCGACACGCTCTACGAGGGCACGACCGCGATCCAGGCGCAGGACCTGTTCTTCCGCAAGATCGTGAAGAACAACGGGCAGGCGCTCGGCCGGCTGATGACCGAGATCGGGGCGTTCGCCGCCGGCGACGCGGGGAACGGGCAGCTGAAGTCCGAGCGCGCCGCGCTCGCCGAGGCCGCCGCCGACGTCCAGGCGATCGTGGAGAGCATGGTCGGCGACGCGCTGCGCTCGGCCGAGGA
Organism: Marinitenerispora sediminis; assembly: GCF_003336425.1. GTDB lineage: Bacteria > Actinomycetota > Actinomycetes > Streptosporangiales > Streptosporangiaceae > Marinitenerispora > Marinitenerispora sediminis. The sequence goes on along the minus strand of NZ_QEIO01000089.1, from coordinate 41,069 downwards.
GCCGCGTGAGCTGTACAAGGTCGGCCTGAACACCACGCGGCTGCTGCTGGCACTGGGCGACCTGGTGCTGGCGTGGCTGCTGCTGCGCCAGGCCGAGGTGGCGCTGGCCCGCCTCGACGGTGCGAGCGGGGCGGACCGGGACTTCTACACCGGCAAGGTGGCGGCGGCGCGGTTCTTCACCGACCAGGTGCTGCCGCGGCTGTCCGCCGAGCGTGTCGTCGCGCAGCGCGTCACGCTGGACCTCATGGAGCTGCCCGAGTCGGCCTTCTGATTGCGGCTGAACCGGGACAGGCACCTGCTGGCGGGCGGCTTCGGCCGCCCGCCAGCAGGGGTTCCCCAAGAGAACGGCGGAATCCGGTAATGCCCGCACGCGAACGGGGTAGGAGCTAGGCAGCAATCCTTCGCCCTGGTCAACGTCGCGTCACGGAGGTAACCGATGGGCATCGGGCTCGGCATATTCCTGGTCGTCGTGGGTGCCGTGCTCAGGTTCGGCATCACCGCGGACGTCCAGGGGATCGATCTCGCGGCCATCGGGGTCATCCTCATGCTGGCGGGCATCGCCGTCGTCGTGCTGACGCTGATCCTCATGATGCTGCGCAGCGGCCGGGAGACCGAGGAGCGGCTGCCCGGCGACGACCGCCGCGTCTGACGCTGTGGCGGGCGCCCGGGCGGGCGCCCCCCACAGCGGCGCTCAGCCGCCGTCCGCGGTCCGGCGGGGGTAGCGCCGCAGCAGGACGGTCAGCACCGCCGCCGCGGTCAGCGCCATGGCCACCAGCGGCACGAAGGCGACCTGGAAGGCCGGCCCGCCGGTCGGACCCCCCTGGGCGTCCAGCAGCGCGCCAGCGGCCGTCGTGGCGAGGACCACGGTCCCGAACCCGCTCATGTTCACCAGCGCGGCGGCCACTCCCGTGCGCTGCGCGGGCATGCCGTCCCGCGCGTAGTCGAAGGAGACCGACGGCGCGATCACCGCGCCGGCGGCGCTCACCACGATGACGGTCGCGGTGGCCCACAGCGGCGGCAGCCCGCCCGGCCACGCCACCACGGCGAGCCAGCCCAGGCTGACGGTCCAGGCCAGCGTCAGGGCCAGCGGTTTGCGCAGCCCGGGGCGCGCGCCGGTCAGCCGCGCGAGGAACGGCACCAGCACCATGGGAGCGAGCGCCGCGGCGGTGAACAGCATCCCCGCCGTACCGGGGTCCAGCCCGGCTCCGCGTTCCAGCAGGGGGTAGCCCCACAGGACCGCGAGCATGGTGAAGGGGGTCATGGCCACCGCGTGGTGCGCCATGCCGACCCGGGGGCCGCGCTCTCGGAGCGCCTCGCCGATGCTCGCGCGCACCGAGATGCGCTCGGCGCGCCCGGGAGCCGGGAACCCGGCCGGGCGGTCCCGCACGAGCAGCAGCACCAGCACCACGAGCAGCGCGGTGACCCCGCTGGCGGCGAGGAAGGTCGGCGTCCAGCCAACGCCGCGCAGCAGCGCCGACAGCGGCGCGACGCTGGCCACTTGGCCGAGACCGCCCACCAGGCCGGTCAGCGCGCTGACGACCGCGTACTCGCGGCGGGGGAACCACAGGGCGCCGAGCCGGATGACGTTGAGGAAGACGAGGGCGTCACCGAACCCGATGAGGACCCGGCCCGCGATCGCCACCTGGATCGTCGGCGCCACGGCGAAGAGGGCACTGCCGCCCACCATCGCGCCGAGGCCGATCAGCAGCGAGCCGCGCGGCCCGAGCCGGTCGGCGAGCACCCCGCCGGGGATCTGGAACGCCACGTAGACGACGAGCTGGAGCACCGGGAGCATCGACAGCAGGGTGGCGCCGGCGTCGAACCGCTCCTGCGCCATGAGCGCCGCGGCGCTCATCCCGTTGCGGTGGAACATCGCCATGAAGTAGACGACGACCGCGGTGCCCCACACCGCCCAGGCGCGCGCGCCGCCCGGTGGTTCGGCCGCGGTCGGCCGCCGATCGGCCGAGGCGGTGCCGTCCCCCGGGGCGCGCGAGGCCGTGCCGGGACTCCGGCGGGCGGCCGCCCGGCCGCGGTCGGCGGGCACGGGCGCTTTCCCGGCGTCGCGCTCGGCGCGCCGGCCGGTCCGCGAGCTCATCGGCGGGCCCCCAGCAGTGCGGCGGCGGCGTCGATGTGGGAGTGCACGACCGCCCGGGCCCGGGCGGCGTCGCCGGCCTCGATGGCCGCCCGGATCGCGCCGTGGTCCTCGATGCTGCTTCGCATGCGCTCCGCGGTGCGGACCCCCTCCTCCATCATCCGCAGCTGCCGGTCGCGCAGCGACTCGTACAGGGCGGTCAGGATCTGGTTGCCCGCGGCCGTGACGATGGCGCGGTGGAACTCGCGGTCGGCGAGGACGAACTCCCGGCGGTCGGCGGGGGCCCGCTCGGTCATGCGCTCCAGCAGCGCGCCGAGCCGGGCGACGAGTTCCCGGCGGCGCTCGGTCGGCGCCGCGGCCGCGCGCTCGGCGGTGAAGCCCTCGACCAGCCGGCGGGTCTCGATGACGTCGTCGACCTCCTGCTGGGAGACGGGGACGACGAGCGCGCCCCGCTTGGGGTAGAGCCGGACGAGCCCCTCGGCCTCCAGCCGGAGCAGCGCCTCGCGGACCGGGGTGCGGGAGACGCCGACGCGGGCGGCGATGTCCCCCTCGCTGATGAGCTCCCCGCCGGCGTAGTGCCGGCTGAGGATCGCTTCCTTGGTGAACTGGTACGTACGGTCAGTGGCAGATGGCGTGGGATGCATGTTGTATCTATGCTAACCACCCATAATCCGCACATGGGATGAATGGCGGCCAAATCCACACGGATATCGAGTTGTCCAAACATGAGGGATGTGACACACCACACCCGGCAGGCGGCCGACACTCCCCCAGAGACCCGCCCAAGCCACCGGATCGGAAGCAGAGCCGGCCACCCTCCGCAAGCACCCCTTTATCCACAGGTTGTGGATAATGCTGTGAACAGCGAAAACGCACCCGAGGAGACTCCTCCCGCGCGGCCCGTCCATGTGACATGGCCGACATTTGACCGGAGCGCCCTGCCCGCGGGAATTCCTGCTACTATCCGGATTCGCAAGCATAACCGCGAGGTAACAACCGACCTCGTACCCCTCTCATCTTGGTGGAGAGATCGCTGGTCGCCGCCTGCCCGGGCAGCGGCCCTGGCACCCGCCCCCGCGGGCGTCAGCGCAGTATGAGGCCCGCGATCGGGCCGTAGCGGCACCCGTCCGCGGTGCGGAATCCCCGCCCCGCACGCCGCGACCCCCGAGCCACATGAGGAGACGTCCCTTGAGTCATCCGCGACTGAACAACCCCAGAGCGTTCCGGGTGAAGTTGGCGGAGGCCGCGCGGGTGAGGCGTCCCCCCCGGCACGCGTTCCGGGCCGACCGGGCGATCGCCGCCCTGTGGAACGAACTGGCCACCGCCGCCGCGTCCCGGCCGATGTACCAGGCCGGCAGCGCCGACGTCGCGGTCATCTCGGTCCGGCGCGGCATCAACGTGTGGTGCCGGGACGGCAAGTTCATCTGGAGCGACGTCCTCGGCGGCGGCCTCGTCACCCACCCGGCCTGCGACCCGGCCGGCGCCGCCGCCCTGCTCCGCCCCTTCCCCCGGCGCCGCGTCTCGCAGCGGGGGCGGCACCACGCCGCCAACCTCTCGGTGGCCTGAACCGGCCGCCCCGCCGTCCCCACCATGTGTAGCGGGCGCCTCTGACATTCCCGGGCCGCTCCGGCGGTCCCGGACCACGGCACCCCGGCCGCCGCGGACGGCCGTTCCAGATCCGCGCGAGGGCCCCGGCGACGTTCGTCGCCGGGGCCCTCGTGCTGCCGGCGCCCGCTACCCCCAGGCGAGGGCGGTCGCCTCCGGGTCGGTGAGCCACGCTCCGATGTCGCGCAGCGCCTTCGACCCGAGCTCGCCGTCCACCAGCCGGTGGTCGAACGACAGCCCCAGCGTCGTCACCTTGCGCACCTTGAGCTGCCCCTTGTGCACCCAGGGCATGTCCCGGATCTGGCCGACGGCCAGGATCGCCGCCTCGCCCGGGTTGAGGATCGGCGTACCGGAGTCCACCCCGAACACCCCCACGTTGGTGATCGTGATGGTCCCGCCCGCCATCGCCGCGGGCGTCGTCCGGCCGGCCCGCGCCGTCTCCGCGAGCTCCTGCAGCGCCCGCGCCAGGTCGGGCAGCGGTAGGCGGTCGGCGTCCTTGACGTTGGGCACCACCAGTCCGCGATCGGTGGCCGCCGCGATGCCGAGGTTGACGTAGTGCTTCACCACGATCTCCTGGGCGTCCTCGTCCCACGTCGCGTTGATGCCCGGGTGGCGGCGGATCGCGGTGAGCAGCGCCCGCGCCACCAGGAGCAGCGGAGAGACCTTCAGCCCGGCGAACTCCGGACGCTCGCGCAGCCGGCGCACCGCCTTCATGGTCTTGGTGACGTCGACCTGAAGGAACTCGGTGACGTGCGGCGCCGTGAACGCGCTGCCCACCATCGCCGCGGCGGTGTGCTTGCGCACGCCCCGGATGGGGATGCGCTCCTCACGGGCCGCGCGGTCCGGGGCGGCCGCCGGCACCGGCGCCGCCTCGGGGGCCGCCGCGGCCGACGGCTCCGCCGCCGCGCCATGCCTCCTCTGCACGTCCTCCCGGGTGACCGTCCCGCCCGGGCCGGTGGGCGTGACCGTGTGCAGGTCCACGCCCAGGTCCTTGGCGAGTTTGCGCACCGGCGGCTTGGCCAGCACGGTCGGCCGCCCGGCCGGGCCGCCGGAGGCGGGCCGCGGCGGCGGCGCGGCCGCTGCCTCGGCCGGTGTGGCGCGCGGTCCGGCCGCGCCGTTCGGCGCCGCGCCGCCCGGTCCGTCGGGCGCGGCACCGGGCCGGCGGCGCGGTCGGCGCCGGGTGGCACCGGCCTTCGCGCCGTAGCCGACCAGCACGGGCTGGCGGCCCTCGTCCTCGGCCTCCTCCTCGGCGGCCGGCTCCGGCCCGCCGCCGCCGGTGTCCACGCTGATGATGGGAGTGCCCACGTCCACCGTGGTGCCGGCCTCCACGAGCACCTCTCGGACGGTGCCCGCGAACGGGCTGGGCAGCTCCACGACCGCCTTGACGGTCTCGATCTCGCAGATGATCTGGTTGACGGTGATCTCGTCGCCGGGCCGGACGTTCCAGGAGAGGATCTCCGCCTCGACGAGGCCCTCTCCGACGTCGGGCAGCCGGAACTGCTGCACGCCTTGCTGCGTCATTCCCTCAGGTCACCTGGCTCTCGTCAGAAGTCGAAGGCGCGGTCGACGCCGTCGAGGACCCGGTCCAGGTCCGGAAGGTAGTGCTCCTCCAGCCGCGAGGGCGGATACGGCGTGTCGAACCCGCCGACCCGGATGACCGGGGCCTCCAGGTGGTAGAAGCAGGACTCGGTGATGCGTGCGGCGATCTCGGCTCCCAGGCCGGCGCTCACCGGCGCCTCGTGCGCGATCACGGCCCGCCCGGTGCGGCGGACGGAGGCGAAGACGGTGCCGTAGTCCACCGGGGACAGCGAGCGCAGGTCGACCACCTCGATCGAGTGCTCGGTGTCGGCCTCGGCCGCCTGCAGCGCGGTCTTCACCATCGGCCCGTAGGCGAGCAGCGTGACGTCGGTGCCGGAACGCGCCACACGGGCGGCGTCCATGCCGGTGGCCGAGTCGAGCGTGCCGGACAGGTCGGCCTCGGTCCGCTCGTGGTACCGGCGCTTCGGCTCGAAGAACACCACGGGGTCGTCGCAGCTGACGGCCTGCTGGATCATCCAGAACGCGTCCTGCGGGTTGGCCACCGTGATCACCCGCAGCCCCGCGGTGTGCGCGAAGTAGGCCTCGGGCGACTCGCTGTGGTGCTCCACGGCGCCGATGCCGCCGCCGTAGGGGATGCGCAGCACGACCGGCATCCGGATGCGTCCCCCGGAGCGCTGGTGCATCTTGGCGAGCTGGGTGAAGGTCTGGTTGGCGGCCGGGAAGAAGAACCCGTCGAACTGGATCTCGCAGACCGGCCGGTACCCCCGCAGCGCGAGGCCGATCGCGGTGCCGACGATGCCCGACTCGGCCAGCGGGGTGTCGATGACCCGGTCCGCGCCGAAGTCCTTGTACAGGCCGTCGGTGACCCGGAAGACACCGCCGAGCTTGCCGACGTCCTCCCCCATGATGAGGACCTTCGGGTCCGCCTCCATCGCGCGGCGCAGACCCTCGTTGATCGCCTTGCCGATCGTGGTCTTCTCGGCCATGGCTACCGGCCTCCTTCCGCGCCCGCGCCCTCGAAGGAGGCGAGGTAGTCGGCGAACTCCGCCCGCTGGCGGTCGATGTGGGCGTGCGGCTCCGCGTAGACCTCGTGGAAGATGTCCAAAGGCTGCGGGTCGGGCAGCGACCGGCACTCCTGGCGGACCTGCTCGCCGAGCCGCTCCGCCTCGGCGTCCACGGCGGCGAAGAACTCCTCGTCGCCCTCGCCGGTGCCGGCGAGGTGGGCGCGCAGCCGGCTGATCGGGTCCTTGAGCTTCCACTCCTCCAGTTCGGCCGCGATCCGGTACCGGGTCGGGTCGTCGGTGGTCGTGTGCGCGCCCATGCGGTAGGTGAACGCCTCGATCAGGGTCGGCCCCTGGCCCTCGCGGGCGTGCTGCAGCGCGGCCCGGGTGACGGCGAGCGAGGCGAAGACGTCGTTGCCGTCCACCCGCAGCCCGGGGAACCCGAAGCCGGACGCGCGCCGGTACAGCGGGACCCGCGTCTGCCGGTCGTTGGACTCGGAGATGGCCCACTGGTTGTTCTGGCAGAAGAAGACCACCGGAGCGTTGTTGACGGCGGCGAAGTTGAACGCCTCGTTGGTGTCGCCCTGGCTCGTGGCGCCGTCCCCGAAATAGCTGATGACGGCGCTTCCGCCGTCACCCACGGCGCCGTCGCGCTGCACACCCATGGCGTACCCGGTGGCGTGCAGCGTCTGCGCGCCGATCACGATGGTGTAGAGGTGGAAGCCGTGCTCGTCCGGCGACCACCCGCCGTTGGTCACCCCGCGGAAGAGCGCCAGCAGGCTCTTGGGCGCCACGCCGCGGCACCACGCCACGCCGTGCTCGCGGTAGGACGGGAAGGCCATGTCGTCGGCGCCGAGCGCCCGGCCGGAGCCCACCTGGGCCGCCTCCTGCCCGAGCAGGGAGGCCCACAGCCCGAGCTCGCCGTGGCGCTGCAGCGACACGGCCTCGGAGTCGAAGCGGCGCACGAGCACCATGTCGCGGTACAGGCCGCGCTTCTCGGCCGCGGTCAGGTCCAGCGGGTAGTCGGGGTGCTCTCTGAGCTCCCCGTCAGGAGTCAGGAGCTGGATGAGCTCCGGTTCCTCTTGCGCGGTGGTGATGGACACCTGTCGCTCCTCGGGTATCGGGGCCGATGCGCGGGGTACCGCTGGTCGGCCGGCTCTCCACCCGCTCACCCGGGGTAACGGGTATGCGCGGGCGGCCCTACCGTCATCGTGACAGAAGTCACCACCGAGGACGCAAGCCCCAACGACACCTTTTCGCTGAGGCCTCATGATTGCGCAGAACCGCGAAACCACCAACTACCAGGGCTTCCTAGCAAAAAGAAGGCCATCCGAGGATCTCGTCGCGCGTGCGCGGAACCCGCGGCGCCGCTGCGGACCGGGCGCGGCGCCGGCAGCCCGCCACCCAGCCATCGATTACGGAGAGTAGTCGAGCATGTCCGCTGGTCAGCCCGGCGCCCCAACGGGCGGGCGGCGGAACGGGCGACCTGCTCGGGTGGTTTCGTCACACAGGGTCGCCCGGCGGAGGACCCGGGCCTCGTCGACCGGGTCAGGCGGGCTGGAGCCCTCGCTCGCGCGCGTAGTCGGCGAGCTGGCCGCGCAGCTGGCGGCGCGCCCGGTGCAGCCGGGACATGACGGTGCCCAGCGGGGTGTCCATGCGAGAGGCGACCTCCTTGTAGGAGAAGCCCTCGATGTCGATGAGGTACACCACGAGCCGGAAGTCGGTCGGCAGCTGCGCCAGCGCGTGCCGGATCGCGGAGTCGGGAAGGTGGTCGAGCACCTCGGCCTCGGCGGAACGCGATCCGCTGGAGGCGTGGGCCTCGGCCGCGGCGAGCTGCCAGTCCTTGATCTCGTCCGTGGTCTCCTGGCGCGGCTCGCGCTGCTTCTTCCGGTAGCCGTTGATGAAGGTGTTGGTGAGGATGCGGTACAGCCACGCCCGCAGGTTGGTGCCGGCGCGGAACTGGTGGAAGTTCGCGAACGCCTTGGCGAAGGTCTCCTGGACCAGGTCCTCGGCGTCCGCGGAGTTGCGGGTCATCCGGAGGGCGACCGGGTAGAGCTGCTCGGCGAACGGCGTGACCGCCGTCTCGAAGTCCAGCTCCTCGATGTCGTCCGGTGCCCCGGGAAGGCGTTCGAGTTCGATGGTCGTCAAATTTCCCCCTAGGGACGACCGTGGTTCGCTACCACGTTGGTAGACGCTTGGAGAGCCCTTTCATGTTGACAGACACATGAGTGACGAACATCACGAGATGTCGAAAACGGCCCGTTCGGGGCGATCAACAGGTATAACCGCGCCCCAGCGCCTTCGGCCACGCGGTCCGGCGCGGGTGCCGTACGCTTCTTCGTGCTCTCCCCTACCAGCGTAGGTGGAGCCGCCCGTCCGTAGAAGTGAAGTGCGGCATATCTGTGGAGGACCTCGTGGCCCGCGTCGTGGTGGACGTCATGCTCAAGCCGGAGATCCTGGACCCCCAGGGCCAGGCCATCGTCGGGGCGTGCGACCGCCTCGGCTTCAAGGGCGTCGCCCAGGTCCGGCAGGGCAAGCGGTTCGAGGTGGAGGTCGACGGCGAGGTCGACGACGCCAAGCTGGCCGACGTCCGGCGGCTCGCCGAGACGCTGCTGGCCAACCCCGTCATCGAGGACTTCGAACTGCGCGTGGAGTAGCGCCCGCCGCACGGGGCCGCCGTTTCGCCGTCCGCGCCGCGGGAAGGCTCTCGTGTTGTACGGACCGGGCATGGGGGAGCCGATGGACGTGAGATTCGCGATCGCACTGCCCCGGAAGGCCTACACCGTCGCGGTCATGCGCGACGTGATGGACGAGGCGCTGCGGAGCACCGACGTCTGCGACGGGTGCCGTTCCGACCTCCTCCTCGCAGGGTCGGAGGCGTGCGCGAACGTGATCGACCACGGACACACCGCCGTCGGCTACAACGTCGTCACACGGGTCCTGGCCCGGTACTGCGAGATGGAGATCGCGCACACCGGGCCACGGTTCGACCCAGCGCAGGTGCCCCTGCCGGATCTGGAAGCAGAATCCGGCAGGGGCATTCTTCTGATGCGGGCGTTCGTCGACCAGGTGACGTTCGGCCACGACGGCGCGGGAACGGTGGTCCGGCTACGCAAGCGCCTCGACTGCCTGCGCCACCCGGCGCGCCGCCAGCCGCGCCGCCCGGCCGGCGTGGGCTAGCCGCCGCGGACCGGCCGCGTCCGGCGGCGCGGCCCGATGAACCGGCTCATCGCACCGGGCGGCGAGGTCAGCGGGTACGCTCGTGAGCGGTGGGGCCGCCATGAACGTCACGGCCCGCACCGGCCTTGCTCCTCACTGCGAGACACAACGGAGAGTGCCCATGGCAGCCCGTGTGGGCGTCGTCACCTTCCCCGGATCCCTTGACGACAGGGACGCGGCGCGCGCGCTGCGGATCGCCGGCGCGATCCCGGTCGCCCTGTGGCACGGCGACGCCGACCTCCGGGGCGTGGACGCGGTCGTCCTGCCGGGAGGGTTCTCCTACGGCGACTACCTGCGCTGCGGCGCCATCGCGCGCTTCGCGCCGATCATGAGCGAACTCGTGCCGGCCGCCCGCTCGGGCCGGCTGCCGGTGCTCGGCATCTGCAACGGCTTCCAGATCCTCTGCGAGAGCCACCTGCTGCCCGGCGCCCTCACCCGCAACTCCTCGCGGCACTTCATCTGCCGCGACCAGCTCCTCCGGGTGGAGTCCACCGCCACCGCGTGGACCGGGGACTACCACACCGGCCAGGAGATCCTGATCCCGCTGAAGAGCGGCGAGGGCAGCTACGTCGCCGACCCCGCCACGCTCGACGAGCTCGAGCGCGACGGGCGGGTCGTCGCGCGCTACGCCGGCGCCGCCCCGAACGGCGCGCAGCGCGACATCGCCGGCATCACCAACGAGCACGGCAACGTCGTGGGCCTCATGCCGCACCCCGAGCACGCCGTGGAGGCGCTGACCGGCCCCTCCGTCGACGGGCTCGGCTTCTTCACCTCGCTCCTGGCGCACCTGGCGGCCGGCCCCGTGCCGGCGGCGGCCACCGCCCGGTGAGCATGGGCCGGACCACCACACCACCCGGGGAGGGCGTTTCCCGATGATGGCGCTGCTGCGCTCCAGGACGGCGATGCTCGTCCTGGTCGCCGTGGTCACTGTCGGACTGGTGGCCACCTCTGCCGTCGGTCTGCTCAACGGCTGGGGGCCGGCGCCGGCGAGCCAGGGTGCCGCCGACTCGGCGGCGCCCGCCCCGGAGATGGAGGTGCTCGGCGCCGCCCCGGACGGTGTCGAGTACACCGACCTCGGCCAGCAGTGCGACACCGCCGAGTGCTACCGCCCGGTGGCCCTGACCAGCGACTCGGTCGAGGGCGAGCAGGCGGTCGAGGCGGTGTACAACCACCTGCTCGACCAGGGGTGGGGGCGGCTGCTGCCGCAGGGCGCCACCGACCCCGCCGACGTGCCGCTCGCCGACTCCGCGCTGACCGACGGCTCGGTGATCGTGCAGGGCAGCGTCCAGCCCTACACGGAGGGCTCCACGGCCGGCCTGGTCCTGGCGCACGCCAGCGCGCCGGCCTGACCGCGTCCGCTTCCCGCATCCGCCACGCCACGCCCGCATCCCGAACGGAAATCCCATGCCCGAAGCACCTCAGCTCGACACCGTCGCCAAGGCCGCCGGCTCGCCGGACTCACCCCAGCCGTTCGCCGAGCTGGGCATGAAGGACGACGAGTACGCGCGCGTGCGCGAGATCCTCGGCCGCCGCCCGACCTCCGCCGAGCTGGCGATCTACTCGGTGATGTGGAGCGAGCACTGCTCGTACAAGAGCTCCAAGGTGCACCTGCGGCAGTTCGCCGAGAAGGCGCCGCGCAACGACGCGCTGCTGGTCGGCATGGGTGAGAACGCCGGTGTCGTGGACGTCGGCGACGGGTACGCCGTCACGTTCAAGATCGAGTCGCACAACCACCCGTCCTACGTCGAGCCGCACCAGGGCGCGGCCACCGGCGTGGGCGGCATCGTGCGCGACATCCTCACCATGGGCGCCCGCCCGGTCGCGGTCATGGACGCGCTGCGGTTCGGGCCGCTCGACGCCCCCGACACCCGCCGCGTGCTGCCGGGCGTGGTCTCGGGCATCTCGTTCTACGGCAACTGCCTGGGCCTGCCCAACATCGGCGGCGAACTGGGCTTCGACTCCGGCTACATCGGCAACCCGCTGGTCAACGCCCTGTGCGTGGGCGTGCTCCGGCACGAGGACATCAAGCTGGCCCAGGCGCCGGGCCCGGGCAACAAGGTGGTGCTGTTCGGGGCCACGACCGGCCCCGACGGCATCGGCGGGGCCTCGGTGCTGGCCAGCGCCACGTTCGACGAGGAGAGCCACGCCAAGCGGCCGAGCGTCCAGGTCGGCGACCCGTTCCTGGAGAAGCTGCTCATCGAGTGCAGCCTGGAGCTGTTCGCCGCGGACCTCGTCGTGGGCATCCAGGACCTCGGCGCGGCCGGTGTCTCCTGCGCGACGACGGAGCTGGCCGCCGGCGGCACCGGCGGCATGCGCATCGAGCTGGACCGGGTTCCGCTGCGCGACTCGCGGCTCACGCCGGAGGAGATCCTCATGAGCGAGTCGCAGGAGCGGATGATGGCGATCGTGTCGCCGGACAAGCTGTCCGCGTTCATGGACGTGTGCGCCAAGTGGGACATCGTGGCCACGGTCATCGGCGAGGTCACCGACGTGACCCCCGAGGAGGCCGAACGCGGCGGCCGACTGGTCATGACGTGGCACGGCGAGACCGTGGTCGACATGCCGCCGCGGACCGCCTCCGACGAGGGGCCGGTCTACGAGCGCCCGATCGCCCGCCCGAGCGACCAGGACGCGCTCCAGGCCGACACCCCGGACCAGCTGCCGCGCCCGGCGAACGACGCGGAGCTGCGCGCCCAGCTGCTGCGGGTACTCGCCGCCCCCGGCATCGCCGACCCGAGCTGGGTCACCCGCCAGTACGACCGGTACGTGCTCGGCAACACCGTCCTGGCCACTCCGCACGACGGCGGCATGGTCCGCATCACCGACGACGGCGAGCGGGGCGTGGCACTGGCCACCGACGGCAACGGCCGCTACACCCGGCTGGACCCCTACACCGGTACCCAGCTCGCCCTCGCGGAGGCGTACCGCAACGTCGCGGCCACCGGGGCGCGCCCGCACGCGGTGACCAACTGCCTGAACTTCGGTTCCCCCGAGGACCCGGGGGTCATGTGGCAGTTCGCGGAGGCCACCCGCGGCCTGGCCGACGGCTGCCGCGAACTCGGCACCCCGGTGACCGGCGGCAACGTCAGCTTCTACAACCAGACAGGCTCCACGGCGATCAACCCCACCCCGGTGATCGGCGTGCTCGGCGTGATCGGCGACGTGCGGGACCGGCTCACCAGCGCCTTCCCCGCCGACATCGACGACGCCCGCCTCTACCTGCTCGGCACCACCCGCGACGAGCTGGGCGGGTCCGCCTGGGCCGACGTGGTCCACGGCCACCTGGGCGGCCTGCCGCCTGCGGTCGACCTCACCGCCGAGGCGGCCCTGGGCCGGGTGCTCTCGGCCGGGGCGTCCCTCAACGTACTCGCCGCCGCCCACGACCTCTCCGACGGCGGTCTCGCCATCGCGCTCGCCGAGTCCGCACTGCGCGGCGGTGTGGGCTGCACGGTCGACCTGACCGGCGACCCGTTCGTCGCCCTGTTCAGCGAGTCCGCCGCCCGGGTGATCGTCGCGGTCGCCCCGACCGCCGACGCCGCCTTCCAGGAGACCTGCGACCGCCACGCGGTGACGGCCACCCGCATCGGCTCCATCGGCGGCGACGCCCTGCGCGTCCGCCACGCCACCGGCGGCTTCGAGATCCCGCTGACCGAACTGCGCACCGCCTACGAGAGCACCCTGCCGAGCGTCCTCGACGGGGAGTGATCCGGAGGCCGTACAGCACACCGGTGGCCCGGCCCCGCTCGGGGTCGGGCCACCGGTGTTTCGCGGACCGCTAGCCGCTCCGGTCCGGGCGCTCCTCTCCGGGCTCCTCGTCCGAGGGCTCCGACATGTCGGTGACGGGTTCGGGCTCCAGCTCCTCGTGGGCCCGGGTGGGCTTGTTGCCGCGCAGGGCGCCTTCCACCTCGGTCTGCATCTGGTCGTCGAGCTTCGGTCCGTGCTTGGCGCTGCCGCGTTCCATGGCGGGGTCCTCCTCGCGGTACTCGACTGGGACCGTGCGGTCCCTCGTGCTACCCGGCGCCATGCGGCGCGAAACGGCCCTGCCGCTGCGCGGCCGAAGGTGCATGGGACGCCGCCGGCTGGGCAGCGGACGGGGACAGGAAGAACGACCGCGAGTTTCGGGTGGAGGTGAGTCGGGGCGCGCCGCCGGCGCGGACCCGGGACCATGGATCTGCGATTTCTCGATGCGCTGTACACCGGATCGGGACCGATGGCCTCGGTCTATCTGGACGCCTCTCCAACGGAGGACACCGCGAAGGAGGTCGAACTCCGCTGGCGGGGGCTGCGGGAGGAGCTGGCGGAGCAGGGAGCCGACGCGGAGACGCTGCGGGCGCTGGACGGCGCCGTCGGCGAGTCCACCGGGCTGCCGGGGCCGCAGGGGGAGGCGCTGTTCGCCCGCGGCGGCCGGGTGCTGGCCGCGCACACCCTGAGCCGGCCGCCGCGGCGCAACCATGCCTCGTGGCTACCGGTCCCCGACCCCCTGGACCTGGTGGCGGACCTTGAGGAGGCGATGCCCTACGTGGTGGTGGCCGCCGACCGGCTGGGCGCCGACGTCGCCGCCTACGGCAGGTACGGCGGACTCGCCGAGGAGCGGTCGTTCAGCGGCGGATCGCTGCACGTCCAGAAGGTCCGGGGCGGCGGTATGGCCCACCGCAGGTACCAGCGCCGCTCCGAGCAGCTGTGGGACGCCAACGCGGCCGAGGTGGCGGCGGACGTGGCGGACGCGGTGGCCGAGGTCAACGCGGTGGCGGTGTTCGTCGGCGGCGACGAGCGGGCGCTGGGCAAGCTGCGCGGCCACTTGGACGAGCGGACCCGCGGACTGCTCGTGGACCTGCCGGGCGGCGGCCGGGCGGACGCCGACGCGATGGCCAGCCTGCGCGATGCCGTCCAGCGGCGGTTGGAGGAGACGGCCGTGCTGTTCCGGGACACGGTCGTCGCGGAGTTCCGCGACGAGGTGGGCCGGGCCGGCCGGGCCGTGGAGGGGCTGGAGGCCACCATGGCCGCGCTGCGGGCCGGCCAGGTCCGCACCCTGCTGCTGCAGGCCGACCGCCCCGTCGAGAAGGAGCTGTGGGCGGCCCTCGACGACCCGCGGCAGGTCGCCGCGGACCGCGGTGCGCTCACCGACCCCGGTGAGGCGGTCGCGGGGCCGGCGAGCGCGCTGCTCATCCGGGCCGCGCACGCCCAGGGGGCGGACCTCACGCTGCTGCCGCCCGCGGACGGCGAGAGCGAGGATGTCGGCGCCCTGCTGCGTTTTACGATGGAGGCGTGAGCGATCGACCACCCCGGCGGGTCCCCCGGGACCGGAAGGGCCTGCGGCGCGGCCGGGTGAAGGGGCCGCTGGGAAGCATCGAGCGTCCGGCGAGTCCGCTGCACTTCCGGCTGGTGCTGGCGGTCTTCGGTGCCCTCGTGTGCCTGGTCGGGGCGGTGCTCGCCGTGACCTGGGCGCACTCCGCGGCACTGACCGTCGTCCTGGCGGCCGGGGTGGTCGCGACGGGGCTCAACATCTACTGGGTGAGCCAGCGCATCCGCCACGAGCGCTGAGCCCGCTCACTCCTCACCCAGCATGCCCTCGCGCAGCCGGGCCAGCGCGCTGGACAGCAGCCGGGAGACGTGCATCTGCGAGACGCCGATCTCCTCGGCTATCTGGCTCTGCGTCTTGTTGCCGAAGAAGCGCAGCAGGATGATGCGGCGCTCGCGCTCTGGCAGGGAGTTGAGCAGCGGAGGCAGCGACTCGCGGTCCACCACCGACTCCAGCGCCGTGTCGACGGAGCCGAGCGTGTCGCCGAGGTTGCCGCTGTCGTTCTCGTCCTCGCCGGCGGGGGAGTCCAGGGACAGCGCGCTGTAGGCGGCGGACGCCTCCATGAGCTCGGACAGGTCGTCCACCGACATCCGCATCTCCACCGCGAGCTCGCGGCTGGTGGGCGAGCGGCCGAGGTCCTGGGTGAGGCGGCGGATGGTCTGGTTGAGTTCCGTGCGGCGCTCCTGGTGGCGGCGCGGGACGCGGACCGCCCACGTGCGGTCGCGGAAGTGCCGCTTGACCTCACCGGTCATCATGGGCATCGCATAGGCGATGAAGTCGTGTCCGAGGTCGGGGTCGAAGCCGTTGATGGCCTTGACGAGGCCGAGGAGGGCGGCCTGCTCCAGGTGCTCCGGTTGCTCCTCCGGCACCCGGCGCAGCCGCGCGAAGAGCTCGGCGACCTCGGCGTCGCGCTCCGCGTGCGCCCGTGATGTGGGCCGCTTCTCGGTGCGGCGGCGCGCCGATCGGGTGGTGGGGACCGACGCACTGGTTCTGATGTCCGTGACGGGCATGGCCGACTCCTGGGAACGGTCCAGCGGTGTGCACCCGAAGCACCGGCCGCCCGGAGGTCCACTGGGCCGTGCACCGGCTCCGCGTCGCACGACCCGCTCCGGCCCCGGTATCTCTCCGAGTCTAGTCCTCCTGTTGTTACCTCGCTGAGACCTGCGAAACCCGGCCGGGGGCGGACCGGCCCGATCTGCCGCCCGCCCCGCAGGTCAGCGGGCCTCCTCCGGGATCCAGGGCCGCCACACGTCGGGGTGCTCGGCGACCCAGCGCGCCGCGGCGTCCTCGGGGTCGAGCCGGTCGTCGGCGATGAGCTGGGCGACGGCGTTCTGGTCGGCGTTGCTCCAGGTCCAGTCGCGGATCAGCTCGTAGGCGGCCCCGCCGTCGCGCGCGAACCCGGCGCGGAAGACCTTGTTGAGCTCGTAGCGCGGGTAGTCGCAGGAGACGTCCTCGGGGTCGGTGTCGCACCCCTGCGTCCACTCCGGGAACCGGACCCGCACCAGGTCGAGGTCGTTCTGCACCCAGCTGGGGTCCTGCGAGTAGAACAGGACGGGGTCCCCCCGCTCGTAGCGGTTGCGGACCTCGGTGAGCTGCGCGGCCTCGGAACCGGCGAAGACGATCTCGAACGGCAGGTCGAAGTGGTTGATCAGCCCCTGGTCGCTGGTGACGAAGCCGGGGGCGCCGGCCAGGAACTGCCCGCGATCGCCGCTCTCGGGCGTGCGGAACACGTCGGCGTGCTCCCGCAGGCCCTCGGGTGTGTCGATGCCGGGGTACTCCTCGACCAGGTAGCGCGGCAGGTACCAGCCGATCTGGCCGACGTTCCCGGTCGGCCCGCCGTCGACGACCGTGCCGTTGCCCTCGGGCCCGTAGGTCCGCATGAGGTCCTCATGCCCCCAGTTCTCCAGGATCACGTCGACGGCGCCCTGGTCGAGGGCCTGCCACGCCGGCTGCTCGTCGATCTGCACGAGCTGCACCTGGTAGCCCAGCTCGTGCTCCAGCAGGTACCCGACCACGGCCGCGTCGGCCTCGTAGCCCACCCACGCGTTCAGGGCGATGCGCACCGTGTCCGGGTCGCGCAGCACGGACGTGGTGCGCACGGCGCAGGAGGTGGCCAGGACGAGGACGAGGGTGAGCACCACCGTGCGGAGCAGGCCGGTGCCGCGGGGTCGGCGCGCGGCCGGCCGTGTCGGCCGGGCGGGTCGTGCGGATCGTGTTCCCATCGCTTCCTCTCTCACGTCCGGGCCGCGCTCTGGGTCATCCGGTCGAGGAGTAGGCCGAGGCAGACGATGGCGAGGCCGGAGGTCATGCCCAGCCCGAGCTGGTTCTGCGCCATCCCGAACACCACGCCGTAGCCGAGCGCCCCCGCGCCGACCAGGGCGCCGATCACCACCATCGCGAGGACCATCATGATCCCCTGGTTGACGGCGAGCAGCAGCGACGAGCGGGCCAGCGGGAGCTGCACCTTGGTGAGCAGCTGCCAGCGGCTGGACCCCTGCGACACCGCGGCCTCGACCGCACCCGCGGAGCAGCCGCGGATGCCGTCGTTCACCAGCCGGATGACCGGCGGCAGCGCGTACACCACCGCCGCGGCCAGCGCCGGGACGCGGCCGATCCCGAAGAGCGCCACCACCGGGATCAGGTAGACGAACGGCGGCAGGGTCTGCATCGCGTCCAGGAGCGGGCGCAGTACCGCGGCCAGCCGGTCGCTGCGCGCCGCGAGGACGCCGGCCACGAACCCAGCCGACACCGTCACCAGGGCCGCCACGATGACCTGCGAGAGGGTGTCCATGCCGAACTCCCACACCCCCAGCAGCCCGGTGAGCAGTATCGCCGCGCCGCCGACCAGCGCGGTCCGCACGCCGCCCAGCGCGTGCCCGATCGCCGCGGCCGCGAGCACGACCAGCCACCACGGCGAGTCCGTGAGCAGGGTGCGCAGCGGGTCGAGCACCACGGCCAGCAACGCGGCGGCGAAGCCGGCCGCCCACGTTCCGACCAGCGCCTGAACGCCGTCGTTCGCGGCGTTGACCAGGCCGGCAGCGCTCACGGTGAGCGCGTCCGGCCAGCCCGCCAGCCAGCCGACCCCGGCCAGCCGGCCGGCGGCGGCGCCCAGCGCGAGCAGCGTGCCCGCACCGAGCACCGCCCGGCGCCACCGCCGCGGCCCGGGCGGGAGCTCCCGCGCGGCCCCGCCGCTCCCGGCGGCGGCGGTCACCCGGTCCAGGGCGATCGCCATCAGCACGATCGCGACCCCGGCCTCGAACGCACGGCCCACGTCGACCTTGTTCAGGGCCTGGTAGACGGCGTCGCCCAGACCGCCGGCGCCGATGACCGAGGCGATGACGACCATGGACGTCGCGAGCATGATCGTCTGGTTGACCCCGAGCAGAATGGTGCGCCGGGCGAGCGGCAGCCGCACCTTGGTGAGCAGCTGCCAGGGGGTGGACCCCAGCGACGTGGTGGCCTCCACCGCCCCGGCATCCACGTCGCGGACCGCCATGGCGGTGATGCGCACGGCGGGCGGAACCGCGTAGACGGCCGTGGCGACCGCCGCCGCCGGGTTGCCGATGCCGAACAGCAGCAGCATCGGCATGAGGTAGGCGAACGCCGGCATGATCTGCATGAAGTCGAGGACCGGGCGCGTCAGCCGCTCGACCCGCTCGCTGCGCCCGGCGGCGATGCCGATCGGGATGCCGACGAGCAGTGCGATCAGCACGGAGGTGGTGATGAGCGCCAGCGTCGTCATCGCCTCGTTCCACAGCCCGGTCAGGCCGAAGACGGCGAAGGCGGCGAGGACGAGCAGCGCGACCCGCCCGCCGGCGACCCGCCACGCGGCGAGCACGCCGAGCAGCACGACACCGGGCCAGGCGAGCAGGGTGAGCGCCTGGTTGATGAGGACGACGGCCGATCCCAGGCCGACGGAGAGGTAGTTGAAGCCGTACAGGAACAGCGGGCTGGTGTTGCGGTTGGCGACCACCCACGCGTACGCGCGGTCGAACAGCGCGGCCGGTTCCACCCAGGCGTAGCGGTCGGGAAGTGCGGCGTAGACGTCCGGGAAGGGGAAGCGGCCGTGCAGGGCCGCGTAGCCGGTGAGCAGGACGGCGAGGACGCCGAGCCCCCAGGCGAGCCGTCCGACGACGCGGCCCGCCGGGCCGCCGGCCGCCGCGGGCGCGGTGCCGGGATATGCGGTGGCCATGTCACGCCTCCACGGGCCGCTCGGCACCCGGCGGGCCGGAGGCGCCGGCGGTCGGGACCGGTCCGGTCCTGCCGACCTCGTCGGCCTGGTCCTCGGCGATGACCCGCAGCACATCAGCGCCGCCGACCACGCCGAGCAGCCTCTCCCCGGCGACGACCCGCACCGGGGCGCCCCCCGAGGCGAGCATCGGGACGATCTCGCGGACCACGGTGCCGGGCGCGGCCACCGGTCCGTCCAGCGGCTCGTCCGGGCGGGGCGGGCGCATGAGCCAGCCCGCGGTGAGCACGTCGGTGCGCGCGACGTCGCGCACGAAGTCGCGGACGTAGTCGTCGGCCGGCCGGCCGACGAGCTCCTCGGCGGTACCGGCCTGCACCAGCTCGCCGTCGCGCATGATGGCGATCCGGTCGCCCAGCCGCAGCGCCTCGGACAGGTCATGGGTGATGAAGACGGCGGTCTTGCGCAGCTCGCGCTGCAGCCTGAGCACCTCCTGCTGCATGTCCCGCCGGATGAGCGGGTCGAGCGCGCTGAACGGCTCGTCGAACAGCAGCACCTCGGGGTCGACGGCGAGCGCCCGGGCGAGGCCGACCCGCTGCTGCATGCCGCCGCTGAGCTGCCCGGGGCGGGAGTCCTCGTAGCCGGCCAGCCCGACCATCTCGATCATCTCCCGGGCCCGTTCGTAGCGCCGCGGCCGGGGCATGCCGCGGACCTCCAGGCCGTAGGCGACGTTGTCGATGACCCTGCGGTGGGCCAGCAGACCGAAGTGCTGGAAGACCATGGCCAGCTTGTGCCGGCGCAGCTCGCGCAGCTCTTTGGGCCCCGCGGCGCCGATGTCCGCGCCGTCCAGCAGGACCTGCCCGGAGGTGGGCTCGATCAGGCGGGTCACGCACCGGACGAGGGTCGACTTTCCGGAGCCGGACAGCCCCATCACCACGAAGATCTCACCGGGGAGCACGTCGAAGGAGACATCGCGCACCGCCACGGTGCAGCCGGTGCGCGCGCGGATGGTGTCGCGGTCCAGCCCCGCGGTCTCGGAGCCGACGACCGCGTCGGCACCGCGACCGAAGACCTTCCAGAGGTGGCGGACGGCGATCTTCGGCCGACCGGTGGGCGGTCGGTCGGCCAGGCCGGCGGTGGGTAACGTCATGCTGCTCTCCTCTGGGCCGCTGCGGGTGCGGGTGAAGCCTGCGTGGCGGTGAACGGGAAACCGGCTGCGTGGCGGTGAACGGGAAATTGGCTGCGTGGCAGTGAACGGGTGATTCCCTGGGGAACAGTGAGCGGGGAGGCCTCTGCGTTGCGGGTGGATCGGGGGAACGCGGGAGCTGGCCGTGGAGTATGCGGGCGGCCGTCGGGCTCTCCGTTCACGCCACGAGGGCCGCTTATCCGTTCACGCCACGGAGGCCGCTCGTCCGTTCACGCCACGGAGGCCGCTTATCCGTTCACGCCACGGAGGCTGTCTCTCCCCTCCGCCTCACCCCGCTCGGATCAGGTCGGCCGCGCGCTCGCCGATCGCGAGTACGGTGACCATGGGGTTCGGCGACGGCATGGTCGGGAAGACCGACGCGTCGGCGACGCGGAGGCCGCGCAGACCGCGCACCCGGAGTTCTGGATCGACCACCGCGGTCGGATCGTCGGCGGCGCCCATCTTGCAGGTGCCGGCGGGGTGGTAGACGGTGTGCGCGGCGCGGCGGCCGTACTCCGACAGCGCCTCGTCGCCGGTGACCGCCGGCCCGGGGGCCACCTCGCGCTTCAGCCAGGAGCGGAACGGCTCGGTGGCCGCGATCTCCCGCGCGATCTTCAACCCGTCCACGATGGTCCGGGCGTCGTAGCCGTCGGGGTCGGTGAAGTAGCGGAAGTCCAGCGCCGGCTTGACCGCGGGGTCGGAGCTCGTCAGCCACAGGCGGCCGCGCGAGCGGGACCGGGGGATGTTCGGCGTCATGCAGATGGCGTGTTCGGGCACGTCGTAGCCGAGCCGGGCCGTGTTGTCGGCGAAGGGGATCTGGTAGATGTGGAACATCAGGTCCGGGCGCGGATCCCGGGTGTCACGGCGGACGAACAGGGCGGCGTCGGAGTCCATGACGGTGTTCTCGGGCACCGGGCCGTGCGTCTCCCACATGATGATCGACTCGGGGTGGTCGAGCAGGTGCTCCCCCACGCCCGGCAGGTCGTGCCGGACACCGACGCCGACGGCGCGCAGGTCGGCCGCGGGGCCGATCCCGGAGTGCAGCAGCAGCCGCGGCGTGTCGATCGCTCCGGCGCAGAGCACCACCTCCCGCTCGGCGGCCACCACCTTGCGTTCACCGGACGGGGTGCGCACCTCCACCCCGGTGGCGCGGTCGCCGGTGAGGACGAGCCGGCCGGCCCACGTCTCCGTGAGCAGGGTGAGGTTGGCGCGGCGGCCGATGACGGGGTGCAGGTAGGCGACCGACGCCGACGAGCGGTGGCCGCTGTAGGGGTCGTAGGCGACAGACAGGAAGCCGACCCCGTCGTGGAACCCGCCGCCGTGCGAGGTGAGCGCGTTGAAGTCCTCGACGATCGGGACGCCGGTGGCCTTCGCGGACGCGGTGATCCAGTCCTTGACCAGGTCGTTGCGGTCCTTCGGCGCGACGGGGACGATGTTGCACCGGATGCGGTCGGCGTAGGACTGCACGGTGGCGTTGTCCCAGCCGGCCGCGCCGGCGGCGACCCACTCGTCGAGGTCGCGCGCGAACGGCCGGAAGCTGATCAGCGTGTTGTGCGAGGAGCAGCCGCCCAGCACACGCGCGCGGGAGTGCCGGATATGGGAGTTGCCGCGCGGCTGCTCGACGGTGGGGTAGTCGTAGTCGAGGTCGCCGCCCAGCAGGTCCAGCCAGTTCCGCAGCCGGAGCACCCGCTCCAGCCCGACGTCGGAGGGGCCGCCCTCGATCACGCAGACGGTGGTGCCCGGGTCCTCGGTCAGCCGGTTGGCGAGCACGGAGCCGGCGGTGCCTCCGCCGACGATCACGTAGTCGAACGTCTCCGCTGCGGACACGCAGCTCTCCTTTCGGGTGGGGGCGGCGGCGCGGCGGTCAGGCGCGGGCGGGCCGCGGCGCGGTCGCCCGGAGCGGGCGGGCGGTCTGGGAGGGGACGGGTCAGGAGAACCAGCCCTGGGGCCGCGGCTCGAAGTTGCGGTAGATGTGCTTGGCCTCCCGGTACTCGTCCAGCCCCGCCTGGCCGAGTTCGCGGCCGACGCCGGAGCGCTTGAAGCCGCCCCATTCGGCCCCGGGGAAGTAGGGGCCGTAGTCGTTGATCCAGACCGTGCCGTGCCGCAGCGCCGCGGCGACGCGTTCGCCGCGCGCGGGGTCGTTCGTCCACACGCCGCCGGACAGCCCGTACTCGGTGTCGTTGCCGAGTTCGACCGCCTCGGCCTCGGTGCGGAACCTCTCGACGGTGACGACCGGGCCGAAGACCTCCTGGCGCACGATGTCCATGCCGCGGTCGCAGTCGACGAAGACGGTGGGGCGGAAGAAGTACCCGTCGGCGAGTTCCGGCTCCGCCGGCCGGACACCGCCCGCGAGCAGCCGGGCCCCCTCCTCGACGCCGCGGGCCACGGCGGCCTCGACCTTGGCGCGGTGCTCGGCCGACACCAGCGGGCCGGCTTGGACGCCCTTCTCCTGGCCGCATCCGATGCGGATCCGGTCGGCCCGCCGGGCGAGTTCCGCGGTGAACGCGTCGTGGACGGACTCGTGCACGATGAGCCGGGCGCCGGCGGAGCACACCTGGCCGGAGTGGAAGAACGCGGCGCTGAGCGCGTAGTCGACCGCCGTGTCGAGGTCGACGTCGTCGAACACGATGTTGGGGTTCTTGCCGCCCAGCTCCAGCGCCACCTTCTTGACGGTCGCGGCGGCGCTCGCCATGATGCGCCGGCCGGTGGCGAGTCCGCCGGTGAAGGAGACGAGGTCGACGCCGGGGCTCTCCACGAGCGCGGCACCGACGGTCCCGCCCGCGCCGAGCACGAGGTTGACGACTCCGGGCGGCACCCCGGCCTCGGTGGCGAGGTCGACGAGCTTCGCCGTGGTGACGGGGGTGACCTCGCTCGGCTTGACCACCATGGTGTTGCCGGCGGCGAGGGCGGGCGCCATCTTCCAGGCCAATTGGAGCAGGGGGTAGTTCCAGGGCGTGATCATGGCGCAGACGCCCACGGGCTCGTAGACCACCCGGCTGAGGATGCCCTCGGGGGCCGGGACGACCCGGCCAGCGTCCTTGTCGGCGAGGCCGGCGTAGTACCGGAAGACGGCGGTGACGTCGTCGACGTCGATCTCGCCCTCGGGCAGGGTCTTGCCGGTGTCCAGGGACTCCATGAGCGCGATCTCGGCGCGGTCGCGCTGCAGCAGGTCGGCGATGCGGGTGAGGACCTCACCGCGCTCGGCGGCGGGCCGGCGCCGCCAGTCGCCCCCGTCGAACGCGGCGCGGGCGGCCGCGACGGCCGCGGCGGCGTCCTCGGTGTCCGCCTCGCTCACCACGGTGAGGACCGAGGCGTCGTAGGGGTTGCGGATCTCCCGCAACCCGCCGGCGGCCGCGCCGCGCCAGGCGCCGTCGACGTACAGGCTCGCGGCCTGCGCCGCCCCGGGCGGTGACAGGTACGGCCGAGCGGGAAGCGTTACGTACGGTTGCGTCACGGAACGGGTCTGCCCGTGGAAAGTCACAACAAACGAAAGCCTACTTTCTTTTACATTTCCGACATCTTTCACAACTTGCCCGATGACCTGCACGAACGCCAATAAGCCGCATATAGGGTGATGGTCGGCTTCCCACCCGCTCGCCGGAGGCGGCTACCCAACGTGGCCATCGCCGGGACGGAATCCGGCCGCCGTGCGCCCGATGCCCACCGTCGCGGGGAGCAGTGCCCGGCCGAGCGCATCCGTCGTCGGATCCGACTGGACGAACCCCCGCCCTGCCGGGTTACCGTGGGCAGGCGAGCCTAACCTGACCGAGCCCTGACCCGCCCGGCGACCGTTCGAGGGATCATGTTGCTGGAGCAAGAACGCAGGGATGTCTGCCTGACCGCGCGCCGCCTGGTCGACGCCGGCATCGCGGGTGGCGGGGCCGGCACGGTCAGCACCCGGGCCGGGGACCTCGTCGTGCTCACCCCCGCCGGGGTGGCCCTCGACCGGCTGGACCCCGGGGACTGCCCGGTGCTCGCCCTCGACGGCCGGCTGCTGGAGGGCCGGCGGGAGCCCGCCGCCGAGACCACGCTGCACATGGGGATCTACCGCACCACCGACGCCGGCGCCGTGGTGCACGCGCACGGCGAGAACACCGCCGCCGTGTCGGCCGTGCTGGCCGAACTGCCGCCCGTCCACCACCGCGCCGCCGCGCTCGGCGGCGCGGTCCCGGTCGCCCCGTACGCCACCTACGGGACGGCGGAGCTGTCCGACCAGGTGTGCAAGGCGCTCAAGGCCAAGCGCGCGGCGCTGCTCGCCAACCACGGCGGGGTCGCGATCGGCCGCGACCTCGGTGAGGCGCTGGAGCACGCCCGGCTGCTGGAGTGGCTGTGCGGCGTGTACGTCCGCGCCCGGGCCATCGGCGAGCCCCGGGTGCTGTCGGAGGACGAACTGGCCGAGGTCCGGCGGCGCGACGGCTACGGCTGGGGCGGGCCGGACATCTGGCCGTAGTGCTGCTCACGGACGGTCGGGCAGACTCCCCTGCACGGCGCTGCTCCCGTGCCCGGTCCGGCACCGGGCACGGGAGCAGCGGCGGGCCGGCTGCGTCCGCCCGGCTACGCGCTGCCGATCCGGGGGAACGGAGCGGTCGAGAACACCACCTCGACCGGCACCTCGAAGTACGCCGCGATCCGCAGCGCCAGGTGCAGGCTCGGACTGTACTCGCCCCGCTCCAGGTAGCCCACGGTCTGGTAGTGCAC
Organism: Marinitenerispora sediminis; assembly: GCF_003336425.1. Classification (GTDB taxonomy): domain Bacteria; phylum Actinomycetota; class Actinomycetes; order Streptosporangiales; family Streptosporangiaceae; genus Marinitenerispora; species Marinitenerispora sediminis. The sequence goes on along the minus strand of NZ_QEIO01000089.1, from coordinate 16,244 downwards.
ACCGAGCGCCTCGGCGAGCTGCCGGCGGGAGATCCCGCGCTCCGTGCGCAGCACGGCGATCCGGTTGTAGATCGTCTCGCTCGCCACCCCGGCCTTCGACCTCCGCTGCGTGCCCGGCTCCCGTGTGTCCACCACGGCGCTCCATCCTAGATTTCCGGCCCGCCCACCGGACACCGCCGCAGGCGGCAGCGTCCGGCCACGGGATGGGTCGGCGGCCCGCGGGATCAGCCGACGCGCTGCATCGCACGGTGCCGGCGCCGCTCCAGCGCGGTCCCGGACTCCCGGCGCGCCATCCGGCGCAGCACGGCCGGCGCGATGAGCAGCCCCACGACCGCCCACAGACCCAGCACCCCCGCGGTCTCCAGGTGCCGCCACGACTCGCCGATCTCGGCCGGCAGCGCGGTGTCCGGCAGGAACGCGGACCGCAGGCCCAGCCCCAGCCAGTACAGCGGGAAAACCTGGGCGGTCCACTGCACCGGCTCCGGCAGGACGCTGATCGGGAAGAAGATGCCCGAGATGACGATGAGCCCCATCAGGGGCAGCATGACCGCGGCGACCGCCGCCCGCGGGCTGCCGAACAGCGAACCGAGGATCGCTCCGTAGGGCAGCGTGGCGAGCAGGCCCAGCAGCGTCACCCACACCAGCGTGGGAATCCCGGACAGCCCGCGCTCCATCAGCCCGTCGAGGACGAACAGGCCGGGCAGCAGCACGATGGCCATGCTCGCGATCGTCATCAGCGACACGTGCAGCAGCTTGCCGACGAGGTAGCCGCCCATGCCGTGCGGCATCGCCTTGGCCCGCAGCAGCGTGCCGTCCTCCCGCTCGGTCGTGAGGAGCTGCATCGTCGCCAGCACGCCGCCGAAGAGGAGCAGCATGCCGAGCACGCCCGGCATCGACATCGCGGCCACCGAGATCGGCGTCCCCTCGACCGTGCCGCCGCGCAAGAAGACCAGGACCGCGAGGAAGACCACGCTGTTGCCCAGGTAGGACCACAGGTCCTGCGCGCTGGTGAACGTCTGCCGGAACTCGATCCAGCCGCGGGCCAGTCCGAGCCGGATGGTGAACAGCGTGTTCATCGGGCCGCCTCCTCGAAACCGCCGGTAGCCGCGTCGGCGTGCCCGCTCTCGTGCCGCCGCACCATGTCCATGTAGACGTCCTCCAGGCTGGCCCGCCGCACCTCCAGGTCCGCGACGTCGTCGCCGTGCTGGGCGAACAGCTCCCGGACGAAGCGGGTGGCGTCGGGGGTCGCGTGGACGAAACGCTGGCCGTCGCGCGTCCACCGCACCTCGGCCTCCCGCCGCACCTGCCGGGCGAGCTCGTCCGCGCTGCCGTCGGCCACGATGCGGCCGCCGGCGAGGATCAGGATGCGGTCGGCGAGCTTCTCGGCCTCGTCCAGGTCGTGTGTGGTGAGCAGGATGGTGGTGTCGTCCTCGTCGGAGAGGCGGTGCACCAGGTCGTGGAAGTCCCGGCGCGCCTGGGGGTCGAATCCTGCGGTGGGCTCGTCGAGGAACAGCAGCTCGGGACGGCCGATGATGCCGATGGCGACATCCAGCCGGCGGCGCTGGCCGCCCGACAGGGTGGAGACGCGCTTGTCGGCATGCTCGGTCAGGCCGACCGTCTCGATGAGTTCGTCGAGGTCGCGCGGCCGGCGCCGCTCGGGGGTGCTGTAGGGCGCGTAGTAGCGGCCCATGTGCCCGAGCAGCTCGCGCACCCGCCACTTGCCGTGGTCCCGCCAGGACTGCAGCACCACCCCGAGGCGCGAACGCCACCGCTCGTCGCCGCGTGCCGGGTCGACTCCCAGCACCTCGATCTCGCCGGCCGAGGGCGTCCGGAACCCCTCCAGGATCTCGATGGTCGTGGTCTTGCCCGCACCGTTGGGACCGAGCAGGGTCAGCACCTCGCCCTTCCGGGCGGTGAATCCGACGCCCTTCAGGACGTCCCGCTGCCCGTAGCGCATGCGCATGTCGTGGACCCGCAGCACGTTGTCGTGCTCGGGGGGCGGAGCCGGCGGGGACACGGCGCTCACCTCTTTCGCCACCGTCATAGAACTTCCTCGTTTCAACCGCGTTCTACAACCATTGATAGCACATGTACTACATTCCGCACAGCACGTACTACCGCCAGGATGGCGGTGGTTCCGGTTCCGCACCGAGCGGGGGGCGGCGCCGGTCAGCCGGTGAGCGCCTGGGCGACGGCCAGCCCCACGTACGCGGCACCGAGACCGGCGCTCAGGCTGCCCATCACGTTGGCGTAGGCGAGGAACCATCCGCCCTCGCGGGCCAGCCGCACCGTCTCGTAACCGAACGTCGAATAGGTGGTGAGCGTGCCGAGCAGCCCCGTGCCCAGCAGCGCGGCCGCCCATCCGGGCGGTGCCAGCCCGGCGAGCAGGCCGAGCAGCAGGCTGCCCGTGGCGTTCACGGCGAAGGTGCCCCACGGGAAGACCGAGTCGTGCCGCGCCTGGACGAACCGGTCAGCGAGGTAGCGCAACGGCGCCCCCACCGCGCCGCCGAGGGCGACGAGCAGGAGCGCGGTCACGTCGTCCGCCGACCGCGGAGCAGCCCGGCGAGCCGGGCGGTGAGCGCGGCGCCGGCGGCGACGGCGGTCAGCCCGCAGGCGAGCGTGGCACCCAGGTACCCCAGGGCGGTCGCGGCGTTCCCCGCGGCCAGCATCGACTGCGCGTCGACGATGTGCGTGGCGAAGGTGGTGTACCCGCCCAGGATGCCCACCCCGACGAACGGCCGGAGCAGCCGGCGGTCGGGCCAGACGTCGGTGACGAGGACCATCAGGGCGCCGATGAGGAGGCAGCCGGTGACGTTGACGGTGAAGGTGGACCAGGCGAACCCGCCGGGCGGATCCGGCACGGCCAGGGCCAGGGCATGGCGCGCGCCCGCACCGATGGCGCCGCCGAGGGAGATCGCGCCGAGCACCGCCCACGGCGCGTCGCGGAGCTCCCGGCGCTGTCCGGCGACGTGCAGGTCGACGTCGGGGTCGACCGGCTCGGGAGGCGGGCCCTCCGGGACTTCGGGCGGGTGCGACATGGCTGTCTCCTACCAGCGGCGGTGCCGGCGTCTCGCGCGACTCGACTGACTGGCAGGGACCGTCGGCGGCGACGTCGCCGCGGTTCGCGCGCCGGCGTCCGCAGGTACGGCATTCGGGGAGACCGGCGCGCTGGCGGGCCCCACCGCCACCGGTGATGCTACCGGCCGGCCCGGTGGTGGGGCCGCCCGGCGCAGGTCAGATGCCGAGATGCTCGACGAGGAGCTCGTTCACCCGGTCGGCGCGCTCGATGTTGACCAGGTGGGCGGCTCCGGCGACGGTCTCGAACCGGGCTCCGGGGATGCCCGCCGCGATCCGCTGCCCGTAGCCGGGAGGCGTCTCGGGGTCGTGCACCGCGGAGACCACCATCGTGGGCGCCCGGACCCGGGCGAGCAGGGCGCGCTGGTCGACGGTGGCGACGGCATCGCAGCATCCGGCGTATCCGGTGGCGCCGACCTCCTCCAGCTCGTCGGCGAGCCGGGAGACGATGTCGGGGCGCTGGTCGGCGAAGCCGGGAGTGAACCAGCTCCGGGTGTACTCGCTGACCACCGAGACCGTCCCGCTGGAGCGGGCGAGCGCCGCGAGCCGCTGCCAGCGGGCCGCGGGGGGCAGCTGCGCCGCGGTGGACAGCAGCGCCAGCCGGCTCACACGCTCGGGCTCGCGGGCGGCGAGCCAGGTCGCCGTCATGCCGCCGAGTCCGACTCCCACCACCGCGCACCGGTCCACCTCGCAGCGGTCCAGCAGCGCGAGCACGTCGCCGCCGAGTTCGGCGATTGTGTAGGCGCCCTCGGGGGCGGGCGACTCGCCGTGCCCCCGGTGGTTGACGCGCAGCACCCGCGCCTCGCGCGTGAGTTCGGGCATCTGCGGTTCCCAGATCGACCACTTCGTGCCGAGCGCGGGCAGCAGCAGCACCACCGGCGCGTGCCTCGGCCCGTCAAACCGGTATTGAAGGGGAACGACGGCCATGTGGGACCTCCTGGGACAGCAGGCCAAAAGCGTACCCGGATGTCCGAGAATCCAGCAGGAATTCTCGCGATCCCAGCTCCGCGGTGGCCCGATACCGCGGTTTCTCCCCTCCATGATCCCGCATCACCGCTGTGGCCTCGCGTGCTCCGTCCCGGACCGGCCGGGCCGCGGCCAGCGGGCGCCCTCCCACCCCGGACTAGCGGGTCACGCGGTCAGTGCGCGGGGTGCAGGAGCTCCAGCCCCAGCGGCGTGAGGTGGTGCCGGACACTGTTCCCGCGGCGCTCGCTGGACACCAGCCCGGCGGCGCGCAGCAGGGAGGTGTGCTCGCTCGCGGACGGCAGGGAGATGTCGAGGGTCCGCGCCAGTTCGCCGGTGGTGTGGGCGCTGGTCAGGGTCCGGAGCACGGCCGCGCGGGTGCGGCCGAGCAGCCGGGCCAGGACGTCCCCCGAGGGCCGGCCGGACTCGGTGGCCCGCGCCAGGAAGGACACCGGCGGGTGGTCGACCGGGTACATCACCACCGGCGGCAGCGAGGGGTCGTAGAAGGTCACCGGGTTGGTGGCGCAGAAGAACGCCGGGATCAGGAGCAGCCCGCGCCCGCCGAGGTGCAGGTCCTGGTCGGCCCCGAAGGCGAGCTCCACCGTGGTGAGGCGCGGGCCGCGGGTGGCCGCCTGGGCGATGGCGGCCGCCGGCCCGGTGCCGCCCTCGGCGACGGACCGGGAGGTGCGCTGCGCCAGGTGGGAGATGTAGCCCCAGTACGGCCGGAGGGCGACGTCGAAGTAGTCACGCAGGGCATGGCCCAGCGCGCGCACGGACGCGCTCTCCTTGCGGAGCAGGCCCATGGTCCACGCGGGGCGCCGGGCGTCGCCGAAGCGCAGCCCGAGTTCGTCACCGATGCGCGCGCGGGGCGTGCCGAGGACGCCGTCGATCCCGTCCGACAGGTCGTGGCCCGCCAGGATCGGGCTGAGGAAGTCCGGAGAGTAGCCCACCGCGGGCACGAGGTCGAGGAGCATGCGGGCGTTGGGCGGCAACTGGGACAGCACGCGCTGCCGCCACTGCCCGAAGACGAGCTCGTCGGAGGCCTCGGCCAGCATGTAGAGGCTGAGCACGATCTCCCACATGGGTTCCGGTCGAGAGATGACCCGCACCTTTCCCCAGTCCCAGGGAGAAAAGTGGATACGCAGCATCGTGCATTCCGTTCCGCTGTGTCGTGGAACATGCAGAAAGGCGGGCCGCTGGAGCGGGGGGTCACGATCTGGTGGCGGCAGCGGAGGAGATGGGTGGGTTTCCTCCGGCAGCATCCCGATCGTGCGCTGTTGGATACCAAGCAGTCCGCATCGCCCACTTTCGATCGAATTCGCGCCACATGTCAATCTGCTGACCGGGCCCGGCCATCCCGGTGCGCGCGGGCGCGCCTTCCTTTGACGTACAAGCGCTCCCGGCGGATCCTGCCCAGCGGGTGGTCCGCATCCGCCCCGCGCACCCTCCCGGGCGAATCGCTCGCGCCCTCCCGCCCGAGCCGTTCCGGCGGAGCCGGGACCTGCGTTTTTCGGGCACCGCCGAAACAGCGCCCCACCCCCTTTCCTTTCCCGGAACACCGATCTACGTTTCCCTGGAGGGCTTCGGCGGGACGCTCGGCCACCGGGCATCCCTGGGACGCGGCCGGCCGGCGCACGGGGAGGATCCCCGGCGGTCGGCCCGGCTCCCCGAGCACGCACCCGCCGAGCCGGGCCCGCCACCGCGACCCGGGCATGTCCGGCGTACAGGGGCCGCCGGACCACACCGGGAAGCGAGCCCCCCAGAAGGGCCCGCCCCGACCACGCGCCGCCGGGGCCGCGGGCAGCACACCGCGCCGCCGCCGGCCTTGGCGGGATGACCGCGACGGCGCCCTGGTCCTCGCCGCCCAGCGACGCACACGTATCAGAAACGTGTGAGCAGGGCCCTTGCGAGCGACTCACCGGGCAGCGACACGGCGTCCACCAGCGGCGATGCCCATAACAAGGAAAACGCGAGGGCCGCCTCCGTGTCCCCCCTCAAAAATCACGGAGACGGCCCTCGCCTTGGGAACGGCCTGCGACTCCTCCCCCCTGGAGTCGCGGCCTCTGAAAGCTCGCGAAGCGCGTTTTCCTCTCGCGCTGGTACATAGATTACCCACACCCACCTGGCGAAACAACCGTCCGTCACGGCGAATTACTTAAAGTAATCACCACCTGCGCCTCTACTCCTGACCAAGTACGCGGTGGCGACGCCAACGGGGGGTCAGCTACGCGGGTCGGCGAGGCGGACATAGCCTGGACCGCGTGCGCTTCCCGCTTCTGCAACCCCGCTGGCTGGGTATCCACCTGCTGGCCGTCGTCGTCGTGCTCGGGTGTTTCGGTCTGGGCTACTGGCAGTTCATCCGTGCGCAGGAACCCTCGCGCGAGGTGATCACCAACCCGGTGGAGGAGCTCGCCAGCGCGGTGGACCTGGCGACGGTACTCGGCCCGGGCGACTACGTGGGGCAGGACCTGGCCAACGAGGCGGTGCGGGTCAGCGGGACGTTCGACGCCGAGGGGCAGGTGGTCGTCCCGGCGCTGTCGCCCGAGGGCGAGGAGGGGTACAACGTCGTGGCGCCGCTGGTGACGGCGGACGGCGCGGCGGTCGCCGTGGACCGCGGGTGGCTGCCCGAGGAGCAGGTGGGGCCCGACCGGGCGGCGCCGGCGCCGCCGGAGGGGGCGGTGACGGTCACGGGATGGCTGCGCCCCCCGCAGGCCGAGAACACCAAGGGGTACAGCGCGATGTCGGTGCCGGACGGCGAGGTGGAGCGGATCGCGCCCGCCGTGCTGGTGAACGCCTGGCCGTACCGGCTCTACGACGGCTACGTGGTGCTGGGCGAGCAGGCCGCCGCCGACGGTGCGGCCGGTGTGGAGGCGGCGGCTGACGCCGGGCTGCGGATCGTTCCGCCGCCGGAACCCCCGGCCGGTATCCAGTGGAACTTCCGCAACGTCAGCTACGCGGCCCAGTGGGCGGTGTTCGGCGTCGCCGCGATCGTGTTCTGGGTCTCGCTCGTGCGTCGGGAGCTCGCCGAGCTGCGCGCCACCGGGGAGTCCGGCGGCGCGCGGAACGGGACCGACGGGGCTCAGCCCTCGGCGGTGGGCGCCGACTGAGCGGGGGCGGCGGCCGCCTCCGCGTCCATGGCCGCCTTCTCCTGCTTGGCCACCCGGTGCTCGAGGACGAATCCCACGAACGGGATCGTGCCGGCGATCATGACGCCGAGCGTCTTGCCCGCGGCCCACTTGCGGTCCAGCGACAGCCACAGCACGGCGAGCACGTACACCATGTAGATGTAGCCGTGCGGGATGGCGATGGCCGGCATCACCCAGGTGTCGGGGTCGACGAAGTACTTCATCGGCATCGCGACGAAGGCGAGCAGCAGCAGCCAGACACCGGTCACGTAGGCGAGCACACGGTACAGCGTGAACGGGAGACGCTTCTTATCCACAGAGGGCACCCTCGGACGAAGACGGACGCGCCGGCCTCCGGACCGACGTGCGCCGACCCCGGGGACCGATCTTTCGTTTCCGAGCCTAAGCGCTGTTCCGCGCGACCGCCCGGCGGGGCGGCGCCACGCGCCGGGCGGGTGCCCAGGTGGCGCCGGACACGCCTAGAGCGGCCGGCCGCTGCGCTCGGGGCTGCGCCAGCGGCCGTCTGAGGCCGCGGTCCACGCCTGCGGGATGGTCCGCAGGGTCAGGTAGGCGTCGACCAGCCGCATCGGCAGGAAGAACAGGCCGTAGACGAGGTAGCCCGGCCGGCGCCGGATCAGCGCCATCAGGCAGGTGAGCGCGTAGTCCGGGACGAAGACGCCGACGGCGATCGTGGCGAGCGGCAGCACCGCGCCCACCGCCGCGTAGCCGTCGGCGTAGGCGGCCACGGCGAGGACCGCGCCACCGGTCAGCGGGGGCAGCAGCAGGAAGAGCCCGAGCGCCGCGACGACCAGCAGCAGCGCCGCGACCAGCACGATCTCGACGATGTAGCCGAACAGCGCCACCCAGAACAGGCTCGGCCAGGCGCCGTGGCGGCGCACCGTCTGCCAGAAGCCCAGCGTCCAGCGCCGCACCTGCCGCGCGTAGTCGCCGAGGGTGAAGGGGTCCTGGCACAACGCCCGGGTGTCGGGGCTCATGCTGATCCGGCCGAGCCGCTTGTGGTGCACCTCGAAGGTCATGTTGAAGTCCTCGATCACCAGCCCCGGCGGGTTGACGTCGATGTGCCGCAGCGCGCTGGTGCGGTAGGCGCTCGCGAACCCCGGCACGATGAACGTGACGCTGGTGCGCCGCCAGGTCTGGCCGTAGCGGACGAGGTACTGCAGCATCCAGTACAGCCGGTCGCGGTAGGCGGCGATGAGCCGTCCGACGACGGTCCGCTCCCGCGGCTTCCACTCCGCCACCACGAACCCCGCGACGGCGGCCACGCCAGGATCGGCGAACTGGCGCCGGACACCCGCCACGTAGCCGGGGTCGAGTTCGGTGTCGGCGTCGAGGATGACCACGGCGTCGTAGCGGCCGACCAGGTCGAACTCCTGGATCACCGTCTCGATCGCCCCCGCCTTGCCGCGGTTGCTGAGCAGCTCCAGGACGTTGACACCGGTGCGCGCCGCGATCTCCGCGGTGGCGTCGTTGGAGCTGTCCGAGACGACGTAGACGTCCCAGCGGTCGAACAGCCGCAGCGCCGACGTGATGGCCGCCCCGATGACCGGCTCCTCGTTGTGGGCGGGAATGACGACCGCGATCCGGAAGGCGCCGGCGTCCCCGGACCCGGCCCCCACGGTCCGCGGCCGGAGGCGGGCCGCGGCGGTGCCGGGCGGGGCCACCGCGGGCGCCGCTTCGGCACCGCCGGCGGCGTCCCCGCCCACGCGCGGAGGGACCAGGACGCGGTCCACCGGCGCCTCGACGAGGTCGACGGTCTCGGCGCGTGCCCGCCGCACGGCTGCGGCGGCGCGGGCCTCGGCGCGCCGCCGTGCGGCGCGGACCGTGTCGTCGGCGAGCCGGACCAGGCCGACGGCGCTCCACACCAGGAGGTTGACGCCGAACGCCGACCACAGCAGCAGCGGCGCCGGAATGCCCGCCGCCGGAGCGTCCAGGACGTAGCGGACCCACCACGTGAACAGCGCCACGGCGAGGGTGAGGGCGATCAGGCCGGTCAGCCAGCTTCCGATGAGACGCGCCGTGCGCACCGAGCAGCCTCCGAACGTGTGGGTCCCAGACCAGCGGCAGTCGACAGAACAGCACAGGACAGCGATGTGTTGACGTTCCACCCGGGAAGCGAGTTCACGCCGTCGAGCGACCTGATGAGGTCACTCCGAATCACCGCAACGCGCTTGCTGACCAGTGTGCCGTGTTGGTGCAATACCCGAAGGGGCTTTCACGACCACCGCGCATTCTCCGCCGATTTTCCGATCACCCGCGCGCGGAATCGTCGAAGAATGTCCTGGCGGATTCAGGAATCGACCACGAAACCGGCCCTACGCAGCCGAACAGCCGCGGGTGATCGAATCCCACATATCGGCAGCCGCGGAGCGCCCGGACAGCGCCTCGGGAAGGAGCACCGTGCGTGTCGCCATGCACCAGCCGCACTACCTGCCGTGGCTGGGCCTCATCGACAAGATCGACCGCTGCGATCTCTTCGTCGTTCTGGACAATGTGCAGTACGACCGAAAAGGGTGGCAGAACCGGAACTACGTGGCGTCGAGAAACGGCCCGGTGCTTCTCACCGTCCCGGTCCGCCAGCGGAGCCGGGACGAACTGGTCGCCGACAAGTCGATCGACGAATCGCGTCCGTGGCGCGAGAAACACCGGCGGACCATCGCCGAGCACTGCTATCGCGGAGCGCCGTTCTGGCCGGACTTCGGTCCGGAAATTCTGCGGCTCTACCAGACCCGCTGGGACCGGCTGGCCGACCTCGCGATGGCCACCACCCGGCTGCTGCTCGACCGCTTCGGCGTCCGCACTCCCGTGGTGCGCGCCGGCGCGCTCGGCGAGTTCCCCGGACGCAAGAGCGAACTCCTCGCGCAGGTGGCCGCCAAGGTCGGCGCCGACACGCTGCTGTCGGGTGACGGCGCCCGCGACTACCTCGACCACGACGTGCTCCGCCGCTACGGGGTGCGGGTCGAGTGGCAGGGCTTCCGGCATCCGGAGTACCGGCAGCACGGCCGCGCGGGCCTGCCCTTCCTCCCCCGCATGTCGGCGCTCGACCTGCTGATGAACGCGGGTCCCGGGGGCATCGACCTGGTGCGCGCCGGGCGGACCGGGGGCGCCGGATAGCGGTTGGCCGCGGCACCGCACGGCAATCATCCCGAAGGTCCCGCAGCCCCCGCGGACCACGCCGTGCGGCGGCCCCGCGCCCCGCTCCGTATCGCTCCCGGTGAGGACATGCCATGACGATCGACTGGTCCCAGCAGCGCATTCTCATCCTGGCGCCGCATCCCGACGACGAGACGCTGGGCTGCGGCGGCCTGATGAGCAAGGCCAAGGCCGCCGGCGCCGAGGTGTACGTGCAGTTCATGACGGTGGGCGACACCGCTGACAGCTCACCGAAGGGCGTCTCCACGGCCGCCGAGCGCTACGGCGAGATCAAGCGGGTGGCGGAGTTCTACCGGTGGGACGGCTGGGAGGTCGCCTTCCCCGGTGACGAGTTCCATCTCAAGCTCGACCGGCTGCCCCGCTTCCAGCTGGCCAACATGATCGAGCGCCACAGCGCCCTGTCCATCGCCGAACTGCGGCCGACCACGCTGATCGCTCCGCACCGCACCAGCTACAACCAGGACCACCAGGTCACCGCGGAGGCGGCCCACACGGCGCTGCGCCCGTCCAACGCCGCACTGCGGCACCACCCCGCCCTCGTGCTCGCCTACGAGGAGGCCGCGGACCAGTGGCGCCTCGAACCGGCCCCCGCGCCCAACCTGCTGGTGCGGCTCGCGGAGAGCCACGTGGACGACAAGGTGGCCGCCATGCGGCTGTACGGGACGCAGATCCACGACCATCCGCACACCCGGTCCGAGCTGACCCTGCGCAGCCTGGCCGCGCTGCGCGGGATGCAGGGCGGGTTCTCCTTCGCCGAGGGCTTCCACGTGCTGCGCTGGTCTGCCTGAGCGGGGGACGGCCCCGGCGTCCGTCCGGGACGCCGGAGTTCACCACCACCCTTGGAGGGGGAGGCGACGTTGAAGGCGGTAGTCACCGGCGGTGCCGGTTTCATAGGTTCGCATCTGTGCGACCACCTGATCGCGCACGGCCACCAGGTGGTCGCGCTGGACGACCTGTCGACCGGGTCCGAGGCCAACCTCGCGCAGCTGCGGGGGAATCCGGCGTTCACCCTGGTCAGAGGGTCGATCCTGGACGCCGGCTTGGTCGGCGACCTGGTCAGCCGGTGCGACACGGTCTTCCACCTCGCGGCGGCGGTCGGCGTCCACACCATCGTGGACGACCCGCTGCGCTCGCTGCGGACCAACCTGCACGGCACCGAGAACGTCGTCGAGGCCGCCGCCGCGCACGGAGCCCGGTTCCTGATCGCCTCCACCAGCGAGGTGTACGGCAAGAACGACGCCGACGGCCTCACCGAGGACGCCGACCGGGTCTACGGCTCCCCCTTGAAGAGCCGCTGGTCCTACGCCGCCGCGAAGGGGCTGGACGAGCTGGTCGCCTACGTCCACAGCGTGCACACCGGCCTGCCCTGCGTCATCACCCGCTTCTTCAACATCGTCGGACCGCGCCAGACCGGGCGGTACGGCATGGTGGTGCCCCGCTTCGTGGACCAGGCGCTGGCCGGTGAGCCGATCACGGTCTACGGCTCCGGCGACCAGCGGCGCTGCTTCGGCTCGGTGTTCGACGTCGTCCCCGCGGCGGTCCGGTTGCTGGACACCCCGGAGGCCCACCGCCGGGCGGTCAACCTCGGCGGCACAGAGGAGGTCACGATCCGCGAGCTGGCCGACCGCGTGGTCGCGCTGACGGGTTCGTCGAGCGAGATCCGCTACGTGTCCTACGAGGACGCCTACGGAGCCGGATACGAGGACATGCGGCGCCGCATGCCCGACATCACGCTGGCGCACCGGCTCACCGGGTTCCGGCCGCGGCGGCGGCTGGACGACATCATCGCCTCCATCGTGCAGCACCGCCGCACGGCCGCGGCGCCGCGGGCAGCGGTCGCCTGACGGCTGCCGGGCCGCCGCCGCTCCGGCGGCCCGGACCGCCGCGCGGGGCGTCCCGCCCGGCTCACAACGCCGTGACCACGACCGCGACGGCCAGCACGACCACGGAGGCGCTGAGCAGGGCCATCGCCCAGAACCGGGCGAGCGGCGCGCCGACCGCGCCGGTGCCCCGCCGGCCGTGGACCCGCCGCCAGCGGCGGCGGACGTGCACCGTGACGACGAGGAGGGGCAGCGTCGTGGCGAGCACCGGGAGCAGCCGGTCGGCCGACGCGACCGGCGCGCCGGTGGCGGCCACGGTGCCGACGAAGGGGTCGCGCAGGAACAGCAGGGCCACGCCCAGGACGAGGACGACCGTGCGCTGCCAGGAGAGCAGGGTGCGTTCGGGCTGCAGCCCGGGGTCCCGGTCGGTCGCGGCGCGGCGGTTCACGGCCAGTAGTACCCGACCAGCAGGGCCACGCAGACCACCGTGATCCCGATCGTGGTGACGAGCGGCAGTGCGCTCAGCGGGAGCGGCTGGTCATGCCGCATCGCCCGCTGGACCCGCAGCCAGCGCAGCGGCGCGTACACGGCGATGATCACCGCGAGCGTGGTGAGCGCCACCCCGACCGTGACGCGGGCGCCCGTGCTCCACTGGAGCGGGACGAGGTGCAGCACCGCCGCGGCGCCCGCGACCAGTGCCAGCGCGGTGCGGATCCAGGCGAGGAAGGTGCGCTCGTTGGCGAGCGTGAACCGGTAGTCGGGCTCCCGGCCGCCGGCGCCCGCCGCCCGGTCCGGCGCCCCGCCCGCCGAGGGCCGCCCTCCTGCCATCGAACCGCCGCCTCCCCCCGTTCCGACCTGGAGCATCGAGGTTAGCCGGGATCCGGTTTTCCGCCCAAGCCGGTAGACACCGGGCGTTTTGTCGGGTTCCGTGGCACCGGCCGCCACTTTGACCGCCCCCGGGAGGCTTGCGGAACAAATCAGCGGGCAGGACCGCTCTACGAGAGGCAAGGCATCGATCCGCTCCCGGGAGACTTCGTGGCAACCATCGAACTGACCAAGGACAACTTCAACGACACGCTCACCGAGAACGACTTCGTCCTCATCGACTTCTGGGCGTCGTGGTGCGGTCCCTGCAAGATGTTCGGCCCGGTCTTCGAAAAGGCGTCGGACCGGCACTCCGACCTCACCTTCGCGAAGGTCGACACGGAGGCTCAGCAGGAACTCGCCGCCAGCTTCGACATCCAGTCCATCCCCACGCTCATGGTGGTCCGCGACAAGACGGTCATCTACGCCCAGCCGGGAGCGCTGCCCGAGGAGGCGCTGGAGGACCTGATCAAGCAGGCGCGCGACCTCGACATGGAGGAGGTCCGCCGGGAGATCGCCAAGCAGCAGGCCAACGGCGGGCCCGAGGAGGGCTGACCCCGCCGCGGACGTCCGGTCCGCGGCGGGCGGTTCCCCGGGGCACCGCATGCGGGGGCCGTGCCGGCCGGCACGGCCCCCGCGCGGTGTCCGGGTGCGGGGCGGCACGCCCCGGTACGGGGAGCGGCAGGCGCCCGTCAGGGGGCGGTGTGCGCCAGGTACACGACGTCCGGCCCACCGCGCCGGGCCGGGACCTCGACGGTCCGCACCCGGCCGAACCGGCGGGCCAGCAGATCGGCGAAGCCCGGGGCCGGCATCGCGCTCCAGAAGGCCACCGCCCCACCCGGCCGCAGCACCCGCCGGATGTGGCCGAGGGCCTCCGGCAGGTACAGCCGCCCGTTCCCCTCGACCACGGTCCAGTCGGGGCCGTTGTCGACGTCCAGGCAGACCGCGTCGAACGTCTCGGCGGTGGCGGCGAGCCAGTCCACGACGTCGGCGCAGTCGATCTGGCAGCGCGGGTCCTCCGCCAGCCGCCCCGCGACCGGGGCGAGCGGCCCCGAGTGCCACTCGACGACCCGGGGCTCCAGTTCGACGACGCGGACCCGAGCGACGCGGGGGTCGTCCAGCGCCTCCCGCGCGGAGAACCCGACCCCCAGGCCGCCGATGAGGACCGCGGCGTCGCGCCGCCCGACCGCGACCCCGGCCAGGGCGGCCCGCACCATCTCCCGCTCGGAGGCGCCGTCGCGGGTGTCCATGAGGAACACGCCGTTGCTGACGACCTCCCAGTGGCTCCCGGCCCGGCGCAGGACCAGCTCACCGCCGGTGCGTCCGACCGTGCGGTCCACCACCCGCACCTCGTCCGGACTCTCCCAGGGCAGCAGGGCCGGTGCGCCGGGACCGGACTGCTCGTCGACCATCGCCCACCCATCGTTCCCGCGTAGCCGTCGCGCACAGCGTATCCCCGCCGCCCGCGGCCGGCCGCGGACCGGGTGGGCGGTCACCGGGACACGCCGGCGTCCTCCACGGTGGTCAGGTCGCGGTCGCGGGTCTCGGGCGCCATCCGCGTGGCGACCAGGCTCACGGCCATGACGAGCATCATGTACACCGCGACCGGCACCCACGACTCGGAGAACGCCGTGAGCAGTGCCGTGCAGATCAGCGGCGCGACGCCGCCGCCGACGACGGAGGAGAACTCGCGCCCCAGCGTGACGCCGGCGTAGCGGTACCGCGTTCCGAACATCTCCGGGAAGTAGCTCATCTGCACGCCGACGGCCCCCTGGCCGGCCAGCACGAAGCCGAGGATGATCACGACCACGATCGCGAGCGTCGATCCCGTGTTCAGGGCGACGAACGACGGCGCCGGCAGCACCACGAGGGCGCTCAGGATGAGGGTGTAGACGGGACGGCGGCCGAACCGGTCGGACAGCGCCCCGAACCCGAACGCGGCGACCCCGCCGCACAGCGCGCCGATGAGCAGCACCTTGGGCACCAGGTCGGGGTCGGTGCCGACCACGGTGATCAGGTAGGAGGCCATGAACACCTGGTAGGTGTAGGACTGCGCGCTGATCCCCACGTTCATGAACAGCACCAGGAGCATGGGGCGGCGGCCGTGCCGGAAGACGTCGCGCACCGGCGTCGCCGGCGCCCTGCGCTGCTCCTTGAGCTCCTCGAACACCGGGCTCTCGTTGAGCTTGCGGCGGATGACCATCGCGGCGACCGTCACCAGGATGCTGCTGAGGAAGACGAGCCGCCATCCCCACGACATGACCTGCTCGTCCGGCAGCAGCTGCACGAGGATCCAGGCGACGGCGCCGAGCGCGGTGCCCAGCGCGGCTCCGATCATCACCACGGAGGCGAGCCGGCCCCGGCGGCCCGTGCGCGCCGTCTCCGTGAGCAGTGTCGCGCCGCCGGACTGCTCGGCCCCGGCGCCGAACCCCTGGAGGAAGCGGCAGGCGACCAGCAGCACCGGCGCGGCGATGCCGATCTGCTGGTAGGTGGGCAGCAGCCCGATGAGCAGCGTCGACCCGCCCATGAGCATGAGCGTGGCGACGAGGATCCACTTGCGTCCCAGCCGGTCGCCGTAGCGCGAGAAGAACAGCCCGCCGAGCGGCCGGGCGGCGAAGCCGACGGCGTAGGCGCTGAAGCTCGCCAGGATCCCGGCGGCCGGGGAGACGTTGGGGAAGAAGAGCTGGCTGAAGACAAGCGCCGAGGCGGTGCCGTAGATGACGAAGTCGTACTGTTCGAGCGTGGTGCCGACGAAGCCGGCCCAGGCCGCGCGCCGGATGGCGCGCGGGTCGGCCTCCGGCTGCGCCGGCGGCGCGGGCGGTTCGGTCCCCGGCGCCGGGTGAGCGGTGTCGTGACTCATGGGTCCCTCCACGGGATCGGGCCCGGCGAAGGCCGGGAGGACGGGGCGGACGCTCAGAGGGCGTCGCGGGGGCGGACCAGGACCTTGAGGTGGGCGGGGTCGCCCGCCGCGGCGCGGAGGGCCTCGGCCGTGCGGTCCACCGGGAACCGCCCGGTGACCAGGGCGGCGACGTCGACGCGGCCGGAGTCCACCAGAGAGATCGCGGTGGGGAAGGCGTGCGCGTAGCGGAAGGAGGTCACCAGGTCGATCTCCCAGCGCTGCAGGTGGGCCAGCGGCAGCCCGTCCACGCTGGGCGGCGCCTGGCCGACGACGACCGCGCGTGCACGGGGGCGCAGTACCCGCAGTGCCTGCCACAGGGCGGGCGGG
>NZ_QEIO01000088.1 GCF_003336425.1 Marinitenerispora sediminis | reverse complement strand
GGGGAGGGCTCGCGGGTCGGTTCCGCCGTGGGCGTGGGATCGGTGGTCGGGGAGACCGTCGGGCTGGGCGTGGGGTCGGGGCTCGGTTCCGGCTCGACCGTCACGGTGAGCGGCTCCGGCTCGATCCGCTCGGCGGGCTCGGCGCACGTGCCGTCGGCCCGCAGTTCGCCGTAGGCCACCACGGCGGTGAACTCCAGCGCGCCCGGCCGCTCCGCGGTGCCGGTGACCGCCACGCTCGCCGGTGCCGCGCCGGTCACCTCGGCCTCCAGGGGCGCGGTGCCGAAACCGGGCGCGCCGTGCAGCGTTCCGGTCGCGCAGACGGGCTGGTCGTCCGGGGTGGTCACCGTCAGCGTCACGGTGAGTTCGTCACCGGGCCGCACCGTCTCGGCCTCGGTGGACAGCACCGCGGCGGGCGCGTCGGCGGCGGTGGCCACGGGGGCCAGAGCGACCAGCGCGGAGCCGGCGAACGCCGCGCCCAGCGGCAGTGCGGCGACGGCGCGCACGGGGAATCCGAACGGTCGGCCACTCGCGCCGCTCGCCATGGCGCAGTCCTCCTCAGCGGCAGTCTCGCGGGTCTGCTTGCTCGGGTCGGCCGGACGTCTCGACCGCGCGTACCGGGCGGCCGGTTCCGCCGCGCGCCGTCGGTGCGGCCGGCGAGCGGGCCGCCCCCGCCGGGGGCGACCGCGCAAGGCCGGCTGGTGCAGCATCCTAGGCGCTCCGCTCCGTGAACACGAGACCCCGGGGCGAAACCGCGGTGACGGCTGCCGGTCCCCGCCGTGCCGCCGGCCGGGGCCCGGGCGGTCCCGGGCCCCGCACTCGGGTCAGCGGCTGGGAACCGGGCGCTGCGGGGCCGGCCGCCGCTGCTCGTCGGCCGCCGGCCGGGCGGCGTCCTCGCTGGCCGCCTTCGACGCCGGGTCCGGGACGAAGCGGTAGCCGACGTTGCGCACGGTGCCGATCAGCGACTCGTACTCGGCGCCGAGCTTGGCGCGCAGCCGCCGCACATGCACGTCGATGGTGCGGGTGCCGCCGAAGTAGTCGTAGCCCCAGACCTCCTGGAGCAGCTGCGCTCGCGTGAACACCCGGCCGGGGTGCTGCGCCAGGAACTTCAGCAGCTCGAACTCCTTGAACGTCAGGTCCAGGATCCGGCCGCGCAGCCGCGCGATGTAGGTGGCCTCGTCGATGGTGAGGTCGCCGCGCCGGATCTCGTCGGGGTCGTCGCTCGCGCTCTCGGCCTGGCCGATGGCCAGCCGCAGCCGCGCCTCGACCTCGGCCGGGCCGGCGGAGGTGAGGACGAAGTCGGTGACCTGCCAGTCCGAGGTGAGCGCCGCGACACCGCCCTCGGTCAGAATGGGGATCAGCGGGCAGTCCAGGCCCGTGGTGCTGAGCAGCCGGCAGAAGTTGCGCACGGCCGCGAGGTCGGTGCGGGCGTCCACCAGCACGGCGTCCACCGCTCCGCCCCCCCGCTCGGCGCCGGAGGCGAGCAGCGCGCTCGCCTCGGCGGGCGCGACCCGTACCGTGTGCAGCAGCAGACCCAGCGCGGGTAGGACGTGGTCGGACGGTTCGTTGGAGTTCGTCAGTAGCAGCAGGTGGCTCATGCGTCTCTTCCCGTCACCCCGCGATAGCGGCTGAAGCGGTTGGTTCGGAAGCGCCATTGCCCCCGGTGAGAATCATCTGAATTTGCCTCCGAGAAATCCAAGGATAATCAATCGATGGTGAGCGGAACCATTCGGTACTGGGCGGCGGCCAAAGAGGCCGCGGGAGTGGCGGAGGAGCCGTACACGGCGGCCAGCCTCGCCGAGGCCCTGGACGGCGTGCGGGAGCGGCACCGCGGCAACGAGCGGCTGCTGGCGGTGCTGCGCCGCTCGTCGTTCCTGGTCGACGAGCGTCCGGTGGGCCGGCGGGCGCACGCGGACGTCCCGCTGAGCGAGGGGGGGAGCATCGAGGTGCTGCCGCCCTTCGCGGGAGGATGAGCCGGCGGGCGGCGGCGCGGCACGGCCGTGCCCGCGGAGGTTTCACGGTGAAACGGTGAATACGCCGCAATACGGCCGCGGTGCGGCGGAAGGGGAGGCACGGTGTCCGGTGAACCCGGCCGCAGGATCATGATGCTCGGGAAACCCGGCTGTCATCTGTGCGAGGAGGCCCTGGAGGTCATCGAGCGGGTGGCCGGCGAACTCGGGGTCGGCTACGAGGTGCGCGACATCACGCAGGCCTCTGCCGAGGAGCGCGAGGAGTACTGGGACAAGATCCCGGTGACGTTCGTCGACGGCGCGCGGCACGACTTCTGGCGGGTGAGCGAGAAGCGGCTGCGGGCGGCGCTGTCCTGATCCGCCCCCCGGCCGCGTCGCCGCCGGTGAGCGGGCCGGTCACTGGATGCGCCCCCCACTTTGTGCGCGCATTCACAAGGGCGTAATCTAGGGCCAAAATCCATGCGGCCGTGGTCTCGAAGCGCCCGCGGCCCGCTCCCCCGCGAGCGGGCCGGCGCGCGGTGCGTCCACCGTCCGCGCTGCCGACCGCTGCCCAGGAGCGCACGCCTGTGACCCGCCGTACCCCACGGCCCCGGGAGAGGGGAATCCCCGAGGCGACAGTCGCGAGGCTCCCGGTATACCTGCGCGCGCTGCAGTCCCTCACCGAACGGGGTACGCCGACCGTCTCCTCCGGGGAGCTCGCCTCGATCGCCGGGGTCAACTCCGCGAAACTCCGCAAGGACCTGTCGCATCTCGGGTCGTATGGGACGCGCGGTGTCGGGTACGACGTCGAGTACCTGATCTACCAGATCTCCCGTGAGCTTGGTCTCACCCAGGACTGGTCGGTGGCCATCGTGGGCGCCGGCAACCTCGGGCGGGCCCTGGCCAACTACGGGGGGTTCGGCACCCGCGGGTTCCGGATCGCGGCGCTGTTCGACGCCGATCCGGCCGTGGTCGGAGACGAGGTCGCCGGGCTCTCGGTGCGGCATATTGACACTCTGGAAGACGTTGTCTCGGTGGAGAAGGTCTCCATAGGGGTCATCGCGACCCCGGCGGCCGCCGCCCAGGGGGTGTGCGACCGCTTCGTGAGCGCGGGGGTCACCAGCGTGCTGAACTTCGCGCCGGTGGTCCTGAGTGTGCCGGACGGTGTGGATGTGCGTAAGGTCGATTTGTCCATCGAGCTTCAGATTCTGGCCTTCCACGAGCAGCGGAAGGCCGACGGCCACGAGGGGCCGGGATGGATCGGGGCTCTGGAGGCGTGACATGACCACCAGCCGGCGCCGCGTCCGCACCGGATGTCCGCCCGTCGTTCGAAGCGTCGCAGTGACGCCTGCTTTGGAGTGCAGATGAGTGTCCTCGCCGTTGGGCTGAGCCACCGCAGCTCGCCCGTGGCGCTGTTGGAGCGCGTCGCGTTGAGCGGCGAGGCGCGCCTCAAGGCCATGTCGGAGATGGCCGGGGCCGACGCTGTCAACGAGGTCATGATGGTCGCCACGTGCAACCGCGTGGAGATCTACGCCGACGTCGACAAGTTCCACCCCGGGGTGGCCGCCCTCTCCGAACTCCTGTCCTGGCACACCGGGGTGGCGCTCGCCGAGCTGACCCGCCACCTGTACGTCCACTACGAGGAGCGTGCGGTCCAGCACCTGTTCTCCGTGGCGTGCGGGCTGGACTCCATGGTCGTCGGCGAGGGCCAGATCCTCGGCCAGGTGCGCGCCGCCCTCAAGGAGGCGCAGCAGAGCGGGACGCTCGGCCGGGTGCTCAACGACCTCGGCCAGCGCGCCCTGCGCGTCGGCAAGCGCGCGCACACCGAGACCCACCTCGACCACGCCGGCGCCGACATGGTCAGCCTCGGCCTGCTGGTCGCCGGCCGCCACCTGCCGGCCGCCGCCGCCCGACCGGCCGCCCCGGCCGAGGCCGACGCCGCATGCCCGCACGTTCCCGCAGGGGCGGGCGGCGCCGATGGCGTCGCCGCGGCGCTCCCGCGGCCGCAGGCCCTCGCCGGGCAGCGTGTGCTGGTGCTCGGCGCCGGCTCGATGAGCGCGCTGTCGGCCAACACGGTCGCCCGGCAGGGCGCCAGCTCCGTCGTCGTCGCCAACCGCACCTTCGAGCGCGCCGCGCGGCTCGCCGAGTGCCTCACCGAGGCCTACGAGCCGCTGCGCAGCCGCGCTGCCGCCTTCGACCGCGCCGCCGACGAGCTGGCCGGCGCCGACCTCGTCATCTCCTGCACCGGCGCCCAGGGCCTGGTGCTGACCCGCGACGACGTGGCCGCGGCGGTCGCGCGCCGCGGCGGGCGGCCGCTCGTCCTGCTGGACCTCGCGCTGCCGCGCGACGTCGACCCGGGCGTGCGCGACCTCCCCGGAGCCGTGCTGGTCGACATCGAGGACCTGCGCCAGGCCACCGCGGAGGGAACCGGTGACGTCGCCGGCACCGCCGCGGACATCTCCGCCGTCCGCGAGATCGTGGAGGAGGAGGTCGCCGGGTACCAGGCCGTGCGGCGCGCCGAACTCGTGGCGCCCACGGTGGTGGCGCTGCGCAGCAAGGCCCAGACGGTCGTCGACACCGAGCTGTCCCGGTTGCACGGGCGGCTGCCCGACCTCGACGACCGGGCGCGCGGCGAGATCGACCACGCGGTGCGGCGCGTCGTGGACAAGCTGCTGCACCAGCCCACCGTCCGGGTGAAGCAGCTCGCCTCCGCGCCGAACGGGGGCTCCTACGAGGCCGCGCTGCGCGAGCTGTTCGACCTGGACCCGCACAAGCCGGACGCGGTCACCCTCATCGACCCCGCGACCGCAGAGGAGGGCTGACCGTGAGCTCCGCAGCGGCCCGGCTCGGCACCCGGCGCAGCACCATGGCCACCACGCAGTCGCGCGCGGTGGCTGACAGCATCACCGCGCGCACCGGTGTCCCGATCGAACTCGTCCTCATCACCAGCTTCGGTGACGTCACCAGGGCCCACCTCACCCAGCTCGGCGGCACCGGGGTCTTCGTCAACGCCCTGCGCGACGAACTCACCGCCGGCCGGATCGAGTTCGCCGTGCACTCCCTCAAGGACCTGCCGACCGCGCCCGCCGAGGGCCTCGCCCTCGCGGCGGTCCCCGAGCGCGACGATCCGCGCGACGCCCTGTGCGCCCGCGACGGCCTGAAGTTCGCCGACCTCCCGGAGGGCGCCCGGATCGGCACCGGATCGCCGCGCCGCGTCGCGCAGCTCGCCGCGCTCCGCCCCGACCTCCACTTCGTGCCCATCCGCGGCAACGCCGAGACCCGCCTGGGCAAGGTGGCCGCCGGTGAGCTGGACGCGGTGGTGCTCGCCTACGCCGGCCTCTCCCGCATCGGCCGGCTGGACGACGTCACCGACGTGTTCGAGCCCGATCAGGTGCTGCCCGCGCCCGGCCAGGGCGCACTCGCCGTGGAGTGCCGCGCCGCCGACGCCGACGGCGCGCTGCGCTACCTCGCGGCCGTCGACCACCCGCGGACGCGGGTGGCGGTCACCGCGGAGCGCACCGTGCTGTCCAAGCTGGAGGCCGGCTGCGCCGCGCCGGTCGGTGCGCACGCCGAGTGCCGCGACGGCCGGCTGCGGCTGCGCGCCGCCGTCGTCGCGACCGACGGGAGCACCGCGGTACGCGGCGAACGTGCCGTGGACCTGCCCGACTCCACCGCCGCGGCCGTCGAGGCGGCCGGGGGGCTGGGACGCGAACTGGCCCGCGAGATGATCGCGCGCGGGGCCGACCGGATCGTGGCCGCCGCCGCGGAGGTCTGAGATCGACCGCCGGAGTCCCATCCCGCGCCGAGAACGGGACGCCGGCAGGAAGAGGAGCGAGAGTAAGTGAACCCGCAGAGTGAGAACCGCGAGCCGCGGCCCGACACCCCGACCGCGCCCGCCGTCGGTCACATGGCCCTGCTGGGGGCCGGACCGGGCGACGCGGAGCTTCTGACGCTGCGGGCGGCCGCGCTGCTCGCCCGGGCCGACGTCGTCTTCACCGTCCGCGAGCCCGGCCCCGAACTCGCCAAGCACCGCGCCGGGATGCTGCGGCACTGCCGCCCCGGGATCACGGTCGTCGACCCCGCGGAGTGCGGGGGCGACGCCGACGCCTTGGCGCTCGCCTACGCCCGCGACGGCCACCGCGTGGTGCGGATGTACAGCGGCGATCCGCTGCTTGGCTGCCGCGGCGCCGAACTGGCCGATGCCTGCCGCTCCGCCGGCGTCGAGTACGAGGTCGTGCCCGGGCTCTCCTCGATCTCCGCGGTGCCCGCCTACGCGGGCGTGCCGCTGCTTCCACCGGGAGTCGGGGAGCTGCGCGTGGTCAATGCCAAGGACCCCGAGCCCGACTGGGACCGGCTCGCCGAGGGCGACGCGACGCTGGTCGTCATGTTCCCCGACCTCGCCGAGGACGGCGACCCCCGGCGCGGCGGCCCGGGGTTCGACCGGATCTGCAAGTCGCTCATCGCCGGCGGCCGCCCGGACGACACCCCGGTCGCGGTCACCCGCATGGGCAGCACCACCGAGCAGACCACGGTCGTCTCGACGCTGTCCCGGCTGGCGGCCGACCTCAAGGCCGCCGACGCCAAGGGCTACAACGTCACCACGCCGGCCCTGCTCGTCGTCGGCGAGGGGGTGCGCGAGCAGCCGCGGCGGTCGTGGTTCGAGACCCGGCCGCTGTTCGGCTGGCGGGTGCTGGTGCCGCGCACCAAGGAGCAGGCCGCCAGCCTGTCGGAGCAGCTGCGCGGCTACGGCGCGGTGCCCGAGGAGGTGCCGACCATCTCGGTGGAGCCGCCGCGCACGCCGCAGCAGATGGAGCGCGCGGTGCGCGGCCTGGTCACCGGCCGCTACCAGTGGGTCGCGTTCACTTCCGTGAACGCGGTGAAGGCCATCCGGGAGCGGTTCGAGGAGTACGGGCTGGACGCGCGGGCGTTCGCCGGGGTGAAGGTCGCGGCCGTGGGCGAGCAGACCGCCGCCGCGCTGCGCGAGTTCGGGATCCAGCCCGACCTCACCCCGCCGGAGGACCGGCAGTCCGGCGCCGGCCTGGTGGAGGTGTGGCCGCCCTACGACGCCGAGATCGACCCGATCGAGCGCGTGCTGCTGCCGCGTGCCGACATCGCCACCGAGACGCTCGCCGCCGGCGTGGCCGACCTGGGCTGGGAGGTGGACGACGTCACGGCCTACCGCACCGTGCGGGCCGCGCCGCCGCCGGCCCCGATCCGCGAGGCCATCAAGGGCGGCGGGTTCGACGCCGTGCTCTTCACATCCTCCTCGACGGTCCGCAACCTCGTCGGGATCGCCGGCAAGCCGCACTCCACGACCGTGATCGCGGTGATCGGCCCTGAGACCGCCAAAACCGCCGAGGAATTCGGGCTGCGCGTCGACGTCGTCGCCCCCAGAACTTCGGTTTCCGCCCTCGCGGCGGCACTTTCGGAGTACGGTGCGGCTCAGCGGGCGGCGGCCGTCGAGGCGGGCAAGCCGGTGCTGCGGCCGAGCCAGAAGCGGCGCGGCCGGCGCCGCAAGACCGTCTAGGCGGTGCCCGCGGAAGATCTCCGCAGCTGCTGTCGCCCTCGCGGCGATCGTGGGTACGGGACCATCGAACGAGACGCGAGCCCGGTGCGACGCGGCCGGCGCGCCCCGGCCCGAGCACCCGCCGCACCGCGCGCGCGGCGCCCCGGCCGGGACGCCGCGCCGCTCCGCCGCACAACCCGGTCCGGCCGCCCCGCGGCGGCCGGACCGGACGACCAGGAAGAGAACCCGTCATGACCGCGCGATTCCCCGTGGCCCGCCCGCGCCGGCTGCGCCGCACGCCCGCGCTGCGGCGGCTCGTGGCCGAGACCCGGGTCCGCCCCGAGGACCTGATCCTGCCGCTGTTCGTCAAGGAGGGCATCGACGCCCCGCGGCCGGTCTCCTCGATGCCGGGAGTCGTGCAGCACACGCGCGAGAGCCTGCGCAAGGCGGCGCACGAGGCGGTGGAGGCGGGCGTCGGCGGCCTCATGCTGTTCGGCGTGCCGGAGTTCAAGGACGAGCGCGGCTCGGCGGCCGACGACCCGGCCGGCATCGTGCAGCAGGCGCTGCGGGACCTGTCCGCCGACCTCGGCGACGAGATCGTCGTCATGGCGGACCTGTGCCTGGACGAGTACACCTCGCACGGGCACTGCGGCCTGCTCACGCCCAGCGGCGCGGTCGACAACGACGCCACGCTGGAGCGCTACGCCGCCATCGCCGTGGCCCAGGCGGCGGCCGGCGTGCACGTGGTGGCGCCGAGCGGGATGATGGACGGCCAGGTGGCGGCGATCCGCGCCGGGCTGGACGAGGCCGGATACACGGAGATCCCCATCCTCGCCTACGCGGCGAAGTACGCGTCCGCGTTCTACGGGCCGTTCCGCGAGGCCGCCGAGGGAGCGCCCCGGTTCGGCGACCGGACCGGCTACCAGCAGGACCCGGCCAACGCCAGAGAGGCGCTGCGCGAGGTCGAACTCGACATCGCCGAGGGCGCCGACATGGTCATGGTGAAGCCCGGACTGGCCTACCTCGACATCGTGGTCCGGGTCGCCGAGGCGGTACGGGTCCCGGTGTCGGCCTACCAGGTCAGCGGCGAGTACGCCATGGTCGAGGCGGCCGCGCGCAACGGGTGGCTGGACCGGGAGCGCGCGATCATGGAGACCCTCACCTCCTTCCGGAGGGCGGGAGCCCAGCAGATCCTCACCTACTGGGCCACCGAGGCCGCACGGCTGCTGCGGTAGCCGGGAAGAGCGCTTCCCGGTCGGGCCTCGGTCCGTGAGCCGGGACCGGCGCGGACCGACAACGAATCACCGACCCGACTGGAGGAGGCGACCATGGCCGACGTGTTGAGCAGGCGAAAACGCCGCCGGCAGGCTCCGAGCAGCATGCTCGACGCGGCGCAGGAGTACGCGGCGCTCGGCTGGCCGGTCTGCCGGGGCGCCCAGCCGGACCGGTACGGGCCGCGCGCGTGCCTGTGCGACCGGCTGGGCTGTCCGGCCCCGGGAGCGCATCCGCTGTCGGCCGCGTGGGGCCTAGAGGCGACGACTGACCCCGACACGGTGGCGCGCTGGTGGGCCGCCACCCCCGAGGCGAACATCATCCTGCCCACCGGCCGGGTGTTCGACGTGTTCGACGTCCCGGCCGGCGCGGGCGTCATGGCGCTGGCCCGGATGGGGCGCTCCGGCGTCTCCGCCGGCCCCGTCGCCGTCCTCGACGCGCAGCGCTACCTGTTCTTCGTGGCCACCCGGGGCGCCCCCGACGACGAGGACGAGTGGTGGTCGTGCCGCCTGGACTGCGTTCCGGAGAGCATTGACGAGACGCCCGGACTGCGCTGGCACTGCCGGGACAGCTACGTGCTCGCGCCGCCGTCCCTGCTGCCCTCCGGCAACCAGGCGGCGTGGATCCGGGCCCCCCGCGACGGCGCCAGGCCGGTCGACCTGCCCGACCCGATCGTGGTCCTCGACATCCTCGCCGACGCCTGCGAGGAGTTCGCCCCGCGGGCGCGCCAGGTCTGACCACGCCGGCACAGGCTCCCGGCCATGCACAGCACCCTGGCGGAGCACGCCCGCTGCCTGTACGGAGACGAGTACCGGCCCGCACCCGAGTGCGGGCTCGAACACCGGGAGCACTACCTCGTCGAGGAGCTGACCTTCGCGGAACGCGGATTCGATCCTCGCCATGCTGCGCGAACTCTGCCCGAACGTGGTCGACGGCCGCCTCCCGGTCTGGTTCCGGAACCTGGCCTGCCGGCTGGTGCTCCTGCAACGGCCGGAGGAGCCGGCGCTGCTGCGGGAGGCCGCCGGGAGCCTGTGGACGCACGGCCCGGACTGGGACGGCATCGCGGCCGAGCTGGTGCGGCGCGCCGACGCCCTGGAAACGGGCTGACCGGGTCCGCCGCACGTCGGACCCGCGGTGTCCCGCCCGGCGGTTCCCCCCGCCCCATGACCGGGCGGCGCCCCGACGGGAGGGGCACGTGATCCGCCGGACGGCGCCAGGCGCCCCGCCGGGAGGGCCGTTCAGGCCGGCCCGAGCGGGCGGTCGCCGAGTACGATCCCGTCGTCGTCGCTGTACAGCCACGCGCCGGGTGTGAACACCGCGTTGCCGAAGACCACCGGCACGTCCCGGACGCCCGCCCCGGTCTTACTCGACTTGCGGGGGTTCGACCCGAGCGCCTTGACGCCGAGGTCGAGGCCGCCCAGCGCCGCGACGTCCCGGACGGCGCCGTAGACGACGACGCCCGCCCACCCGTTGCCGGCCGCCGCTCCCGCGATGACGTCGCCCACCAGGGCCGTGCGCAGCGAGCCGCCGCCGTCCACCACGAGCACCCGGCCGGCGCCCGGGCCGCTGAGCACCTCCTTCACCAGGGCGTTGTCCTCGTGGCACCGAACGGTCGCGACGCGCCCGTGGAAGCGCCGGCGCCCGCCGTACTGCCGGAACTGGGTCTCGCAGCTCGTCAGCGCGTCACCGTGCGCGTCGACGAGGTCGGCGGTGGCGAACTCCCCGGACATCTCTGCCATGTCTCCTCCTGAAGGGGCGCCCGTGCCGCGTGCGCGGGGCCGCGTGTGCGGGCCAACCTATCCGCCGGGCACCGGCCGGAACCGGGCCGGGCGCCGCGTCCGCGGTGCGGCTGCCACACTGGTCACGTGGGTACTCA
Source organism: Marinitenerispora sediminis (assembly GCF_003336425.1). Lineage (GTDB taxonomy): Bacteria > Actinomycetota > Actinomycetes > Streptosporangiales > Streptosporangiaceae > Marinitenerispora > Marinitenerispora sediminis. The sequence goes on along the minus strand of NZ_QEIO01000088.1, from coordinate 13,018 downwards.
TCAGATTTCGCAGCAGCTGTTCGAGCGAGCCGGCGCCGTCGTGCCCGGCGGGGTGAACTCCCCGGTCCGGGCCTTCGGCGCGGTGGGCGGGACGCCGCCGTTCATGGTGTCGGGATCGGGCCCCTACCTGACCGACGCCGACGGCAACAGCTACGTCGACCTCGTCTGCTCGTGGGGACCGCTGATCCTCGGCCACGCCCACCCCGCCGTGGTGGAGGCGCTGGTCGGGGCCGCGGCCGGCGGCACCTCCTACGGCGCGCCCACCCCGGGCGAGGTGGAGCTGGCCGAGGAGATCGCGGCGCGCACCCCCGTGCAGAAGGTCCGCCTGGTCAACTCCGGGACGGAGGCGACCATGTCGGCGATCCGGCTGGCACGCGGCGCGACCGGCCGCGGCAAGGTCGTCAAGTTCGCCGGCAACTACCACGGGCACGTCGACGCGCTGCTGGCCGCCGCCGGGTCCGGCGTGGCGACCTTCGGCCTCCCCGACTCGCCCGGCGTCACCGGCGCCAGTGCGGCCGACACCATCGTGCTGCCCTACAACGACATCGAGGCCGTCGAGCGGGCGTTCGCGGAGTCGGGCGCGGAGATCGCCTGCGTCATCGCCGAGGCGTGCCCCGCGAACATGGGAGTGGTGCCCCCCAGGGACGGCTTCAACGCCCGGCTGCGCGAGATCACCGCCCGGCACGGCGCGCTGCTCGTGCTGGACGAGGTCCTGACCGGGTTCCGGGTCAGCCGGTCCGGGTGGTTCGGGCTGGAGGGCGTCGTGCCCGACCTCATGACCTTCGGAAAGGTGATGGGCGGCGGGCTGCCGGCGGCGGCGTTCGGCGGCCGGGCCGACCTCATGGACCAGCTCGCGCCGGCCGGCCCGGTGTACCAGGCGGGCACGCTCTCGGGCAACCCGCTGGCCACCGCGGCCGGTCTGGCCACACTGCGCAACGCCACCCCGGAGGTGTACCGGCACATCGACCGCGCCGCCGGGCAGGTGGCCGACGCGGTCGGCGCCGAACTGAGTGCCGCGGGGGTGCCGCACCGCGTGCAGCGCGGCGGCAGCCTGTTCACGGTCTTCTTCACCGACGCCGAGGTGGTCGACTTCGACGGCGCCCGGGCGCAGGACTCCGCCCGGTTCGCGGCGTTCTTCCACGCGATGCTGGACCAGGGCGTGTACCTGCCGCCGGCCGCCTTCGAGGCGTGGTTCCTCTCCGCGGCGCACGACGACGCCGCGCTGGACCGGGTGGTCTCGGCGCTGCCGCGCGCTGCCCGCGCCGCCGCCGAGGCGGGCTGACCGCGACCGCGGAGCGGGCGGGCCCCCGGCTCCGCCCGCCCGCACCAGGGCGGGCGGGGCAGAGCAGCTGTACGGTGGGCTGGGAATCGGTTAAGTGGATCTTTAGACTCGGAGCATGTTGGACCTCGACCGGCTCCGGGCGCTGAACGCCGTCGCCGAGTACGGCTCGGTGAGCGCCGCCGCCGACGTACTGGGAATCACCACCTCGGCCGTCTCGCAGCAGATCGCCAAGCTGGAACGGGAGACGGCGTCGCGGCTGCTGGAGCGCAGCGGCCGGGGTGTCCGGCTGACCGACGCCGCCCACCTGCTGGTGCGGCACGCCGAGCGCATCCTCGCCCAGGTCGCCGAGGCCGAGGCCGACCTTGAGGCGCAGCGCGGCAGCGTCGTGGGGCGGCTCAGCGTCGCGGCCTTCCCCACGGCCGCGCGCGGCATCATGCCCCGTGTGCTCAGCGACGTCGCGGTGCGGCACCCCCAGCTCACCACGCGCCTCTTCGAGGCCGACCCGAAGGTCGCGCTGCCGCAGGTGCAGCGCGGGGAGTACGACCTCGCGATCGTCCACGACTGGGCGGACTCGCCGCTGCCCATCCCGGACGGTCTGGAGAAGGCCCCGCTCGTCGACGACCCGGCGGAGATCGTGCTGCCGGAGGGGCACCCGCTGGCCGGCGAGCCCTCGCTGGAGCTCGCCGCCCTGGCCGAGGAGCGGTGGATCAGCGCGCCGCCCGGCGACATCTGCCAGGTGTGGCTGACCCAGAGCCTGCGCCGCAGCGGCGTCGAACCAGAGATCGTGCACTACTCCGCCGAGTACCCGACCCAGCTCGCCCTGGTCGCCGCCGGCCTCGGCATCGCCATCCTCCCCCGGCTCGGCCGCGGCATCCTGCCGCCTGCCGTCGTCACCGTCCCCGTGCGGCCGGTGCTCATGCGGCACCTGTACGTGGTGTGGCGCGCCGAGGCGAGCCGGCGGCCGGCAGTGCAGGCCGTGGTGGCCGCGATGCGCGCGGCGGTCGCTACGGTTGAGGAGGCGCGGTTGGCGAACGCCTCGTCAGCGGCGTCCCGCACCGACAGCGCGAAGTGAAGGGAAACGGTCCGGCACGATGTCCACGACCACCGTCGTCCACCTGCTGCGGCATGGCGAAGTGCACAACCCCCAGGGGATCCTGTACGGGCGGCTGCCCGAATTCCACCTCAGCGAACGGGGGCACGAGATGGCCGTGCAGGCCGCGGCCTGGTTCGCGGGCCGCGACGTCGCGCTGCTGTACTCCTCGCCGCTGGAGCGGGCGCAGGAGACCGCTGAGCCCGTGTCCGAGCGGTTCGGGCTGCCGGTGCGCCTGGACGACCGGCTCATCGAGGCGGGCAACAGCTTCCAGGGCAGGGCGTTCTCGTCCCGCTCGATCCGTGACCCGCGTATCTGGCACCGGCTGTACAACCCGTTCCAGCCCTCGTGGGGCGAGCCCTACAGCGCCATCGTGGCCCGCATGGTCGAGGTCATCAAGAACGTGCGCAAGGAGGCGTGGGGGCGCGAGGCCGTCTGCGTGAGCCACCAGCTGCCGATCTGGATGGCGCGCCGGGCGGCCGAGGGGCAGCGGCTGTGGCACCGGCCGGACCGCCGGCAGTGCAACCTCGCCAGCGTCACCACGCTGACCTTCGAGGAGAACCGGCTGGTCAGCGTCGGCTACGCCGAGCCGGCCGCCGAGCTGTACCCCGCCGGCCGCACCCTCCCGGGGGCGTGATCCGCCGCCGCGGGCACCGCCGACCCGCGCGCCGCCCGCATGCCTGCGCCGCCCGATTGCCCGAGAGGGTACGCTAGCTCCTTGGGTGCCGCGTCCCTGGACGCGTATTCCCGGTGTCGTGCCGCGCGCCGCCTGGCGACGCGCCGCCGTACTCCTCGACGGCCACACGAGTCCTCAGCACGCGTGTGCGCCGTCGTGTCTCCTTTGTTCGTGCGAGAGGTGATCCCATGGGTTCCGTCATCAAGAAGCGCCGCAAGCGCATGGCCAAGAAGAAGCACCGCAAGCTGCTCAAGAAGACCCGCATCGCGCGCCGCAACAAGAAGTAGGCCCTGTCTCTCCGCGGAGGCATCGCGGGCACGGCCCGCGGTCGACGCGGAGATCGCCTCTCCCTCCGCCCCACCTCCGGGAACCGCCGCAAGGAGGCGTGTCGATATGGGCAGCACAGGACGGGTCGTACTCGTCACGGGGGTGTCCCGCCAGCTCGGGGCCCGCGTGCTGACGGCCCTGGAGGCCGACCCCGGCGTCGAGCGCGTGATCGGGGTCGACTCTGTCGCCCCCCGGTTCGCGCTGGGCGGGGCCGCGTTCGTGCGTGCCGATCCGCGCGACGCCGGCGTCGCCGCGGTGATCGAGGAATCCGGCGCCGACACGGTGCTGCACATGGGTCTGGCCGCGTCGCCGCCGCGCGCGGGCGGCCGCCGGGCCGCGCGGGAGAACCACGTCCTCGGCGCCATGCAGGTGCTCGCCGGCTGCCAGCGCTCCGGTACGGTCCGGCGGCTCGTCGTCCGCTCGACGGCCGCCATCTACGGTGTGCCGTCCGGCGACCCGGAGCCGTGCACGGAGGAGGCGTCGGCGCCGGACGCCCCGCGGTTCCCCCGGGCCGGGTTCGCCAGGGACGCTGCCGAGGTAGAGCGGCACGTGGGCGGCCTGATGCGCCGGCGGCCGGACCTCTCCGTGGCGGTGCTGCGGTTCGCCAACGTCATCGGACCGTCGGTGCAGACCCCGCTGACCAGCTACTTCGGTCTGAAGATCGTCCCCACCGTGATGGGGTACGACCCCACCATGCAGTTCATCCACGAGGACGACGGGGTCGAGGTCGTGCGGCGCATGGCCATGTCCGGCGCTGCCCGCGGCGTCTTCAACGTCGCCGCGCCGGGGGCGATGCCGCTCTCCCAGTGCCTGCGGCGCGCCGGACGGCCCGAGATGCCGGTGCCCGCCCGCGGCCTCAGCCTGGTGGGCGGCCTGACCCGGCGGACCGGCATGCACTACTCGCCCGACCAGTTGCGGTCGCTCTGCTACGGCCGCGTGCTCGACGCGAGCAAGCTGCGGCGCGAACTGGACTGGGCGCCGGCCTACACGTCCCAGGAGGCGTTCGACGCCTTCGTGGCGGAGAGCACCTACACCACCGCCGCGTCGGCCCGCATCTTCGGGCGGGTCACCCACCGCGTGCGGGCGGCGGTCGGCCGCTGACCGGCGGAGCCCCGCCCGGTCCCGTGGCGCCGGATCCGGCACCGCGCGCTCCCGCGTGCCCTGACACCGATGGGCCCGCGCTTCCGCCGGCGGGCGGTGCCGACCGGGTCGCCGACCCCCTGGACTTCTTCCGGCGCCGGCTGGAGGGCGAGCGGCGGGTGGACGAGTTCGGGTTCGACCCCGAGCTGACCGACCACGCGCTGCTGCCGCTCATGCGGCTCTTCTACGAGCACTGGTTCCGGATCGAGCTGCGCGGGCTGGACAACGTCCCCGGCAGCGGCCGCGCGCTGCTGGTGGCCAACCACTCCGGGGTGCTGCCCTTCGACGCGCTCATGCTCCAGGTGGCGCTGCGCGACCACCACCCGGCCGGCCGCCGGCTGCGCATGCTGGTCGCCGACCTCGTCCTCGACCTCCCGCTGCTCTCCGGACTGGCCCGCCGGGCCGGGCACACCCTGGCGTCGCCGGACGACGCCGAGCGGCTGCTGCGCAGGGAGGAGCTCGTGGGCGTGTTCCCGGAAGGGTTCAAGGGCATCGGGAAGCCGTTCGCCGAACGCTACCGCCTGCAGAGGTTCGGGCGCGGCGGCTACGTCGCCACGGCGCTGCGCACCCGTGCGCCCATCGTGCCCTGCTCGATCGTGGGCGCCGAGGAGATCTACCCGAAGGTGGGGGAGCTGCCCGCTCTCGCGCGGCTGCTGGGGCTACCTTACTTTCCGGTCACACCGGCCTTCCCGCTGCTCGGCCCGCTCGGCCTGGTGCCGCTGCCGACGAGGTGGATCATCGAGTTCGGCACCCCGGTCGGCACCGCCCACCTCGCGGCCGAGGCTGCCGACGACCCGGCGGCCATCGGCGCGATCAGCGACGAGGTGCGCGGCGAGATCCAGCGCACGCTCGACCGGCTGGTGGTGGAACGCGGCGATCCCTTCCGGGACTAGCGGCGCGTCAGCCGGCCGGCTCCGGGACGTGCGGCCGCGGAGCGGGAGCCAGGCGCATCAGGACGATGCCGTACCCGACGATCCAGACGACCCACAGCAGCCAGCCCGTCAGGCCGAGCAGCCCGAGCGGAGCGCCGTGCTCGATGACGAGGGGAGCGAGGGTGGCCGAAGCGAGCAGCAGCGCGGCCGCCAGCAGCCCGAGGCCGCCGTGCCACGGGTGGATGAGGCCGGCGCGCAGGCCGCCGACGGAGAGGCCGAGTAGCGCGAGCGCCAGGAAGGTGCCGTTCAACGTGAACAGCGCGTCGTGCAGCGCCCAGAGCGCCGGGGCGGCCGTGCTGTCGTGCGCGAGCGCGAGCCGCAGGGCGACCACCCCGGCGAAGGCGGCGTTCTGCAGGAGCAGCCCGGCGAACCCCACCAGCGACCACGCCTCGCCCCGGTCGCGCTCGGAGGGCCGCAGCGCGCCGACCGCGCCCGCGCCGAACACGGTGGCCAGCACCCAGGCGGCGGGCGTGAGCGCCGATCCGGTGCCGACGACGTCGCCGTGCGCGCCGAAGAACGCCGCGACCTCGCCGGGATCCGCCCCCGTGTGCGGGAGGCCGGCCGGGACCATGAGCACGTTGCCGAGGACGATCGCGGCGGCGAACCCGACGGCGGCGACACCGCTGACCTGGGAGAACCGCATGGCGGCAACCTCCTTCGTTGAGCAACCCTTTATTGAATATAAGTAGTGTAAAGCGAAAAGGGGGAGCTGTGGCCACCGAGTCCGGCCGGCGCCGCTACGACTCACTGCGCCGCGAGGAGCAGGCCCGCCAGACCAGGGCGGACATCGCACACGCCGCGCGCCGGCTGTTCGTCTCCCGAGGGTGGGCCGCGACGACCGTGCGCGACGTGGCGCGGGAGGCGGGCGTCTCCGCGCCGACGGTCTACGCGGCGTACCGGAACAAGGCCGGGCTGGCCCTCGCGCTCGCCGACGCGGCCGACCTGTCGGCGGACGCGCCGCGGATGCTCGCCGAGCTGGAGGCCCCCGGAGCGGACCCCGGGCGCCAGCTCGCGGCGATGGCCGGCTACGACCGGCGGCTGTTCGAGCGTGCGGGAGACGTGATCCTGCTGCTGCGTGAGGCGGGGCGGACCGAGCCAGAACTGGCGTCCGCCTACGGCGACGGCCGCACCCGCGGCGACGAGACCCGGTACCGGGTGTTCGCGTCCTGGCCGGCCGGGGTGCTGCGGGCCGGGCTGGACGCGCGGACCGCCGTCGACGTCTACGCGGCCCTGTGCAACATCGACGTCTACACCACGCTGACCGCCGAACGGGGCTGGTCCGCCGACCTGGTCGAGCGGTGGTGGAGTGCGGCGCTGGTCCGCGAACTCCTGGACTGACGCGCCGGACCGGCGCACGCCGGGCCGGGGCCGCCGGTCACGCGGCCGGGGCGGGGCTCAGGGGCGGCGCCGACGGGCCATGCCCACCGCGACCCCGCCCGCCAGCGCCCCCAGGAGCGCGGCCGGCAGGCCGACCCGCAGGGTCCTGCGGTGCCGGCGGAACTCGTGCACCGGCCATCCGTGCGTCTCGGCGTAGGCATGCAGGTCGTCGTCGGGGTTGACCGCGTTGGGATGGCCGACGATCGACAGCAGCGGCAGGTCGTTGTAGGAGTCGCTGTAGGCGGTGCAGACCGAGAGGTCCAGGCCCTCGCGATCGGCGAGCGCCCGCACGGCCTCCGCTTTCGCCGGGCCGTGCAGCAGGTCGCCGACGAGCCGCCCGGTGTAGACGCCCTCGACCGACTCCGCGACGGTGCCGAGGGCGCCGGTCAGCCCGAGCCGGCGCTTGATGATGTCGGCGAGCTCCACCGGAGTGGCGGTGACCAGCCAGACGCGCTGGCCGGCCGTCAGGTGGCGGTTCACGAGCGTCCGCGCGCCCTCCCAGATGCGGTCCGCCATCGTCTCGTCGTAGATCTCCTCGCAGAGCGAGATGAGCTCGGCGACGTTGTGGCCGGCGACGAACGCCAGCGCCGACTCCCGGGCGGCGTTGATGTGCTCGGGCTGCTCGCTGCCGGTCACCCGGAACACCAGCTGCGCCCACGCGAACCGCGCCAGGTCCCGCGTGGTGAACAGGTCGCGGGCGGCCAGGCCGCGCGCGAAGTGGTAGATCGACGCGCCGCGCATGAGGGTGTTGTCGACGTCGAAGAACGCGGCGGATGGCCCCGGCGCCGGACTCGGGTCGGCACGCCGCTCGGCGGCGGCCGCGGCCGCCTCTCCCGTGAGCGCGGCGCGGCCGTCGTCGCGACGTTGGAGATGGCCCCGCATGGTCCGAGCCTACGTCCCCGCCGCGACAGCCCAGGCGCGGCGGATCAGTGACAGGATGGCTCGTGAGGTAACTCACATCGTGATCGCGAGCTGTGCCACGTGCAGCGAGATCGCCGCGAGGTGCCGCCCCCGGTCCGCGGCCGGATGCGCGTTGTGGGGCGAAAGTGCAGCATCATTAGCGGGATGGTGGAGGTAGGACTGGCATTCGTCGTCGCGTTGGTGGCCTGGAGCGCCACCGCGGCGTTGACCGCGCGCTATTACCGCCACCCGCGGCTCTACATGGCGGCGTGGGTGGCGTCCGGCATCGGTGTCGCGATCGCGCTGAGCGCCGCCTTCCCCGGCGCGCTCCTCGACTTCTCCGGGGTCACCTTCCGGATCTTCCAGATCGGCGTCGGCCTCTTCGGTCCCCTGCTCATCGGCTGGGGCGCGGTCGAGTACGCGGTGCACGCGCCGCGGGCGCGGTTCGGCGCGCGGCTGGTCGCCACCACCCTGACCATCGTCCCGCTGGTCGTGCTGGGTCTGGACCGGCTGCGCGGCCGCTACGGCAACGGCTACCCGCCCGCCGGCGACCACTACGACGTGATCCCGATGACGCTGCTGGCGGTCGTGCACGTGGCCGTGGTGGTCGCGCTCGTCGCCTGCCTCGCCGTGGTCGCCCGGCGGATGGGCGAGCGCCCGCGGCTGTCCCGGCACGAGCTGGTCGTGGTGGGGCTGCTCGGCGGCGCGGCGCTGCTGATGGTGCTGGTCAGCCGGTTCGGGCTCGGCATCCTCGGCCAGCTCGTGATGGTGGGTGCGCTGGCCTGCCTGTGGGTGGCCGCCTCCCGGGCCGCCGACCCGCCGCGGGAGCGGCGGAGCCGGCGCCGCGGCGCGCGCCGCGGCGGACCCGAGGACGGCCCCGACGGCGATGCCGACGACCGCGGCCGGAGCGGCCCGGCCGACGACGACTACGACGACCGCCATGACGCGGAGGAGGACGACGTGCGGCGCAAGCGCCGGAAGGCTGACCGCCTGGACTACGACGACTACGAGGGCCAGGAAGGCTTCGACGACTACGGGGCGGGCGCCGGCGGCCCGGCGAGGTCCTCGCGGCTGTGCGGGATCATCACCATCTACACGCTGGGCGAGGGGCACGCGGACGCGTTCGACGACTGCGCGGACGAGGTGGTGGAGGAGGTCAGCCGGCACGAGCCGGACACCCTGCTGTTCGCCTGCCACACGGTTCCGAGCGCGCCGTCCCAGCGGATCGTCTACGCCATGTACCGCGACCAGCTGGCCTACGAGGAGCACCAGCAGCAGCCGCACGTGCTCGCCTTCGCGCGGCGGCGCGCCCCGCACGTGGTGGCGACCAACGTGATCGAGCTGTCGCTGTCCGGGGCGTCGGCCACCGACAACCTGGCGACGATGCTGATGCCGCGGTGACCCAGCGCTGACGCAGGGATGACCTCCGCGGCCCCGGCCGACCAGCCGTTCACCGCCCCCTCTCTCAGAGTTCGCTGAGAAAGCCGCCCGAAAAACGGGTAAAGCGCGGGTTTGAAGTACGCTTCCTAGGTGTTTCGGGCCTCGACACGAGGTCGGCGCAGTGGCGGTGCCGCCGCGGTCCGCAAGGTATCCCTGCCGGCAGGGCCGGCAGATTCAACGGGAGTGTGCTGGAACCCCGATGCGAAAATTGCTGGTATTCCTGATCTTCCTGCTGGTCCTGGTGGTCGCCGCGGACCGTGGCCTGCACTACGCGCTGGAGCGCGAGATCGCCAACCGGGCCGCGCAGCAGTACGAGATGGCCACCGAACCCGAGGTCACCATCGGCGGCTTCCCCTTCCTCACCCAGGTCGCGGCCGGCAGCTACGACGAGGTCCACATCGTCACCGGGGCCCTCACGGTGAACGAGGTCCAGCTGGAGCGGGTCGACGCCACGCTGCGCGACGTCCGGGCGCCCGTCGGGGAGCTGCTCTCCAACCCCTCCATCACCGCGGGCTCCGTGGACGCCCGGGTGATGCTGCCCTACAGCGAGCTGCAGAAGCGGCTCCCGGAGGGCATCGTCATCGAGACCGACAACGGGGCGCCGCGCATCACCGGCGACCTGGCCGTCAGCGGCTTCAGCGTGCCGGTGCAGAGTGACATCGAGGTCGCCGTCGACGGCGACACCGTCAACGTCACCCCCACCAACGTGCAGGTCGGCGAGTCGCAGATCGACATCAGCGCCGTGGTCACCGAGCGGCTCACCTTCTCCCTCCAGCTGCCGCAGCTGCCCTTCGACGTCCGCGTCACCGGCGTCGAGGCGCTGCCGAACGGCGTCGAACTGTCCGGCGAGGGCACCGACGTGCCGCTCGCCGGAGTCGCCCAGTAGGCGGGCCCGCCGTGGTGCCGGCCCGGGACGAGGACGAGGGGGTGTGCCGCCCATGGCTCCGGAACAGGTGGCGGGTGGTGCGGCGGCGGCCGCCGTACTCGTGCTGGGGACCGTGCTCGCCCTCGTGCTGCGCCGCCGCTCCGGGCGGTTCCGGGCGGCACGGAGCCGTGGCGTGGTGAGCGCGGCCGACGAGGCCGCCGAGGGGCTGCGGCTGACCGCAGAGGACATCGGCGCGCCGCTGGGCGAGCGCGCCACTCTGCTGCAGTTCTCCACCGCCTTCTGCCAGCCCTGCCGGGCCACCCGCCGCGTGCTGGCCGAGGCCGGCGCGCTGGTGCCGGGGGTGGCCCACGTCGAGATCGACGCCGAGTCGCATCTCGGCCTCGTGCGCAGGCTCGGCATCCTGCGTACGCCCACCGTGCTCGTCCTGGACGCGCGCGGCGCGATCAGCACCCGCGCCAGCGGGCAGCCGCGCAAGGCCGACGTCATCGCCGCGCTGGGCCGGGCCGTCCAGTGACGGGGCCCGGCCCGCCGTTTCCCTACTCTCCTGGTGGGGAGAGTGTGACTTGTGAAGCAGCGCACCCGTGACATCGGGTACGCCACCCCGTAACATCATCAGCGTGACCTTCCTGACAGACGCGCTCCTCACGAAGCGTCGCGCGGTCGACTTCTGCCGCGTGACCACCGCGCGCTGTCGTTCCCGCGGCTAGCGCGGACCCGCGGCCCGAGCCGGGCCGGAGCGACCGCCAGCGTTCCCGCCGCCGTCCGACCCCCACGTAGGCCACACGCAGCCGGGAAGCACACCATGAAGGTCGATCCGAGAGGGCAGCGCTTCGCGGCTGCCATCACCACCGTCGTTCTCGCCGCCGTGCTCGTCAGCGCGAGTCCATGGCTGCTGGCGTTGCAGGCGGTCGTGTTCGCGGTCGGTGCCGGCGCCGGTGTGCGGCACTCGCCCTACGGCCTGCTGTACGCCCGGTTCGTGCGGCCGCGGCTGGCGCCGCCAGGGGAGCTGGAGGACGCCGCCCCGCCGCGGTTCGCGCAGGCGGTCGGACTGGCGTTCAGCCTGGTCGGCCTGGCCGGCTACCTCTTCGTGGGCGCTTGGCTGGGCATCGCCGCGACCGCCGCCGCGCTTCTCGCCGCCTTCCTCAACGCGGCCTTCGGGTTCTGCCTCGGCTGCGAGGTCTACCTCGGCGTCCGCCGGCTGCTCCCGGCCGGCCGCGCCGCGTAGCGGAGCACCCCGAGACCCCGCGGCGCCCGGTCTTCGACTCAACGCACGACAGCACACGCACATCGAATCAAGGAGGTTCCCCATGAGCCGCTCCGACGTCCTCGTGGACGCCGACTGGGTGGAGGCTCACCTGGATGACGCGAACGTGGTCCTGGTCGAGGTGGACGAGGACACCTCGGCCTACGACAAGGGCCACATCCGCAACGCCATCAAGATCGACTGGAAGAAGGACCTCCAGGACCCGGTCCGGCGCGACTTCATCGACAAGGAGGGCTTCGAGAAGCTGCTCTCCGAGCGCGGCATCTCCAACGACGACACGGTCGTGCTCTACGGCGGCAACAACAACTGGTTCGCGGCCTACGCCTACTGGTACTTCAAGCTGTACGGCCACCAGGACGTCAAGCTCCTCGACGGCGGCCGCAAGAAGTGGGAGCTGGACTCGCGCGAGCTGGTGGAGGCGGCGCCGGAGCGCGCGGCGACCCAGTACACCGCGAAGGACCAGGACACCGGGATCCGCGCCTTCCGCGACGAGGTCGTGGCAGCCATCGGCAAGAAGGACCTCGTGGACGTGCGCTCGCCCGACGAGTTCGTCGGCAAGCTGCTCGCCCCCGCGCACCTGCCGCAGGAGACCTCGCAGCGTCCCGGCCACATCCCGACCGCGCGCAACATCCCGTGGGCCAAGACCGCCAACGAGGACGGCACCTTCAAGTCCGAGGAGGAGCTGCGCGAGCTCTACACCGAGGCGGGTGTCGACCTGGACAAGGACATCATCGCCTACTGCCGGATCGGGGAGCGCTCGTCGCACACCTGGTTCGCGCTGCACGAGCTGCTCGGCCTGCCCAACGTCAAGAACTACGACGGATCGTGGACCGAGTACGGCTCGCTGGTCGGCGTGCCGGTCGAGTTGGGAGAGGCCAAGTGAGCGGCAACGGATGCGGCGCGCCGGTGGGCGGCGTCGCGCTCGCTGACGTGGACGCCGGCGACCAGGCGGTCATCCAGGGCGTGGTGTCGCGGGACGGGGCGCCGCTGAGCGGCGCCTACGCCCGGTTGCTCAACGCCTCCGGTGACTTCGTCGGCGAGGTCGCCACCGGCGAGGAGGGCACCTTCCGGTTCTTCGCGGCCGACGGGCCGTGGACCGTGCGCGTGCTGGCCTCGAAGGGGTACACCGGGGAGTTTCCGGTCACCGCCGAGACCGGCAAGGTCGTCGACCTGCGGGTGGACGCCTAGCGGGTGGCGAAGGCGGCCCGGAGCAGGCGGGGTCCCGTCCGCTCCGGCGCCGCCATGCGGCCTGCGGGCCGGGCGACGCCGGTCCGGTCCCGCCGGGGACCGTGGTCGGCCGGCCGGTGCACGACGGCCGGTAGCGGGCCGGAGCGCCTGTGCGGAGGATGTCCCGGCCGAAGACCGGGCGGCCTCCCGGCAGCTGTCCCCGTCCGGCCGCGGGACGGTGATGCCCGGCTCGCCCGGCGAACGGGCGGTGGGCCGCCACGTGGTGCGCCTTCCGTGCGGCCGGGCCCGGTGCTCGACGCCCGGAGCCCGAGGCACGGTGCGGCAACGTCCCTGCCTCTGCGCCGCCCGACGGCGGACCCGGCGGCGCCGCGCGGCCGGGCCAGCCGAAGAGCTCCTCCCCGTGGAACCGCGCCGGCCCTAGATCGTTGATGGGGGTTCCTCAATGGTCGTAAGCCACGAGCGAGCGTTTGACCGGCGCTCCGATCAGCCAGTTGTGCCAGATCGCGGCGTTGAGGG
>NZ_QEIO01000087.1 GCF_003336425.1 Marinitenerispora sediminis | reverse complement strand
GCCGGGCGGGCGCGGGTCGCGTTTCTTCAAGATCACGGGGGCCGGCCGGCGGCATGCTCCCCGGGTAGGCCGATGCCATGAGGTGTGCGGGAGCGGAGAGGCGGCACGATGAGTGAGGTAGCACGGCGGTACGGGCGCTACGCGGCGGAGTTCGCCGAGACCGTGGCGGCGGTTCCGGCGGGGCGGTGGGGCGCGGCCTCGCCGTGTGAGGGCTGGACGGCCCGCGACGTGGTGCGGCACGTGGTGCAGACCCAGGGGATGTTCCTCGGCCTGGTCGGCCGCGAGCTCGGCGAGGTCCCCTCGGTGGACGACGATCCCGCGGCGGCCTGGCGGGCCGCGTCGGCCGTGGTGCGGGCCGACCTGGACGTCCCGGAGCGGGCGTCCGCGGAGTTCGAGGGCCAGCTGGGGCGGATGACCTTCGAGCAGTCGGTGGAGCGGTTCCTCTGCTTCGACCTGGTGGTGCACCGCTGGGACCTCGCCCGCGCGGCCGGGCTGGACGAGCGGCTGCCGGCCGACGAGGTGCGCTGGGTGCACGGCCTGGTGGCCGGGTTCGGCGACGCGCTGCGCGGCGAGCGGGTCTGCGGGCCGGAGCTGACCCCGCCCGAGGGCGCCGACGAGCAGACCCGGCTGCTCGCGTTCCTCGGCCGCCGCTCCTGGTGACCCGTCGCCGGCACTGCCACCGAAGTACGCGTGTGGGAACCCTCCCATACGCGTACTCGGCTGTTACCGAACTTCCTGGCCGCCATGTCCGCACCGATAACGCACTGTCACCCAGCCAACCGGTTGTGTGATCAACGCCACTGACCTACGATGACGCCAGCCAGAGCCGGCGGCCCGCTCCCGCCGCCGGGTGGTCATGCCCGCGCCCTCGATCCCCCTCCGAAACCGAGGTAGGTCATGAGAACACCCCTCCCCCTCTCGCTCGGAGCCGTGCTGCTCCTGCTGGCGTCGCTGCTCGGGGTGGCCCAGCCCGCCCAGGCCGCGACCGGCTTCCACGTGAGCGGCGGCCGGATCCTCGACGCCAACGGCGCCCCGTTCGTCATGCGGGGCGTGAGCCACCCGCACACGTGGTTCGCGAACCAGACCGGGGCCTTCGCCGACATCAAGTCGCTCGGCGCCAACACGGTCCGGGTGGTCCTCAGCAGCGGACACCGCTGGAGCCGCAACGACACCGCCGACGTCGCCAACGTGGTCTCGCTGTGCCGGCAGAACCGGCTCGTCTGCGTGCTGGAGGTGCACGACACCACCGGCTACGGCGAGCAGGGCGGGGCGGCCACGCTCGCCCAGGCCGTGGACTACTGGCTGAGCGTGCGCGAGGCCCTGGTCGGGCAGGAGCCCTACGTGATCGTCAACATCGGCAACGAGCCCTACGGCAACAACGCGGGCGTCAACGCGTCCTGGGCCGCCGAGACCGCGGCCGCCGTCCAGCGGCTGCGCTCGGCCGGCCTCGCCCACACGCTGATGGTGGACGCGCCCAACTGGGGCCAGGACTGGTCCTTCACCATGCGCGACCAGGCGGCGGGCGTGTTCGCGCAGGACCCGCAGCGCAACACGGTCTTCTCGGTGCACATGTACGGCGTGTTCGACACCGCGGCCGAGGTCGACGACTACCTCACCCGGTTCCGCGACGCGGGACTGCCCCTGGTGGTCGGGGAGTTCGGGCACAACCACTCCGACGGCGACCCCGACGAGGACGCCATCATGTCCCGCGCCCAGGACCTGGGGATCGGCTACATCGGCTGGTCGTGGAGCGGCAACAGCGGCGGCGTCGAGTACCTCGACATGGTGACCGGCTTCGACGTCACCCGGCTCACGCCCTGGGGCGAGCGCATCTTCCACGGCACTGACGGCATCCGCGCCACGTCGCGGCAGGCGACCGTGTACGACTGACCCGGCCGCGACCGCCGCTCCGCCGCGCCGGGCTACCCGGCGCGGCGGGCTATCCGGCGCGGCGGGCCGCCTCGCGCAGGGTGGCCACCATGGCCGGGACCGGGTCGCGGGCACGGGCGCGGTGCACCACGTAGATCTCCCGCGCGAGGTCCAGCCCCTCCAGCGATGTGGCGGCCCACTCCCCCTCCGGGGCCGCCCGCAGGATGGTGCGCGGGATGAGCCCGACCCCCACCCCCGCACGCACCAGCGCCAGCGTCACCTCGTAGTCGCGGGTCTCGTAGGCGACGTTCAGCCGCACTCCCTCGGCCTCGGCCACGCTGTCCAGAGCGATCCGGTTGGAGATGCCCGGCGCCCCGCAGATCCACTCGTCGGCCACCAGGTCGGCCAGCCGCACGGCGGGGCGGCCGGCGGCCGCGTGACCGCGCGGCAGCACGAGCAGCAGCGGGTCGGCGAACAGCCGCTCGCGGTGCAGTCCGGCGACGGCCGGCAGCGCCACACCCGGGTAGCGGTGCGTGATGAGGAGGTCGAGATCCGCGGACGCGACCAGCCCGTACCCCTCCGGGGGTTCCACGTCGGACAGCGCGAGCCGGACATGCGGATGGGTGTGCCCGAAGGCGGCCAGCGCGCTCGGCACCAGGATCTTGCCCGCGCTGGCGAACGCCCCGAGGGAGAGCCGGCGCGGAACCTCGTGGGCCACGGCGCGCACCGCCGCCTCCGCGTCGCGCAGTTCGCCCAGGACCCGCTCGCCGTGTTCGAGGAGCACCCGCCCCGCCTCGGTGAGCCGCACGCCACCGCGTCCGCGCTCCAGGAGCGTGCAGCCGAGTTCGCGCTCCAGCTTGGTCAGCTGCTGCGAGAGCGCGGGCGGGGTGAAGGACATCCGCTCCGCCGCGGCGGCGATGGACCCGGCGTGCGCCACCTCGACGAGTACCCGGAGCCGGTTGGCGTCCAGCACCATGGCCTCTCCCCGCCTTCACCCGGGTGTTAAGCACTGCTTTGCTACGTCTTCCACACTAAAGCAGTTCCTTGGCCGGATTCCGGAGGCGGGCGGCGGCCGGACCGGCGGCCGACCGCGGCCAGGCCCCTTGCCGCCGGGGGCGCTGCACGGGGAGACTTCGACGAACCACCGCGGGGGAGGTAGTCCGATGCTGTCCGACCTCTGGCGCGCACTGCGCCGCCAACGGGACCCGCGGACCGACATGATGCTGGCGACCCGCCTGGCCGACAGGGGCGACCTGGCCGGAGCCGCGGCCGCCTTGCGCGCCGCCGCGCGCTCCGGCGACCCGGAGGTCGCTCCGCGCGCCCACCTGCGGCTGGGGCTGCTCCTGCGGCGCCGGGGCGACCGGGCCGGAGCGGAGGCCGCGTTGGCGTCGGCCGCCGCCAGCGGGCACCCCGAGCACGCGCCGGTCGCCTTGTTCAGCCTCGGCGGGCTCTACGGCAGCGGCGAACGTGCCGCGACGGCCTACCTCGCAGCCGTGGAGAGCGGCCACCCCACCGCGGCGCCGTCCGCCGCGCTGTGCCTGGGCGAGATCCGCGAGGAGGAGGGCGACCTGGACGACGCCGAACGGCTGTACCGCAAAGCCATGAAGTCCCGGCACGTGGACGTCGCCCCCAAGGCGGCGTTCAGCCTCGGTGCCCTGCTCCGGTCGCGGGGCGAGCACGACAGGGCGAGGGCGGCCTTCCAGGCGGCAGCCGACTCCCGGCACCCGCAGGTGGCCCCGCTGGCCCGCGCCGAGCTCGGCGGTGCACCGGTCCGCCCCTCCTCATCGGTGTCCGAGACCACGATCAGGTTCGCCGACCGGGAGCAGGGCAGCCGGGTGGCCGGCGACCAGGGCCTGCTGGAGGCCCTGCTGTTCAACGAGGGCCGGACCGACCTGATCGGCCTGGCGTACTCGGGCCGGCCCACCCCGGAGGGCGGCTACGAGATCGTGTTCCGGCGGTGACGCGCCGCGCCGGGGCCGCGGGGCGGCGTCGGCGCGGCGTCGGGCCGGCGCCGAGGGCGCGAACCCCGCCGCCCGTGAGTGGTCCCGACCGCGGGGCGGCGTCGGCGGCCGGGCGCACCGGTGCGAGTCCGGTGCGGGCTCCCGCCGTGCGCCAGCTAGCCGCCCTGGCCCCGCCGCAGGCGGTAGGCACGCTGCCGGCAGGCCGGTGAGCAGTAGTCGCGCGGCCGGCCCGCGGGTCCGCGGTCCACGGGGCGGCCGCACACTCCGCACCCCTTTTCGTCACGACTTTCGTAACGAACCAGCGCCTCGACTCCGTCGAGCACCCGCTGGAGGCCGAACTCGAAGGGGTCCGGCGGGGTGTCGTAGGCCCCCTCCCGGTACAGGCGGCTCAGGGTGGGGTAGCGGTCGAGGTGGGCGAACAGCGAGTCGCGGTCCTGCCACCACTCCTCGTCGCTGACACCGGTGCGCCGCCGCATGCGCGCCTCCGCCGCGGCCTGGCGGGCCGTGCTGCCGACGAAGCCGCCGACGAGATTGACCGCGGCGACCACGTGGGCGGGCGGCAGGCCGGTGCGCGCCACGATCTCCAGGGCGCGCTCGAACCTGCCCACCGTGTGCGGGCCGGGCACGTGCCGGGCGTCGTCGGACTCCGCCAGCCAGGGATGGCGCCGGTACATCGCCAGTTCGTCGCGGGCCCACACCTCCAGCTCCGCGCGCCACCCCGCCGCGCGCGCCGGGCCGGCGTCCGCCTCGGTCTCGCCGTGCACCCGCTCACGCATGAGGGTCAGCAGCTCCGCCTTGCCGGGCACGTGCCGGTAGAGCGCCATCGTGGTGAAGCCGAGGCGCTCGGCCAGGCGGCGCATCGACAGCGCGGCCAGCCCTTCGGCGTCGGCCAGTTCCACCGCGGCGCGCACGATCCGCTCCAGGTTGAGGCTGCGCCGCGGCTCCGGCTGCGGCTCCCACAGCATTTCGGTGCTGCGTTCCGGGTTCGCCATTTGCCTCCTTTGTCATATATGTTGCCTGCCGCATGTGTACCACGTACACCGACGGAAAGTGGGCCCTCTGATGATCTCCGTCGATCCCCGGGGCGACGACTCGGGCCCGGGCACCCGTGAGCGGCCGTTCGCCACCCTGGAGCGGGGGCGGGACGCCGCCGAGCCCGGCACCGTCGTGGAGCTGCGGGCCGGCACCTACCGCCTCGGCCGGACGTTCCGGCTCTCCGCCGAGCACTCCGGGGTGGTCTACCAGGCCCGCGGGTACGGCACGCCGCACCAGGAGGAGGTCGTGGTCAGCGGCGGGCGGCCGGTCACCGGCTGGCGGGTGGAGGCGGACGGCGTCCACCTGACCGAGGTCGCCGGCCCCGCCCCGCGCCAGCTCTACGTGTCGGGGCGCCGCGCCGAGCGCGCCCGCATACCGCTGGAGCAGGCCATGTCCCGCACCTCGGACGGGTACACCGTGGAGGGCTCCGGCCCCCAGTCCTGGCGGGGCGACGTGGAGTTCGTCTACCGCGGCGCCTACCCCTGGTCGGAGGCGCGCTGCCCGGTGGCGCGGATCTCCGGCGACGCCGGCTCCACCGCCATCACGATGGCCCAGCCGGCGTTCGAACGCGCCGCACGGCTCTACCACGCGGTCATCACCTGGGAGGGTCCCGGCGCCGGCGAGTCCCGCGGCGCCGACTCCCCCGCCTTCGCCGAGAACAGCCCCGCCTTCCTCACCAGCGGCACCTTCGCCACGGACGGCACCACCCTCCATTACCGGCCGCGCCCCGGGGAGGAGCCGAGGGACGTGGTCGCCCCCATCCTCGAAACGCTGCTGCACGCGCGCGGAGTGCGCGACGTCGCCTTCCGCGGCATCACGTTCGCCGACGCCGCCTGGCCGCGGCCCAGCGGCCCGGAGGGGTTCCTGCACTACCACGGCAACGGTTACTACGACGGCGGCGAGCTCCTGACGGTCACCTTCGCGGGCGGCCAGGGCCAGGTGACGGTCCCCGCGGCGACCGCGAGCATCCCCGGCAACCTCGTGTTCGAGGAGGCGCACCGCGTGGTGCTGGAGGGCTGCCGCTTCACCCGGCTGGGCGCCGTCGCCCTGGAGTTCCGCGGCGCCGGGAGCGGCAACGTGCTCCGCCGCAGCGAGATCTGCGAGGTCGCGGGCGGCGGGCTGGTGATCGGCGCGGGCGCGCGGGACCACCGCGTGGAGGACAACCGGATCCACCACGTGGGCCGCGACTACCGGGGGTCGCCGGGCGTGGCGGTCTCCGGGACCGACCGCACCGTCGTCGCGCACAACGAGGTCCACGACACGCCGCACGCGGGCATCGTGGTGTACGAGGGGCGCCGCACGCAGGTGCTGAACAACCTCGTCCACGACACCATGCAGGTGCTCGCCGACGGCGGCGGTATCTACCTGGCGGGCCCGCAGGGCGACTCCCACGCCAGCGGCGCGCTCGTCCGCGGCAACGTCGTCCGCGACACGCTCACCCCGTACAACTTCGGCCTGTACACCGACTACGGCGCCTCGTGGGTCACCGTCCAGGGCAACGCCGTGCACCGCTGCGACGCCCCGGTCGCGCTGGACGTCTCGCCGCCGCTGGAGCACGCGGTGTTCGTCGGCAACGTCTTCGACGCCGACCCCGGCGGGCCCCCCGACGGCGTGGTGCTGGCCGACAACCGGACGCTGCCGGACGCGGCGTTCGGCGACGACCCGGTGGCGGCCGACATCGCGGCCGGCGCGGGCCCGCGCCCCGCCCCCGGCCGGTGACGGCCGACCCACGACGAGAACCGAGGCACCCCCATGGCGACCGAGACCACCATCCCCATCCTGCCCTGCCGCGACATCGACGAGATCGCCGACTTCTACCGCGTGCTCGGCTTCGAGCGGACCTACCGCCAGACGCGGCCCAACCCCTACGCCGTGCTGCGGCGCGGCGGGATCGAGCTGCACTTCGCCGCCATCTCCGGCTTCGACCCGGAGCGCTCCTACGGATCGTGCATCGTCGCGGTCGAGGACACCGCCGACCTGTTCGAGGAGTTCGCCGCGGGGATGCGCGCCGCCTACGGCAGGCTCCTCGTCTCCGGGATACCGCGCATCACCCGGCCGCGCCGGCGGCGCAACACCGGCAGCTCGCCGGGGTTCAGCGTCGTCGACCCCGGCGGCAACTGGATTCGCGTGTTCGGACGCGGCACCGACGGCCCGGCCGAGGAGGCCGCCGCGGCCCCGGCCGTTCCGCTGGCCCGTGCCCTGGAGAACGCGATCGTCCTCGGCGAGGCCAAGGGGGACCACCGGCAGGCCGCCAAGATCCTGGACGGCAAGCTGGCCGGGGACGGCGCTGGCCTCCCGGCCGCCACGCTGGTGGAGGCGCTCGTCTACCGGGCCGAACTGGCGGTGCGCCTGGACGATCCGGGGACGGCCGAACTGCTGCTCGACCGCGTCGAGGCGACCGCCCTGGACACGGCGCAGCGCGCACGGCTCGCCGACGCCCTCGCCAACGCGGCGGAGCTGCGCACCACCGTGCGCGCCGACCGGGCGGGCCGGGAGCGGCACGGCTGAGGACCGCGGCGCCGCCGCCCGGCGGCAATCGGTGGCGGGCGGCGGCCGGGCACCGCTCCGAGCTGCGCGGCGACGGTTCGGCGGCGCCCGCTCGGGCAGCGGAGTGGGGGCGGGCGCGCCGCCGGCGCGCCGAGCCGCGGTCGGCCCCGGCGCGTCCGCGTTCCGTCCGGGGGACCGGTCCGGTCCGCCCCGCCTGTGAGGAGATCGCCGTGACGACACGCACGAACCCCTACATCGGCCTCGACGCCCTGCTGACCCCGGAGAACTCCGTTCTGGTGCTGATCGACCACCAGGGCGCGCAGTTCGCCGGTATGAACAGCCACGACACCACCGTGGTGGTGAACAACGTGACCGCCCTGGCGAAGGGGGCCCGGCTCTTCGGCGTACCGACGATCCTCACCACCGTCGTCGAGGAGCGCGGCGGGCGCATCATCCGCCAGCTCCAGGACGTCTTCCCCGACCAGCGGCCCCTCGACCGCACGACCATCAACACATGGGAGGACCGCCGGGTGGTCGACGCCGTCGCGGCCACCGGGCGCCGGGACCTCGTCATGGCCGCGCTGTGGACCGACATCTGCCTGGCGTTCCCCGCCGTCCAGGCCCTGGCGGAGGGGTACCGGGTCTTCGCGGTCACCGACGCCTCGGGCGCGATGACGGCAGAGGCCCACGAGCGCGGCGTCCAGCGCATGGTGCAGGCGGGCGTGGTGCCCACCGCCACCGGCACGGTGCTGTGCGAGTGGCAGCGCGACTGGGCGCGCCAGGAGACGGTACCGGGCCTCAACGAGATCATGCTGGCCCACGGCGCCAGCTTCGGCACCAGCCTGGCCTGGGAGTTCCAGCTGCTCGGCCAGGACGGCTAGACCGGTGCCGGAAGCCCGCTGCACCACGCCCCGAGCGAAGGCACCGGGGACCGGTGGGGGAGGCCGGCCCCGGCCCCTCCGGACCCGGCCTTCCTGCTCGGATTCCCTCCCGACTACCTCGCCTCCTGGACCGGCCTGCGGCCCCAGCCCAGCGGGCCGCCGGCGTCGGCCCGGCGCGTACTCGCCCCGGCCCGCACGGGCGCGGGGCCGCCGGGCTCAGAAGAGCCGCCCGGCCTCCGCCGGCGGTGGCGCCTCCGGGTCGAGGAGGAACCGCTTGCGGCCGGGCCCGCCGGCATAGCCGGTGAGCCCCCCGCCCGCATGGACATCCGGCGGCGGGGCACGATCACGCACAGCGGGTTGCGGCCCGCCGCGCCCACCGCCTGTGCCAGCGAGACGTCGCCCAGTTGCCGCGCCAGATCGCCCTAGGATCGGGTCTGGCCGTGGGGGATCACCGCCAGCAGCCGCCAGACGCGCTGGTCGAACGCGCCGCCCGCGGGTGCCAGCGGCAGGGCGGTCCGGTGTCCGCCCCGCGCGGTGCTTCAGGTGAGGCCCCCGCCATTCTGGCGACATATCAGGGTTTTGTCACTCTTCAGGAAGCGTACGGTCCTCCTGAAGGCGCGGCAGTCGCAGTCGACGAAGAAGATGACGGCGGACCCCGAGTCGCTATTCCCCATTCGGCCAGTTTTACGCAGCCGGCCCGGAGAAGCCCGATACCCCCTGAGATATGACTGCGCCGCCATACTTCGGGAGCGAAACGGAATGGCCCCGATAACGCGGCAGCGGCCGCCCACCGCGCGCCTTTCGCGCATCGGCGCGTGATCGGGGGGCGCGGCCACGCGGGGTCGGCCATCCATGGCTCCGGGCCGGTCACCTGGGACGTTCCGGAGACCCACCGACCCTGCCGACCTCGCAAGGACAGACCCTCGGCGCCGCACGGCGATCCGGAAGACCCTCCTGAATGGCGGCGGATCCACCCGCCACTTCCGGTGCCGAAGGCGGGCGGCCGGTTCGGACCTATTCCTGGCCCACGGTATCGGTGACGCTACATTGTCCGGGATCATTCGACAACGATCCGCTGCCTACCGAGGTGACGACGATGATCGAGAGGGAATTGTCAACCGAGCACCTGCCCCCCTCCGAACGGTTCGCCTACTGGCACGAGGTCTCCCGACAGCTGTTCCTGCCATGCGCCCTCAGTGGCGAGGCCACGGACGATTACCGTATGCAGGCCCGATTCCTGGATTTCGGAGCCATGCGGATGGCCAAGCTCGCCCTCCCACCGTCCCGTATCTCACGGTCGCCCAAACTCGTCCGCCAGCACGACCCGGGTGTGTACCAGCTGATCTTCAGCCTGCACGGGCACCAGTCGTTCGCCCAAGCCGGTCGCGCGTCCTCCTGCGGGCCGCGCGGCCTCCTGCTCAACGACTCCTCGCGCCCTTTCCATGGCACGATGACCTCCGGCCGCGACCAGGACCGGACGACCCTTGTGGTGACGCAGTTCCCCCGCGCGCTCCTGCCGTTCAAGCCCGGCGTGCTCGACCGGCTCCTCGCCACCCGCCTGCCCGGTCACGGGGGTATAGGCGCACTCCTCATCCACTGCCTCACCGAACTCGGCCACGGGTCCACCCGCCACACCGCCGCCGACGCGGCACGGCTGTCCTCGGTCGCCGCGGACCTGATCGCGGCCCTGTTCGCCCACACTCTGGAATCCGGGAGCGGGCTCCCGCCCGAAACCCACCACCGGGTGCTGCTCCTACGGGTCCAGGCCTACATTGAGCGCAATCTCGCCGACCCCGGCCTGACGCCCGCCGCCATCGCCGCAGCCCACCACATCTCCATCAGCCATCTGCACCGCGTGTTCAAAGCCCAGGGGCTGGGCGTGGCCACCTGGATCCGCCAGCGCCGGCTCCAGCGCTGCCGCCGTGACCTCGCCGACCCCGCCCTGCTCGCGTACCCGATCCATGCGATCGCGGCCCGCTGGGGATTTCCCAGCAACTCCCACTTCAGCCGGGCCTTCCGTGCCTCATACGGCCTGACCCCTGGTGATTACCGGCACGCGGCCTGCCGCAGCGGGTGAAGGCTGGGACGCATCGTCAAGAGTCGGGCACGCATGGGCAACGCTGTCCCAGCCGCCGGCGGGCACGCTCTGAGCAGTGGGCACCGCGGCGCACCGCACGAGGTGCGCCCCCACTTCCAGTCAAGGAGCAGCATGCCTCACTCCCGGCGCGTCGCGGCCACCTTCGCATCACTCGTCCTGGCCACGGGCGCAATCCTCCTGGGCGGCGCCTCCCCTGCCGCGGCTCAGACCGACAGCGGTGACAGTGCCGCGGCCGCCTGCAGTTGGAACGTCAGCTCGGACAACACGACCGCCACGGCCTACTGCCCCGGCCAGACCATCAAGGTCCGCGTGTGGTGCACCTGGGGGGTTTCCAACGTCAGCCCCAACTGGGCCTACCAGCGCAACAGCGCCTCCTGTGGGGGAATCACCGAGATCAACGCCTACGAAGCCCTGGTCCGCTGATCGCGGGCTTGACGTCCTCGCGGTCGCAACGACCTGCTCGCCGCGCGCGCCGGGGCCGCTCCCCGGCGCGTCCGCGGCGTCGGGCCGCGGTAAGGCGCCGATCGGGGGGCGGCCCGGTCCCGCGTGCCGGCTACGCCTCGTCGGGCGAAGCGCGAACTCCCCCGAAAGAGCCCCGCCCTCTACCGTAAGCATGGCTTAATCGCGCTTAGGAGCGCCGACTTTAACTTAATGATGCTCGGGGGCAGAGTGAGGGCATGACACCGAGTACGACCGCCCCGACGCCCACCGACGCGCGTCCCGTGCCGACCGAGGCCGACGTCCGCGCCGCCGCCGAACGCATCGCCGGATACGCCCGGCGCACGCCCGTGCTGCGCGCGAGGGTCGACGGCCGGCCGCTGCTGCTGAAGCTGGAGCAGCTGCAGATCACCGGGGCCTTCAAGCTGCGCGGCGCGCTGAACGCGCTGCGCGCCGGCGAGCCGACCGACAAGGTCATCACCGCCTCCGGCGGCAACCACGGCCTGGGCGTGGCCGCGGCCGCGCGCATGCTCGGTGTCACCGCGGTCGTCTACGTTCCCGAGACCGTGCCGGAGGCCAAGGCGCGGCTGCTCCAGGCGTCCGGCGCGGAGCTGGTGCGGGTGGGTGAGAACTACGCGGCCGCCGCGGCGGCGGCCCACGAGCGCGCCGACGCGGAGGGCGTCCGCTACCTGCACGCCTACGACGACCCGCAGGTGGTGGCCGGCCAGGGCACCGTGGGTCTGGAGATCGCGCTCGACGCCCCCGACTGCGACACGGTGGCGGTGGCCGTCGGCGGCGCCGGGCTGGTCGCCGGCGTGCGCCTGGGCACCGGCGGGCGCCGGGTGGTCGCGGTGGAGCCGGAGGGCTGCCGCAGCCTGCATGCCGCACTTGAGGCCGGCGAACCCGTGGACACCCCCGTGGACTCCGTGGCGTCCTCGGCACTGGGCGCCTCACGGGTCGGTGACGTGCCGTTCGCGGTGCTGCGGCGCCACCCCGTGGCCACCGCGATGGTGAGCGACGCCGAGATCCTGGCCGCCCGCGACCGCATGTGGGAGGAGTTCCGGATCGCCGCCGAGCCGGCCGCCGCGGTGCCGTTCGCCGCGTGGCTGGCCGGCCGGGTGCCCGGCGAGAACCCGTGCCTGATCGTCTGCGGCGCCAACGCTGAGTGGACGCCGGCCTGACGCGGCCGCCGCTGCCCCGCCCTCTCTCGCCCGCGACCGGGCTCCTGCACCCGGTGACCAGCGCTTCCGCCGAGCGGTATCTTCTTGTGCTGTCCACCGCGAGGTGCGGCGATGGCGCGACGACAGGGGGTACGAGTGCTCTACGGCACACTTCGGGGGATCGGCTCAGTGGCGGGGCGGGTGCTCTACCGCCCCGCCATCGAGGGGCTGGAGAACGTGCCCGCGCACGGCCCGGTGATCCTGGCCAGCAACCACCTGTCCTTCGCCGACAGCGTGGTGATCCCGCTCGTCGTGCCGCGCCGCGTGCGCTTCCTCGCCAAGACCGAGTACTTCGACAGCCCGGGAGTCAAGGGCCGGCTGTCCCGCCTCGCGTTCAGCTCCCTCGGCGCGCTGCCCGTGAAGCGCGGCGCCGGCCGCGACGCCATGACCGCCCTGGAGGCGGGCCTGTCGGTGCTGCGGGCCGGCGAGGCGTTCGGCATCTACCCCGAGGGCACCCGGTCCCGCGACGGCCGGCTGTACCGCGGCCGCACCGGCGTCGGCCACCTGGCGCTCGCGTCCGGGGCACCGGTGGTGCCGGTGGCGCTGTTCGGCACCGAGCACATCCAGCCGGTCGGCGCCCGCATGCCGCGCCTGCACCCGATCCGCGTGCGGTTCGGCTCCCCGCTGGACTTCTCGGAGGGCTACGGCCACCTCCGGCCGGGACAGGCCCGGCGGCTGGTGACCGACGAGGTCATGGCCGCCATCCACGCGCTCTCCGGACAGGCCCGCGCCGACCACTACAACGACCCCGGGGTGGACCGCGCGGCGTGAGCTGGTGCACCCGCTCCGGCGCTCTGGCCGGACCGCTCCCCGCGCCCGCCCGGAGCGCCGGACGGGCTTCGCGACGGCCGTGGAGCGGGGCCGCGAGGTGCCGGGCACACCGTCCTGGCGCCATGAGCGCGCTCAGCGCCGCGCGTGGCGGACCGTCAGCCGTCCGTACTCCATGGACCCGGAGATCCTGATGGCCGGTCCGAGGGGGCGGGAGCGCCGCCGGGTCCGGTAGCGGGGGTACTTCCACACGGTGCGCAGGCCGCCGAAGTCCACGATGGCGTCGCGGGGCACCGTGATCCTCGCCCCGCCGGTGCCGATCCGCAGCTCGATGTCGACCACCCGATGCTCGATGAGCGCCCGGGCCAGGTCCAGGCGCACGCGTCCGAACGCGGACTCGACTTTGAGGAAGCGCGGGACCCGCCAGGTGCCGCGCCGCCGGATCCGCCCGCTCGCGGCGGCGATCGTGGACGCGGTGTCCGCGGTGTCCTGCGAGAGCGGGGCGAGCGCCGGCACGAGCTCGCCGCGCGCCTGGGCGGTGAGCGCCCGGTGGAGGCGCGCGTCCGTCTCCTCGTGCGGGATGCGCCCTGTGGAGTACGCCTCCTGCAGGCGCCGCACGGCCGCGTCGCGGTCCTCTTCGCTGAGCGGTGACGACGGGTAGCCGGGGAGAGTGGCCACCGCCTCACTCTGGTGTCGCGCCGGCGGCGCGGGCGCGGCCTCCGGGCGCGCGGCGACCGCCCGTCACCGCAGCCCTGGTCGCCGGCCCGGCGGACCGGCCCGGCGGCCGCACCGCCGGGGCCCACCGCTCCGGAGGGGGGACGGCGCCCCGGACACGCGGTGCCGCATACGTGCGCCGCGCTCCCCGGCCGGTGGAACGGGCGCCGGTGGCAGGCGGCGGCCCCGCCCGGTCGCCGATCGCGCCGCCCGTGCGCTCCGCGGTGACCCGGCGAGCGGCGCGGCCCCGGCCAGGCGTCCTAGTGCCCGGGCAGCAGGCCGGCCAGCCACGCCTCGACCTCGTCGGAGCGCCGGGGCAGCGCCGCCGACAGCACGCGGTTGCCCTCGGAGGTGACGAGGACGTCGTCCTCGATGCGCACGCCGATCCCGCGCAGCTCCTCCGGCACGGTGAGGTCGTCGGGCTGGAAGTACAGCCCCGGCTCGACGGTGAGCACCATACCCGGGGCGAGCACGCCGTCCACATAGCTCTCGGTGCGGGCCTGCGCGCAGTCGTGCACGTCCAGGCCGAGCATGTGGCCGGTGCCGTGCAGGGTGTAGCGGCGCTGCAGCCCCAGTTCGAGCACCCGGTCCACCGGGCCCTCCAGCAGGCCCCACTCGACCAGGCCCTCGGCCAGCACCCGCTGCGCGGCGTCGTGGTAGGCGCGGAACGGCCGCCCCGGCGCGACCTCGGCGATGCCGGCCTCCTGGGCCGCGTAGACGAGGTCGTAGACGCGCCGCTGCACGTCGTCGAACCGGCCGGAGACCGGCAGGGTGCGGGTGACGTCGGCGGTGTAGAGACTCGTCGCCTCGACACCGGCGTCCAGCAGCACCAGGTCGCCCGCGCGCACCGGTCCGTCGTTGCGCACCCAGTGCAGCGTGGTGGCGTTGGAGCCGGCGGCGGCGATGGTGCCGTAGCCGACGTCGTTGCCCTCGACCCGGGCCCGCAGGAAGAACGCACCCTCGATGTAGCGCTCGGAGGTGGCCTCGGCCTGCGGGAGGACCCGCACGACGTCCTCGAACCCGCGCACCGTCGAGTCGACGGCGCCCTGGAGCTGGGCGACCTCCCAGTCGTCCTTGACCAGGCGCGCGTCGTGCAGGTAGACGGCCAGCTCCTCGTCCCGCTCGGCCGCGGCGTCCTCGGCCGCGGTGCCGCGGAGCTCGGCGAGCACCGCCTCCAGCGCGCTGTCGTGACCGCGCACGATCCGGGTGGGCGGCTGGGCCGCGCGCAGGTCGTCCGGGAGGGCGCGGACGTCGCGGGTGGGCAGCGCGTACAGCCGGGCGGCCTCGGTGAGGCTGTTGCGCCGCCCGACCCACAGCTCGCCGTCGCCGGCCAGCCAGAACTCGCCGTTCTCGCGGTTGGAGCGCGGCCGCAGGTAGAGGGCGGCCTCGTGCCCGCCGTCGGCGCGGGGTTCCAGCACCAGGCAGCCGTCCTCGGACTGGTCCCCGGTGAGGTAGACGTAGTCGCTGGCCGCGCGGAAGCGGTACTCGGTGTCGTTGGAGCGCACCTTCAGCCGGCCCGCGGGGATGACGAGGCGCTCGCCGGGGAAGCGGGCGCCCAGCGCGGCGCGGCGCTTGGCGGCGTAGGGGGCCTGCTCGACCGGGTGCAGGTCGCGGCGCTCGGTGTCGGCCCACCCGGTGCGCATCCAGGCCGCGAGTTCGTCGGAGACGGTCTGGTAGGGGCCGTTCTTCCGCGGCCGGAACTCCGGTGCGTCGGCGTCGTCCCGTCCCGTCTCGCTCTGCGGACGCTGGTCATCGGTCACGGTTCGGCTCTCCTCGTCGCGTGGAGTGGGTGGTCCCGCCGGCGGGGCGGCGTTCCCGCGGCCGTGCCGGGCCGCTCCCCCCATCGTAGGAGCGGCGGTGGCCGCCGACCACGACGCGCGGGAGGCGCGTCAGCCGGGCAGCGGCTTGGCGAACGCGTAGTAGTCCCGGCTGCCGTCGGGCGAGGTCCCCTCGCTGTCGAGCAGCGCGTAGCCGAGCCGCAGGTACAGCGCGACGGCCTCGGGCTGGGCCGGTCCGGTGGTCAGGTACGCCCTGCGGTAGCCGCGCGCCGCGGCTTCGCCCTCCAGGGCCGCGACGATCCGGCGGCCGTGCCCGCGCCGGCGGTGCGCCGCGGCGGTCCAGATCCGCTTGAACTCGGCGGTACCCGCGTCCATCCGGCGGAACGCGCCGCCGGCCACGGTCCGCCCGGCCTCCTCCAGCAGGAGGACGCCGCCGTGCGGGGCGGCGAAGTCGGAGGCGGGATAACCCGCCATCTCCCTGGCCGCGACGTCGGCGCCGTAGCGCCGTGTGTACTCGGCGGTCAGCTCCGCGACCATGGGCGCGACCGCGGTGTCGCCGATCGCCGCGCCGCGCACGGTGTAGCCGCGCCCCGTCATGCCGCCCCTCCCCCGTCCGCTCGGGCCCGAGGGTATCGGACCCGGCGGGGCGCCGCGCGGACGCCGGGGTCCGGCTACTCGGCGTTGGGACCGTACCGGGTGTCGTGGTCGGCGGGGTCGTCCGGGTCGGCGGTGTTGGCGATGATCACCGCGAACGGCGGGATGACGGCCGCGACGGCGCACATGGCCAGCGCCCACCCGGTGCCGGCGAGGTACCAGACCGGCAGGGAGCCGATGAACAGCGTGAGGCAGACGGTCATCAGCCAGGAGTATCGGCGGGTCCGCCGCTTCATGCCCCCAGCCTAGTCCGGTGCCGCGGGCCCGGGAAGGCGTTGGCGGAGCCGCTCAGACGCCGGCGGCGAGCCCGGTGAGGATGTCGGCGGCCGGTGCGGCGCGGGCGGCGCCGAAGCCGGTGCCGGCCCACAGGTGGAGGGTGTCGGCGTCCCCGGCGCGGGCCGCGGCGGCGCGCAGCGGGGCCGTGAGGTGGTGGACCTGCGGGTAGCCGGCCGGGGCCGCGCGGTCGTGGGCGGTGAGGAACCGGTTGACCAGCCCGCGGGCCCGGCGGCCGCTGAAAGCGCGGGTGACGGCCGTGGCGGTGCGGGCCGGGTCGGCCAGCGCGTCGCGGTGCGCGGCGGAGGCGCCGCTCTCCCGGCTGCGCAGCAGCACGGTGCCGACCTGGGCGGCGGTGGCGCCCGCCGCCAGGGCGGCGCGCACGCCGGCGGAGTCGATGATGCCGCCGGCGGCGAGCAGCGGCACGCGGACGGCGGCGCGTACCTCGGCCAGCACCTCGGCCAGCGGAGCGGTGCGCTCGGCGGCGTCGTCGAACGAGCCCTGGTGGCCGCCGGCCTCGGCGCCCTGCACGCACAGGGCGTCGGCTCCGGCCTCGACGGCGGCGCGCGCCTCGTCGGCGCTCGTCACGGTGACGAGGACGGCGCTGCCGGCGCGGCGCAGCGCTCGGACCGCCGGCCGCGGCGGGCAGCCGAACGTGAACCCGACGACGGGGACGGGGTCGGCGGCGAGCGCCGCGACCTTGGCGGCGAAGGCGTCGGAGTCCCACTTCGGCTCGCCGAGCCGGACGCCGAGCCGCTCGGCCTCCGGGGCGAGCCGGTCGCGGTAGCCGGCGACGGCCGCCGGATCGGCGGTGTCGGGTCCGGGCACGAACAGGTTGACGCCGAACGGGTGCGAGGTGCGGGCGCGGAGGGCCCGCACCTGCTCGGTCATCGCCGCGACGTCGCGGTAGCCCGCCGCGAGGAAGCCGAACCCGCCGGCCTGCGCCGCCGCGGCGGCGAGTTCGGGGGTGCTGCCGCCGCCGGCCATCGGGGCCGCCACGACCGGGATGTCGAGGTGGTCGAACACGGGCACGCGTGGCCTCCTTCGTCTCCGCGCGGACGCGGGCGTCATCCGATGATCGGGCGCTCCTCGGGGAGATCGTAGCGGCGGGTGCGCATCCGCAGGGCGAGCGCCGCCCCGAGGGTGAGCGGCCCCAGCCGGCCCGTGAACATCAGCAGCGTGAGCACGAGTTCGGCGACGGGCGGCAGGTCGTAGGTGATGCCGGTGGACAGCCCGACCGTGCCGAACGCCGAGACGGCCTCGAACAGCACCTGGCTGAGGGCGTAGGGGGTGACGGAGAGCAGGACGATGACCGCGCAGCTGACGAGGCTCAGACCGAGCGCGACGACGGCGAGGGCCTGGCGGTACACCGCCTCGGGGATGCGGCGCCGCGCGATGGTGACGTCGCGGTGGCCGCGGATCTCGTTCCAGACGCCGAGCAGCAGGATCGCGGCCGTGGTGATCTTCACGCCGCCGGCGGTGCCGGCGCTGCCGCCGCCGACGAACATGAGGATGTTGGTGACCATGAGCGTGTCGGGCTGCATGGCCGCCATGTCCAGGCTGTTGAAGCCGGCGGTGCGCGGCATCACCCCGTGGAAGAAGCCGGCGAGCAGCTTCGCGGGGCCCGGCAGCGGACCGAGGGTCCCGGGGTTGCTCCACTCCAGCGCGGTGACGAGCAGCGTTCCGCCGGCGATGAGCACGGCGGTTCCGCCGAGTGTGATGCGGGCGTGCGTCGACCAGGCGCGCGTGCCGCCCAGCACCCGGCGCACCTCCAGCAGGACGGGGAACCCGATGCCGCCGATGATGACGGCGGCCGCGATGGGCAGGCAGATCCACGGGTCGGCCACGAAGCCCATCAGGTTGTCGGAGAACAGCGCGAATCCAGCGTTGTTGAACGCCGACACGGCGTGGAAGACGCCCAGGTAGACGGCCCGTCCGGGGGCGACGTCGTAGCCCGCCGCGAACCGGGCGGCCAGCACGGTGGCGGTGGCCGCCTCGACGGCGAGCGCGGTCCCCGCGATCGCCGTCAGCATCCGCCGCAGGTCGCTGGGGCCGGCGTGCTTGGTCTCCGCCTGCGCGACCAGCCGCATCCGCAGGCTGATCCGGCGGGCGACGGCCAGCGCGATCAGGGTGGCCAGGGACATGGTGCCCAGGCCCCCGACCTGGATCGATCCGAGGATGACCAGCTCGCCGAAGGCCGACCAGTGGGTGGGGGTGTCGACGGCGGTGAGGCCGGTGACGCACACGGCCGAGGTCGCGGTGAAGAGCGCGTCGACGAAGCCGGTCCGCGTCCCGTCCTCGGCCGCGGCGGGCAGCATCAGCAGCGCGGTACTGACGGCCACGGCCACGGCGAACCCGGTCACGACGACCCGCGCGGGATGTGCCAACCAGGCGTTCAGCCGCGCCCGGCGGCTCAGCCGGGGCACGCCGGGAGGCCCGGCCACACCCGGCCGGCCTGCATATTTTGTCCGTTTTCGCACCATCTCGACGCGATCTCAGCACATCCGAAGTGCGAATACTGCCGTACCAGGCGGTTCCGGGACGCTTCTTAGCGCGTTCTTAGCGCCGGTCAGACCGGCGGCCCGCTCCCGCTCCCGCGCCGGGGCCCCGGCGCGGTACCCAGCGGCCCCCAGAGGCCGCCCGGCCGTCCCGCGGCCGCCCCGCGGCACCACGGCCCGGGGCAGCCCTTCCCCGCGGACTCCCGGCCGCCGCTCGCCGGCCGGCGGCCTCCCTGGCATACTCAGGCGCCGGTGGCGCGGACACCGCGGCCCGGCGGCCGACCGGGCCGACGGCCCGCCACCTTGGAGGGCCTTCACGGTGACTCGGAACCGGCTGTACCGGCGCGTCTTCGCGGCCCTGGTCGCCGGCGCGGTCTCGCTCGCCGTCTCGGTGGGGTGCGTGGCCCTCGTGGGACCGTCGGTCTCACTTGACGAGGACGTCCTGCACGCGGAGGCCTCGCGGGACTCCGGTGTCGGCTACGAGTACGTGGGCACCGAATGGTCCAGCGACCTCTACCTGGTCCGGGTGCGGCGCCTGACCGGCCTCGACTACGAACTGCGGCTCGGCCCGGACGCGGCGCACTACTACTACCCGGTGGAGCTGCGCTTCGGCGGCGCCGAACCGCGGATCGCCGACGTCGACTGGCAGGCCGAGGGGGTCACCGTGGCCTTCGAGTCGGGGGACTCCGTCCACGTGCCGGCGGACAACTTCCGCGGCGTCCGGTAGCGGCGGCCATCCGCCACCGGCCCGGCGCGCCGCCCGCCGGCCCCGGACGCCCCCGGCTCCGCGGCGGCCCGACGGCCCACGCCGCGCTGGGGCGGGAATCCGGGCCGGGGCGGGCCCGGATGGAGTGAGAGGCCGGACCGCGCTACCCGGGGCGCCGCCGTCCGCGGAAACGGCGGTCACCCGCGGGTCGGGCGCCGCCGGAGCTGCTGTCCCGCCTCCCGGCGGACCCGTGCCTGTGCGCGGCCGCGGCGCACGGCCGCCAGCGCGCGCCGTACACCGAGGGCGCCACCGGCCGGATCCGGCACGGCGCCCGGCGAGGCCGCCGCGGCCCGCGACCGCTCCAGCGCGGCCGCCACGCGGTCCCGGATCTCCACCGCGGCGCGGCGTGCGCCGGCGCCGGCTCCCGCGGCGGCCACGGCGCGGGCGGCCAACCGCCCGGCGGCCTCCAGCGCCCGCAGCTTCTCCTCGTGGCCGTCCACGAACCGCGCCACCCGGTCGTGGTGCGCCTGCGCGCCGCGCAGGGCCAGCCGCGCCGTCAGGGGGTCCTCCGGGCCGAAGAGCTCCGCGGCGCGCGGGGCGGCCCGCTCGGCCACCTCGGCGATGCTCTCGTAGTGGGTGAAGGTCCCCGCGTAGGCGTGGTCGAACTCCCGGACCCGGGTGCGCAGTTCGGCGCGCTCGCACTCGTCGAGCAGCGCACGCGGCGCCCCCGCCCGCGCCGCGGCCCGGGTGGCGTCCCGCTGGGCGTCCGCCAGCCGCCGCCACGCGGACGCGGCACCGTCGTGGTGCTCCCTCTCGGCGAACGTCTCGGCGAGCAGCACGGCGGCGCCGACCACGTCCGGCCGGAAACCCGCGAACGGATCGCCCGCGTCGCGGACCCGGGCGAGCTCGGCGTCGAGGATGCTCGATGCCCGGGCGTGCTCCCCCAACGCGGTGAAGAGCCGCGCGATGCCGGTGCGCGTCCGCAGTCGCTCCGCCTCGGACAGCGCCCGCCCGCCGCTCTCGGCCGGATTCCTCGCCTGCGCGTCGAGCCGCTCCAGGGCGGCGAGCATGCCCTCCCGGGCGTCGAGGGCCGCGCCGGGGGCGCCGAACAGCGGATCGCGCAGGTCCACCGGCGACCAGAACAGGTCGCGGACCAGGCCCGTCATGCTGCGCCTGGCCAGCTGGGCGCGGACGGCGGCGACCTGCGGCGAGATGACGCCGCCCGCGGCCGGCGGGCTGGCGACCCACTCCGCGAGTCGCTCCAGCGGGGCCCGGCGGGTGAGACGGCCTCGGTCATCTCGGGACGCACGTCCTTTCCGGCGGGCACGCACCGCCCTCGCTGGCGGCGGCCCCCGGCCGCCGCCGATTCCTGGCCGTTCAGCCTACTGCGCCGGCGGTCCCGCGGATCAGGCCGCCGCCGGCCCTCCCCCGTCCGCCCCGGCGCGCCTCGGCCGGGCCGCGCCCGCCCGAGGCGCGCCGGGGAGCAGGCCGGGGCCGGGCGTCGGCCCCGCGCCCGGCGGCGCCCGCGGGCCGGGTCCTCACCCGCTGGCCAGGGGGATGATCCTGCGGTACTTGCCACCGGGCGACTGCTGCGGCGGTTCCCCGGCGCGTTCGGTCGTGACCGCGCCGGCGCCGTGCTCGGTGAGCAGGCGGGCGATCTCGCCGTGCACGGCCTGCCACGTGCGTTCGGCGTCGGCGCCGTCTCCGGTCCGCAGCCGCACGCGCAGCGTGGTGGGCGCGGTCTGGACGACCTGGAACTGCTCGACGCCGGGAAGACCGTCCAGCAGGGTGCCGAAGAGCATGGGCGAGATGCTGACCCGCCCGCCGCCGGTGGGGAAGGTGAGCATGTCGGCGGCGCGGCCCCGCACCCGGACGGCGGGGAGCACGTCGCCGCACGGGCAGGGGTCGGGGCGGAGCAGGACGCTGTCGCCGAGGTCGTAGCGCAGGATCGGCTGGACGCGGTTGGCCAGGTTGCTCAGCAGGACCGTGTGCGACGGCTGCCCCGGCGGGACCGGCCGGTGGTCGGCGTCGACCGGCTCGAACACGGCCCAGTCGGTGTTGACGTGGTACCAGCCGTGCTCGCAGCCGTAGCTGAGGAAGCCGCACTCGGTGGCGGCGTAGGCACTGCGGACCTTGGCGTTGAACGCGGCGCCGAGCCGCTCCAGGGCCTCCGGCGTCGCCGTCTCACCGCCGGCG
The DNA here is from genome assembly GCF_003336425.1 of Marinitenerispora sediminis. Taxonomy (GTDB): domain Bacteria; phylum Actinomycetota; class Actinomycetes; order Streptosporangiales; family Streptosporangiaceae; genus Marinitenerispora; species Marinitenerispora sediminis. The sequence goes on along the minus strand of NZ_QEIO01000087.1, from coordinate 2,497 downwards.
ACGACGACGGCCGGGCGGATGCGCAGGCGGCCGGCCTCCTGCTCGCCGGCGAGCAGTGTGAGCATGCTCAGGAAGCCGCTGACGATGGCGGGGTCGTACCGGTTGAGCTCGGCGACCAGCTCCGGCAGCGGTCGGTCGATCGGGAAGGCTCGCATGAAGCGGCCCATCCACGGGTGCTCCTTGCGGAGCCGGGCCGGCAGGGCGACGGTGAAGAAGTGGCCGGCGGGCGCGGACACGATGGCGGTACGCCCGGCGCGGGCCAGCAGCCGGAGGGCGGCGCCAGGCCCGACCCCGCCGGTGCGCGCCCCGAGGGCCGTGTGCACGGCCACGGTCCGCTCGTCGATCACGAACAGGCCGCGCACGCCGCTGGTACCGGAGGTGGTGGCCACCGCGTACCGGCCCTGGAAGCGCTCCCCCACGAGCTCGGGGTCAGCGACGAACGCCTGGACCTGTTCGAGGGTCACCCGGCGGTCGGTGACCCAGTCGTCGAAGCGGTCCATCAGGTGCTTCTTGTCGGTGACCGGGAGCAGCGCCGGGTCCTCGACCTGGTCCGGCAGGTCCCGGTACAGCTCGCGGTAGTACGGCGAGGCGGCCCGGGCGTGGGCCACCATCCCGGCGAGGCGGGCGCGCTGCCGCTGCGCGAGCGCCGCGGGGCCCTGCCGTACGGCGCGTCGAACGTCGCGGGCGATGTCTCGGGAGCTTTCCGTCATGTCGGTCCGGTCCTTTCACCGGTGGGCGGGACGCCGCCCTCGGGGATGGGCAGAGCAGGACCCCCGGTCGGTGCCCGGGCGCGGCGCGGGCCGGGCCCCGGGTGCGCGGCCGGGCGGGGGAGCCGTGCCCTCGTCAGGGGCCTTCGGTGGCCGGACCTCCGGTGGCCGGGCGCACGGCGAGCAGGCCGCGCATGGCGATCTCGGCACCGTGCCGGGACGCCGCCCACAGCTCGTCCTGCGATTGGCCGAGCCGGACGCTCGCCAGGCCCGCCTGCTGGATGGCCCCCAGCAGGGCCCCGGTCATCGCGGCGGCGGTCACCGGGTCGAGTTGTCCGGGGAACGCCTTCAGCAGCTCGTCGGCGATCCGCTGCTGGAGACCGAGCAGCAGGTACAGCCCCTTCGCCTGGAGCGCCGGCGTGGTCAGGACCAGCCGGGTCGCCGCCGACAGCTCCTCGGGCTCCCTGCGCGGGACCTTGGGCCGGCGGTGGGCGGCGTACTCCTGGACCGTCCTGGCCAGCACCTCACCGGGGCCCTCCTCCGGCCGGCGTCGCGCGATCGCCTCGAACATCACGTCGAGGTCCCGTTCGGCGTCGACGAACAGGACCTCGTCCTTGCTGCCGAAGTAGTTGAAGAAGGTCTTGGGGTCGACATCCGCCGCCGCGGCGATCTGGGCCACGGTGGTCTGCTCGTACCCCTGCTCCTCGAACAGCCTGATCGCCGCCATGACGATCCGCGTCCGGGTCTCGCGTTTCTTCCGTTCGCGCCGCGACTCCTGCATGCCCCGGACGTTATACCCCCTGCAAATTTCCCGCAACTGGAAATTTCTATGCTCTGGATGGACGTGCGGCGCCCCTGCGGTCCTTCCGGTCCCGCGGCCCGTCCCCGGTTCGCCATCAGCGGGCAGGTCCGGGAGCGCGAAGCCCGGCCGCCCTCTCCCGGCCCCGTGCCGGGCGCACCGTCCAACCCGGGCCGGGTGGTCCCGACCGGCCTGACGCGCCAGGCGGCGTTCTTCGAACGTCGGAGGCCGCGTGGCCGGATACCGGTGGAGGCGGGTCGGGCGGCTCCGCCGTCGACCACGGCCCTCGTGCCGCGCCTGGTCGCCACCACGCGGTCGCGTCCGAGCGGGCTCCCTCGCCCGTTCGGCGGCGTCACGGCCCCGTAGGCGGCCGGTCCAGGGCCAGGCGGCCTGCCTCCCGCCGATCCCCTCCGCTCGCGGTCGGCACGCTGGTCGGCGGGCTGGCCAATGGCCGCCTTGGCCCGGGGCCGGCGCCCCGTCACATCGCGAAGACGCGGTCCGGCCGGATGAGGACCGCAGTCCGCCGGTCCGCGGCCATGGCGCGGTCGTAGGCGTCCCAGTCGTCGTGGCTGCCGCCGGCCGCCGTGAACACCTCGCGCAGCAGCAGCCGCAGCCGCTCGGTGTCCACGCCTTCGCGGGGGTCGTCGTGCCCGACGAGGTCGACGCGCCCGCCGACGCTCGCCCAGTGGTAGTCCGGCTGGAACACGATCGTCGCCTGCGGGCGGGCCCGCAGCAGCCGCAGCTTGACGCTGGTGCCCGGGGTGGTGAAGGCCACGACCCGCTCCCCGGTGACCGGATGCGCGACGACCCCGGCGACGACGACGCTGGACTGGACGGAGCCGTCCGCGCGGACGGCCGAGACCACGGCGCGGTGACCGCCCCGGTCGATGAGGGTCTGGACGTCGTCCAGTCCGGACGCAGCTGCCATGGTGGCCTCCCGTGGTCGGTCGCCGTCAGTGCTCGACACCCGGGTTCTTCCCCGGCTCGGCCG
>NZ_QEIO01000086.1 GCF_003336425.1 Marinitenerispora sediminis | reverse complement strand
GCCGCGGCGGCTGGCCGCCGGCGGACCAGCCGCCGCGGCCGCCCTACCCCGCTGGCCCGCCGCCCGCCGCGCCGTCGACCGGCCCGTTCGACCAGCTGCCGACCGGGCAGCCCAGCTACCGCCGTCCCGAGGACGAGGCCCGGGACAACCCGCCGGTCCGCGAGACCTCCGAGGCACTGCGTGCCGAGACGCTGGTCCGCAGCCGGCGGCAGCCGCCGTCGTCGGGATGGCGCAGGATCGTGCACTCCGCGACGTTCGGGCTGGTCCACCCCGGGGAGTCGCCGAACGAGCTGCGGCGCCGCGAGCTCGTGGCGCGCGTGCAGACCCAGGTCGCCGGCGGACACCACCGGGTCGCGGTGCTCAGCCTGAAGGGCGGCGTGGGCAAGACCACCACCACCGTGGCGCTCGGTGCCACCCTGGCCAGCCTGCGCGGCGACCGCGTGCTCGCGGTGGACGCCAACCCCGACCGGGGCACGCTCTCGGACAAGGTGCGGCTGGAGACCGCGGCCACGATCCGCGACCTGCTGAACGAGAAGGTCCTGATCCAGCGCTACGCCGACATCCGCGGCTTCACCTCCCAGGCGGACAGCCGCCTGGAGATCCTCGCCTCCGACCGCGACCCGGCGGTCTCCGAGGCGTTCAGCGAGGCCGACTACCGCGAGGTCTCGCGGCTCCTGGAGCACTTCTACTCGATCTGCCTCACGGACTGCGGCACCGGCCTGCTGCACTCCGCGATGCGCGGCGTGCTGGGGCTGGCCGACCAGATCGTGCTGGTGTCCAGCCCGTCGGTGGACGGCGCCCGCAGCGCCAGCGCCACGCTGGACTGGCTGGACGCCCACGAGTACGGCTACCTGGTGCGCGGCGCGGTCGTGGTGCTGTCCATGGTGCGCGCCGGCGGACGCAGCAGCGTGGACCTGGACCGGCTGGAGGAGCACTTCGCCAGCCGGTGCCGGGCCGTGGTCCGGGTGCCGTGGGACTCGCACCTGGAGGAGGGCGCCGAGGTCGATCTGGACCGCATGCACGCCGCCACCCGGGACGCCTACCTGCAGCTCGCCGCCACCGTCGGCGAGGCGTTCGCCTGGCCGCGGTGACCGGGCGCGGGCGCGCCGCGAGGCGACAACCGGGGGCCGTGCCCTGCACAATGCATCCCGGATCCATCTGAGCAAGGCGTACCAGGAATGTGACAGCAACGTGACGATGATCATCAGTCAGCGGATCGCCGAGGAGCTCGGCGTCCGAGAGCACCAGGTGGTGGCGGCCGTCGAGCTGCTCGACGGCGGGGCCACGGTGCCGTTCATCGCCCGCTACCGCAAGGAGGCCACCGGGACGCTCGACGACACCCAGCTGCGCCTGCTCGAGGAGCGGCTGCGCTACCTGCGCGAGCTGGAGGAGCGTCGGACGGCGGTCCTGGACTCGATCCGCGCGCAGGGCAAGCTGGACGACGCCCTCGAAGCCCGGATCATGGCGGCCGACTCCAAGGCCCGGCTGGAGGACATCTACCTCCCGTACAAGCCCAAGCGCCGGACGAAGGCCCAGATCGCCCGCGAGGCGGGCCTGGAGCCGCTGGCCGACCTCCTGCTCACCGACCCCGCGGTGGACCCGCGGGAGGCGGCCGCCGGCTACGCCGATCCGGAGAAGGGCGTCGCGGACGCCGCTGCGGCGCTGGACGGCGCGCGGGCCATCCTCGTCGAGCGCTTCGCCGAGGACGCCGACCTCATCGGCGAGCTCCGCGAGACCATGTGGACGCGCGGCCGGCTGGTCTCGCGCGTGCGCGAGGGCCGCGAGGAGGCCGGCGCCAAGTTCGCCGACTACTTCGACTTCGCCGAGCCCTTCACCAAGCTCCCGTCGCACCGCGTTCTGGCGATGTTCCGCGGCCAGAAGGACGAGGTCCTGGACCTCACCCTGGAGCCCGAGGAGGAATCCGCCTCCGGGACGCCGCAGACCGGCCCCAGCGACTACGAGCGTCGCATCGCCGATCGCTTCGGCATCTCCGATGCCGGGCGCCCCGCGGACCGCTGGCTGCTGGACACCGTCCGCTGGGCGTGGCGCACCCGCGTGCTGGTCCGGCTCGACGTCGACCTGCGGATGCGGCTGTGGCAGGCCGCCGAGGACGAGGCGGTCGAGGTGTTCGCCGCGAACCTGCGCGACCTGCTGCTCGCCGCGCCGGCGGGTGCCCGCCCGACCATGGGGCTCGACCCGGGGTTCCGCACCGGCGTGAAGGTCGCGGTGGTCGACGCCACCGGCAAGGTGGTGGCGACCGAGACGATCTACCCGCATGAGCCGCGCCGCCGCTGGGACGAGTCGATCGACGTCCTCGCCCGGCTAGCCCGCGCCCACGGGGTGGAGCTGGTGGCGATCGGCAACGGCACCGCCTCCCGGGAGACCGACCGGCTGGCCGGCGACCTCGTCCGGCTGCACCCCGATCTCAAGCTCACCAAGATCGTGGTGTCGGAGGCCGGCGCCTCCGTCTACTCGGCCTCCGCCTACGCCGCCCAGGAGCTGCCCGAACTCGACGTTTCGCTCCGCGGCGCGGTGTCGATCGCCCGCCGCCTGCAGGACCCGCTGGCGGAGCTCGTGAAGATCGATCCCAAGTCGATCGGGGTCGGCCAGTACCAGCACGACCTCGCCGAGACGAAGCTCTCGCGCTCGCTGGACGCCGTGGTCGAGGACTGCGTGAACGGCGTCGGGGTGGACGTCAACACCGCGTCGGCGCCGCTGCTGACCCGGGTGTCGGGCATCAGCGCCGGTCTGGCGCACAACATCGTGCTGCACCGCGACGCCCACGGGCCGTTCCGGTCCCGCACCGCCCTGAAGGACGTGCCCCGGCTCGGACCGAAGGCGTTCGAGCAGTGCGCCGGCTTCCTGCGCGTCCCCGGCGGTGACGACCCGCTCGACACGTCGAGTGTGCACCCCGAGGCGTACCCGGTGGTGCGGCGAATCCTCGCGGCCACCGGTGGCGGCATCAAGGGGCTGATCGGCAACGGTCCGGCGCTGCGGGCGCTGCGGCCGGCGGAGTTCGTCGACGACACGTTCGGCCTGCCGACCGTCACCGACATCCTCCGGGAACTGGAGAAGCCCGGCCGCGACCCCCGTCCGGCCTTCCGGACCGCCGAGTTCCGGGAGGGCGTGGACAAGATCGGGGACCTGACGCGCGGCATGGTGCTGGAGGGCGTCGTCACCAACGTTGCCGCGTTCGGCGCCTTCGTCGACGTCGGTGTGCACCAGGACGGGCTGGTGCACGTGTCGGCGATGTCGAAGAACTTCGTCAAGGACCCCCGCGACGTGGTCAAACCCGGCGACATCGTGCGAGTGAAGGTGCTCGACGTCGACATCCCGCGCAAGCGCGTGTCGCTGACGCTGCGGCTCGACGACGAGCCGGCGCCCACCGACGGCGGTGACCAGCGGCCCAGGTCCGGGCAGGCGCGGCCGGGCTCCGGTGCCGGCCGCCGCGACCGCGGCGGGTCGGGGCGCCAGGGCCGCGGCCGGTCCGGTGACAGCCCCGGCGGCGCGATGGCCGACGCCCTACGCCGGGCGGGGCTGGACCGCGGGCTGGACGGCGGACGGGGCGGTTCGGGCCGCGGCGGGCGCTGAGCCCGCCCCTGGAACGCGGCGCGGCCTCGCTCCCGGTGGAGCGGCACTCTGCCGGGAGCGAAGCCGTGCGTGGTGGCGGAGGGTGTGGGATTTGAACCCACGAGGCCGGGGCTACCGACCTAGCGCTTTTCAAGAGCGCCGCACTCGGCCGCTATGCGAACCCTCCAGAGGGGACCGACGAGATCCCGACTGCGATCGTAGCCGACCGGATCCGCCCGCGTGTCCGCCGCGCGAGGACACGGGAGGGGGCGCTGCGACGGCCAGCCCGCGTGCCCCGGCGGCCTCTTGTGGAAAACCTCCGGGAACGTCGGTGGTGCTGGGTACGGTGTCGGGTAGTCGGGTCATCGCATGCGACCACCACTGGAGGCTGGCGTGAAGTTCCGAGTCGACCGCGACGCGTTCGCCGAGGCCGTGGCCTGGACCGCGCGTGCGCTGCCCGCCCGTCCCGCCGTCCCGGTGCTCGCCGGGATGCGGCTGGAGATCCCCGACCCCGGGTCCGGGCGGCTGCGGCTGTCGAGCTTCGACTACGAGGTCTCGGCGCGCGCCGCCGTCGACGTCGATGTCGACCAGCCCGGCGCCATCCTCGTCTCCGGCCGGCTGCTCGCCGAGATCGCCCGCAACCTGCCGCCGCACCCCGTCGAGGTCGCCTCCGACGCCTCGCGGGTCCTCGTCACCTGCGGCAGCGCACGGTTCACCCTGCTGACGCTGCCGCTGGAGGACTACCCCCGGCTCCCCGACATGCCCAAGGTCACCGGCTCCATCGGCGGCGACGCCTTCGGCACCGCGGTGCGCCAGGTCGCGCCGGCGGCCAGCCGCGACGACACCCTGCCGATGCTCACCGGCATCCACGTCGCCTTCTCGGGCGATTCGCTCACCCTGGCCGCCACCGACCGCTACCGCATCGCGGTCCGCGATCTGTGGTGGCGTCCGGCGCAGGCCGATCTGACCGCCTCGGCCCTGGTACCGGCCCGCACGCTCGCCGAGACCGCGCGCGCACTGGTGCCCGGTTCCAACGTGGACATCGCGCTGTCCACCATCGGCTCCGGGGGCGCGTCGCGCGGCGAGGGCATGATCGGCTTCGAGACCGGCGGCCGCCGCACCACCACCCGGCTGATCGACAGCGAGTTCATCAAGTACGAGTCGCGCTTCCCCACCGAGTTCGACGCCCGCGCCGAGATCAGCACGGCGCCGCTGACCGAGGCGGTCAAACGGGTGGCGCTCGTGGCCGACCGCAACACTCCGCTGCGGCTCTCGTTCACCCAGGGCGAGGTCGTTCTGGAGGCCGGCTCGGGCGACGACGCCCAGGCGCTGGAGGCGCTGGAGACCAAGTACGAGGGCGACGACATGCGGGTCGCGTTCAGCCCGAGCTACCTGCTGGACGGGATCGGCGGCGTCGAGAGCGAGACCGCGTACCTCAACTTCACCGCCCCGACCAAGCCGGTCGTCATCTCCGGCGTCCCCTCCGAGGAGGGCGGCCGGCCTGACTTCCGCTACCTGGTCATGCCGCTGCGGGTGAGCTAGCGGCTGTGCCCGGCGGCTGTGCCCGTCCGGGCTCAGTCCGGCCAGCCCTCCGCGCTCTCGACCTCCTCCACGATCAGCGGCCGCAGCTCGTAGTGCAGGGTGCGGTAGCGCAGCAGCCGGTGCGAGAGCGGCACGGCCCAGCGCTGCACCGCTGGCTGCCGCAGGCCGAGAACACGCGCGGCCTGCTGCGCCTCCGCGCCTTCGAGCAGCCGTGCCGACGCCCGGACCGGCTTGCCCATCGGTGCGCCGCGGAAGGTGCACGGCCGCAGGTCGACTTCGGGGTGGTGCCGGATGCGGTTGGCGCTCTCCGAGTCCTCCCAACTCCGGAAGATGACGCGGTCGCCGTCCACCACGATGCGGACCGGGGTGTTGACGGCGCTGAGGCCGTCGCTGAGGTAGGTCGTCAGCAGGGCGACCTTGTGGTGCTGAAACGATCTGAGGATCGTAGCCGCGGACATCCTCATCCTCCGTGTCGGGTGAGCCTTCCTGGGTTCTTCCCCGATTCCGGTGACCTGAGTCACTCTCTGTGCTGGGAGATCGCGGACCCGCGCTCTTCGCCGATGCGTTCCCGCAGCTCCTGCTCGGTGACCTCCTCGGTGCGGCTGTTGACCGCCCACCGGTGCCCGAAGGGGTCCACCACCCACCCTCGACGTTCGTGGTAGGGGTGGTCGGCCACCGCCTGCTCGACCGTGGCGCCGGCGGCGACCGCCCGCGCGACCGTGGCGTCAGCGTCGGCCACCCGCAGGACCAGCGACACCGGCGTGCCTCCGTAGGCCGAGGGGGCGCGCACCCCGATCTCGGGGTGCTCGTCGGCGACGAAGCAGGTCGCCTCCCCGATCGTGAACTGCGCGTGGACGATCCGCCCGTCGTCCTCGGTCCAGCGTGCGTCCTCGACGGCGTCGAAGGCGATCCGGTAGAAGTCCAGTGCGGCGGCGGCGTCGCGCACGCACAGGTACGGGATGACTGTGGTCATGTCGCTGCTCCTTGTCGAAGGCGTGGACCGAATGCGTCCGGCACCTGCGGCGAGGCGATTCGGCGACCGGCAGGCGTGTCCCCTTGGTACGGGCGACAGCAGGTGGGACCGTGAATTCGGTCCGGAACACGGCACCGACCGCTACGGCCGCACCCTCGCCACCGATTGGCCGCATCCGGCCAAAAGTTGATGTTTATCCACAGGCGTTTCTGACCGCTGCTTGTTATCCCCGGATATCCACAGGGTTATCCACAGCCCGTACCCACTGCTGTGCACATTCAACGGCCGGATCACGCCTTTGGGGCGGGCCGTCGCCGAAGTCCCGCGCGGCCGCTCCCGATATCGGTCCGGCCACCGGTGTCGTGCGATGGCCCGGAAAACAGGGGCGCACCGGGGCCCGCGCGCGGCGGTAGCTAGCCGACCCGGCCGGCCCGGACCCGGGCCAACCAGCGCTCGGCCTCGTCGAAGTCGGCGTTGGTGGTGCTCCACGTGGGCGGGAACGGCACGTGCACCGCGGCTCCGCTCGCACGCGGATAGCTGCCGAGGAACCGGACGTCCGCGCAGATCCGGCGCAGCCCCATGAGTGCCTCGCCGACCCGGGCCTCGGCGACGTGCCCCTCGGCGTCGATGCAGAAGCAGTACCGGCCGAGGCCGGCACCGGTGGGCCGCGACTCCAACCGGGTGAGGTTGACCCCCCGCAGCGCGAACTGGTTCAGCAGCTCCTGCAGGGCCCCCGGGTGGTCGTCGGTGATGAAGGCGACCAGCGAGGTCCGGTCGGCACCCGTGGGCTCGGGCAGCGGGCCCGGGCGGGTGAGGAAGACGAACCGGGTGGCGGCCTCGGAGCGGTCGCCGACGTTGTCAGCGACGGCGTGCAGCCCGTAGCGCTCGCCCGCGATCCGCGCGGAGATGGCCGCGTCGAAGGTGGAACCGGGGTCGGCCACCGCCTTGGCCGCGGCGGCGGTCGAGGAGACCGTGGTCGTCTCGGCGTCCGGCAGGTTGCCCGCCAGCCAGCCGCGGCACTGCCCCAGCGCGACCGGGTGCGTCGCCACCCGCTTGATATCGCTGAGCCCGACGCCCTCGCGGGCGAATAAGGCGAACTCCACCGGAACGGTCACCTCGGCGGAGATGAGCAGCGGCTCCCCCGCGATCAGCTCGGCGGTCGTCGCGGGCACCCCGCCCTCCACCGAGTTCTCCAGCGGGACCACCCCGCCGTCGACCGCTCCGCCGCGCACGGCCGCGAACACCGCCTCCACCCCGCCGCAGGGCACTCGCGCCTCCGCGGGGGCGTCAGGCCGCAGCTCCCGGAGCGCGGCCTCGGTGAAGGTGCCTTCTGGCCCCAGATAGGCGTAGCGGTTCGGCATAGCAGCAGGCTATACCGCTGATCGGCCCCGACGGCGCAGGTCGGGCCGACCCGCCGCAGACCGTCAGCGGCTGGAGGGGTCGGGGCCGCCCGGTTCGGCAGCGGTCCGCTCGCCGCCGGCCCCCTCGCCCACGCGGGACGGCGCCGGCTCCGCCGGCCGCTCCGGCCCGGCCTGCTCGGGCACGGCTCCGGCGGCCGGCCGGGCCGGAGCGTACGCGGCGGTGCCCGGCACGCTGTCGCCCAGCGGCGTGGCGTACCCCGGCCCCTGCCCGAGCCGGGCGGCCCGGATGGCCCGGTACTCCTCCGGAGAGAGCGCCTCGGCCGCGCTGCCCTGCTCGACGATCTTCGCGTAGGTGCGGGACTCGGTCCGCCCGTTGATGGAGGTCAGCACGACACCGTCGCCGGCGGCGTTCAGCATGGCCAGGGAGAAGGAGCGTGCCCCGGACATCTCCTCCAGAGCGTCGTAACGGACCGCCGCGACATCGCGGATGGCCCTGACGTCGACGCCGTTGGCGTCGGGGAGCAGGCGCCGGAGTTCGGTCCGGCAGTCGTCGACGGCCCTGCGAGATCGGATCAGTGCGATGACGCCGAGGAGCAGCCCGACCACTCCCAGCAGTACGGCGGCACCGGCCAGGATCGTAGATAGCACACTGTGAGACTAATGGCTACGGACGGTTCGCGTCCGGATACTCCTCGTGTTTCGCGCGTTGATCGCGTCGTATCCGCGCCATACGCCGCGAAACCGTCCGCGCGGTGTCGCGCACCCCGTCCTCGACGCGGCGCATCCCGCGGACCGCGGCGGGTCCGAGCTCACGGGCCGCCAGCGCCCGCCCGACGTCGGCGAACTGCCGTGCGCGGTGGAGCTGCGCGCGCAGGTCGGTGCCGGTGGCCCGGTGCTCCAGCGGCACCTCCACCTCGCGGAGACGGAATCCGCGGTGCAGCAGGTCGATGGTCAGCCCCGTCTCCACGCCGAACCCCGGCGCGAGCGGCCGCGCCGCCTCGAACGCGGCACGGGTGAGGCAGCGCTGCCCGTTCAGCGGCTGCTCGGCCTCCCAGCCGGTGGCCCGCCGGATCCCCTCGCGGGCCAGGCGCACCACGAAACCGTGGCCGCCGAGCCGCATGCGGGTGGCCGGGAAGAGCGCGATGGTCATGTCGGCCTCGCCGTCGCGCACCGGCGCGACCAGCGGAGCGGCCTGTGCGGCGGTGTCGGCGAGGTCGGCGTCCAGGAAGAGCAGGTGCCGCGGATCCGCCGCGGATCCGGCGGCGGTCTCGTGCGCCTCGATGAGCCGGACGCCCTCCGCGCCGGTCTCCATCGCCGCACCCTTGCCCCTGTTGCGGCTGTGCCGCAGCACCCGGGCGCCGGCGTCGGCGGCGACGGCCGCGGTGCCGTCGGTGGAACCGTCGTCGACGACGAGCACGAGATCCACACCCGGCAGGGTCCGGGCCGCGCGCACGGTGGCGGCGATGCGGTCGCTCTCGTCCTTGGCCGCGATGACGACCGCGACGTTGTCCTGCCGGTCGGGGGCAGCGTTCATATCGGTCCTGCCGGTCTACTTCGCGGCGCTGGTGCCCGCCGTGACGGGAAGGGCGTCGGTCGACGCGTGGATCGTGAAGACCGCGTCGAGCCCGGTGATCTGCAGGATCTTCATCACCGAGGGCTTGGGAGCCACGAGTTCGAGGTCGCCGCCCTTCTCGCGCGCCCGTTTCATGGCGGAGAGCAGGACGTTCATACCGGTGGAATCGCAGAAGTCCACCCGGGACATGTCCACGAGGAGACGGCCGGCGCCCTCGTCCACGGTGGCGACGAGCTCGCTGTGCAGATGCGGTGCCGTGTAAAGATCAATCTCACCGCGAACGGCAACCACCGCGTAATCCGCCTGAGACTGACTTGAGATCTTCAACTCCACAGTCGAGACTGTAGCGGTCGGGAGGGGCGGTAGCCACCTCGTCCGCGGTGTTTCGTGACACGACTTGGCCACGCGGGGTTAGAAGCCGCTGATCCGGGGAAACGTCAGGCTCTCGACCGCTGGGGCGCCGGATGGAACCCGTTCGGGCGCCCTCCTCCCGCCCCGTCCGCCGGCCGCATCACCGTCCCCGGATCGGTCTGCGCCCCGGTCTCTGACGGGCCCTGCGCCGGCAGTTCGACGACGGCCCAGACCGTCGTCGTGGTGTCGTCCACCTCGGTCCCCCACTTGGCGGCGAGCCGCTGGACGATCCCGAGCCCGCGCCCGCCCAGCGCCGCCGCCGAGGGGTAGGCGGCCCGCGGCAGGGTGTCCGCGCCGCCGTCGCAGACCGAGATCTCGACCCAGCCGCCGTCCATTCCGTGCAGTGCGAAGTGCCAGGCCATCTGCACCGTATCGGGCGGAAAGGGGGGCGGCAGCGGCGCCGCGTGCCGCAGCGCGTTGCTCAGGAGCTCACTGACGATCAGGGCGGCGTCCTCGACCACGGCTCCCCGCACGCCCCGGGCGCGCAGGTCGGAGCAGAGGTACCGGCGCGCGGCGGTGACACTCGACGGCACATGTGGCAGCAGCACGGCTTTCGACACGTCCATCTCCTGTTCCCCGGCGTGCGTGCGGCGTGGGGCGGACCGGCGCGGTGCGCGGCGGCGTCCCCGGTGCCGACGCGCCCCGGTCGGGGCCGGCCTCGAAACCGGCCCTCCGGCAGGCCGGACGGCCGGCGACGAGCGGCGCGACCGGCGGCGTGGTCTCACTTCGGATTCTCACCAGGGCCGAAATGCCCCGTTCGTTCCATGAAGAAACCCGCCCTGCTCACCGGATCCCCCAGCCCGGCGGCCTCGCGGCCCCCTCGGGCTCCCCGTGAGCACCCGGGACCGGACTTCCAGCACGTCACGCCGGCCCCAAGGCTCCGTCCGGCACCGAACGTAGTGTGAGTCTCATCCGGGTACCGCGCGGCTCGTTCCCGTGCGCGGTGACCTCGCCGCCCTGGGCGCGGGCCAGGCGGCGCACGATGTAGAGCCCCAGTCCGATGCCGCCGAAGCGCCGGCGGTCGCCGGTCTCCCCCTGCACGAACCGGTCGAACACCCGCTCACGGTCCTCGGGCGGGATTCCGATGCCCTCGTCCTCGACCGTGACGACGACGCCGGTGCCCTCGACCCCGGCCCGCACCGTCACCGCGCCGCCGTCCGGGGAGTACTTGAACGCGTTCTCCAGCAGCTGGCCGACGATGACGTCGGTCGAGACCGGGTCCCCGGTCACCGGCGGCAGCTCCTCCGGGAGGTCGAGGCGGAGCAGGTGCGTACGGGAGGCCGGCTGGAACGCCACCGCGGACTCCCGCAGCAGCCGCCGCAGGTCGAACGGCACGTTCGCCGACCGCAGCTGCCCGTTGCCCGCGAGCGATCCCAGCAGCAGGTTCTCCACCAGGTGGGCGAGCTTGGTGGACCGCTCCGCGATCGTGCCGACCGCCGACCGCCGCGCGTCGTCGTCAAGCTCCTTCCAGCGCCGCACCAGCGTGTTGGCGAAGCCCTGCACCACCGTGATGGGGGTACGCAGCTCATGGCCGGCGGTCGCGAGGAACAGGTCCTTCTCCTCCTCCAAGGCCTTGGCCTGCGTGACGTCCCGGAAGTCGACCACACGCTCGTCGGTCTCCGGGATGTCGGCCATCAGCACCTCCAGCCAGCGGCCGCTCTCCAGCCGGTGCTTGATGCGCTCGCCCGGCCGCGCGGGCAGCGGGAACGGCGGCGGGTGGCCGACCGCGTCGCCGAACCCGCACCCGGTCAGCTCCGCCGCCGCCCGGTTCCACTTGCGCACCCGGCCGGCCGGGTCGAGCACCGCGATGCCGTCGGCGCTGGCGTCCACCACCGCGTGCTCGTGCGCCCGCTGGCGGACCATCTCCTGGTAGGCCATAGCGTTGCCGAGCGCCACCCCGGCGTGCGCGGCCAGGAGTTCCAGCAGCTCCAGTTCCAGATGGCCGACCTTGCGGCGGCTGTAGAGCGCGTACAGCGCCCCGTACGGCCGGCCCTGCACGTTGGACACCCCCAGCGCGATGGTGTGCAGCCCCTCCAGGTCGGCCCAGATGAGGTCGCCGAGCGAACGGGTGTCGTCGGTGGCGAGCAGCACGCTCTTCCCGCTGCGGAGCAGTTCGCCGAACAGGCTCGACTCCAGCGGCGCGGTGTAGCCGCGCAGGTGGTCGGAGAGCTGGGTGAGGCTGACCAGGCGCAGCTGGTCGTCCTCGATGAGCACGAACCCTCCGGCGTCCGCCCCGGTCAGCTCAGTCAGGCTGTGCGCGATGCGGTCGAGTACGGCGGACAGGTCGAGGTCGGCGTTGATGTCGGCGACGACGTCGGTCAGCCGCCGCACGAGGCGGGCGCGCTCGGCCATGTGGCTCTGCACGGTGCCGGCGTCCTGGTGCGGGTGCAGGACGCTCACCCAACCGCACGGCCTGCCGTCGGGGCCGGTCAGGCAGCTGGTGTCGATCCGGACGTCGACCACCGCGCCGTCGCGGCGCAGCCGCCGGCTGAGAATGGAGAGCGGCCCGCCGGCGCGCACCCGCTCCAGCACCGCGTGGTGCTCGGCCATCAGCTCATCGGGCACGATGGGCGCCGGACCGCCGGTGACCTCCTCGGCCCGCCAGCCGAACATCCGCTCCGCCGCCGGGTTCCACATGACGACCCGCAGCTCGACGTCGACCGCGACGACGGCATCGGCCGCGCTCGCCAACACGGCGTCGGCGTTGAAGGCAGCAGACTCGGGACTCACGTCGTCATAGTGCCATTTCGCGCCCTGTCTACGGCATACGAATACCGAGGTTGGTCCCATCCCGTGCCCGCGGCGCCCCGCCGGTGGACCGGGGATCCACGGCTTCCGGCACGTTCCGTGCCATTCTCGAAGCACCGTCGGGCGGAGAGTGGTGGCGATGCGAGGGGCGAACGTGACGAGGACGTGGCGCGAGGGGCGGAGCGGCTGGCACGGCGCGACCAGGGGCGCGGAGGAGGTCGACGGCGACCTCGACGCCCTGATCCGGGCGACCGCCACCACCCCCGCGGCGTCCACCGCGCTGCCGGCGCGGCCGCGGCCGACCGTCCGCCCGGCCCAGCACGACGTCGTCATCGGCACCGCCGAGACCCCGGTGGGCTTCCTGACCCTCGCCCTCACCCAGCGCGGCCTGGTCTCCTGCTCGTTCGATTCCGAGGACAGCGTGCTGCCCCGGCTCTCCCGCGCGGTCTCCGCCGACATCGGCCGCCAGGAGAACCGGCTGGACCCGGTGCGCCGCGAGCTCAACGCCTACTTCGAGGGCCGGCTGACGTCGTTCTCCATCCCGCTCGACCTCCGGCTGACCAGCGACTTCGGCCGCGTGGTGCTGCGGTCGCTGCTCGACGTGCCCTGGGGCGCCACGCTCACGCACGCCCGGCTCGCCGAACGCATCGGCCGGGGCAACGCCGGACGGGCGGTGGCGAACACCCTGGCCACCAATCCCATCTGCGTGCTGCTGCCCTGCCACCGGATCGTTCCGGAGGACTACCCGGCCGAGGTCGGCTGCTACGCCGGCGGCCCGGACGCCAAGCGCTACCTGCTCACGCTCGAACGCTTCAAGCACCCGGGCGCCTTCGAGGAGGGCGCCTAGCCGGGGAGTCCGCGAGGCCGGCCGGCTCTAGATCACCTCGGGCGCGGCGTCGGTCTCGCTCGTCATCTCCCGGCCGGCGAGCGCCCACGCGCTCATTCCGCCCGCGACGTTGGCGGCGCGCCATCCGGCGTCGTTGAGGGCCTGCACCGCCTGAGCCGAGCGGCCGCCGACCCGGCAGATGACGTAGACCTGGCGGTCCCGGGGGACCTCGCCGGCGCGCTGCGCCAGCTCACCCAGCGGGATGTGCACCGCATGCGGCGCGTGTCCGGCGCGCCACTCGTCCTGCTCCCGGACGTCCAGCAGGTAGCCGTCGCCGGGCACCGCGCTCACCTCGACGACCGGCACGTTCACACCAAACATCCCGACAAACTCCTCGTATCACGATCTGTGGCAGGACGAACACGAACGGGGAACCCGTCGCCGGCCGGCCGCGTCCAACAGGTTATGCGTACACACATCCCGACGACGGCACTGGCGCACGCCGCCACGCTCGCGGCCCTCGGCTTCCTGGTCGCGGGATGCGGCGCTGCGACCGAGGTCGCCGCCCAGGACGAGTCTCCCAGTTCCGACGGCTCCGCGCCCCCGTCCGCCGAAGCCTCCCCGTCCC
Source organism: Marinitenerispora sediminis (assembly GCF_003336425.1). Lineage (GTDB taxonomy): Bacteria > Actinomycetota > Actinomycetes > Streptosporangiales > Streptosporangiaceae > Marinitenerispora > Marinitenerispora sediminis. The sequence goes on along the minus strand of NZ_QEIO01000086.1, from coordinate 10,687 downwards.
CGTCCGACTCCGGCTCCTCCGCCTCGGCGGACGACTCCGCGGACGGCCCCGCGACCGACCCCGCCGACATCGAACTGACCATCGAACTCTCCCTCGACGCCGAGGGCGAGCCCGTCATCGAGGGATTCGCGCCGGACACGTGGACGCTCACCTGCTCGCCCGCCGGCGGCGACCACCCCGACCCCGACGCGGCCTGCGCCGACTTGGCGGACGCCGGGACCGACGTGTTCGAGCCGGTCCCGGACTCGCAGGCGTGCACCTTCGTCTACGGCGGCCCCGAGGTCGCCACCGTCACCGGCCGGATGGGCGGTACCGAGGTCGACAGCACCTTCCGCCGATCCGATGGCTGCGAGATCGACCGCTGGGAGCAGCCGGGCGCGCTGCTGCCTCCGCAGGACTGACTGATTACGGCCCCGGCCGTCCGAGCGGCGGCCGGGGCGCACCGCGTGGGCTCCCGGCCGCGACACGGCCCGGCCAGGCGGTCGGCGCCGATGTGACATAGCCGACGTCGGGAGCCCCGGAACCGCGTCCGGTTCAGGCCACGAGGTTCGCGCCGCCGAAGGTTTCGGGAACGAGAAGAGCCCTGGTCCCACGGCTGTCCGTGCTGACTCAGGGCTCGATGACGACTCCGCGTCTGTGTGGGCGAGGAGGGATTTGAACCCTCACATCCTTTCGGACACACGGACCTGAACCGTGCGCGTCTACCGTTCCGCCACCCGCCCGGGGGACTCGCGACTCTGGAACAACTTCGCGTCCGCCGCCTGCGACTATCCCGGTGATCGGGGCTTTCCGCCTGGCGACAGACATAAGGCTAGCACGGTCGTGACACCCGTCGTGCAACATTGACGGGGACCGGTTCCCCAGGGAATTTGCCGAGCGACGCGGGGGCGATTGTGAAACAGAGGGCACGTTTGCACGGTTACGATCGTCATACATCGGGAGTGGAGTAAGGGAGGTACCTCGTGGGAGTGCTCCAACGCTTCGAGCGCAGGCTTGAAGGGATGATCGAAGGCACCTTCGCGCGGGCCTTCAAGTCAGAGCTCCAGCCCGTCGAAGTGGCCAGCGCCGTGCAGCGTGAGATGGACGAGCGCGCCGCGATCGTCGCCCAGGGCCGCACCCTGGTGCCCAACGACTTCGTCGTCGAGCTCGCCGGCTCGGACAAGGAGCGGCTGGAGGTCTACTCGGACAGCCTCGGCCAGGAGCTGTCCAAACTGGCTCGGGAGTACGCGACCGAACAGGGATACTCGTTCGTCGGTCCGGTCCGGGTGCGGTTCGACGCCGCCGACGACCTCCAGACCGGGCGGTTCCGGATCCGCTCGGGCGTGATCCGCGGTTCCACCGTGGAGAGCGGGGAGATCCGCCAGCCGGTCAGCGACCACCCGCGCGGCGGCGAGAGCGTGCGCGGCCGGCCGCGGCTGCTCATCTCGCCCGGCGGCGCCGTCCAGGACGGCAGCCCGGCCTCCCAGGGCATGCAGCAGGCGTTCGAACTCAACACCCAGGTGACGCTGCTGGGGCGAGGAACCGACTGCGACCTCCGCCTGGTGGACAACGGCGTCTCCCGCCACCACGCCGAGATCCGGGTGGAGGACGACGACGCCGTCCTGGTCGACCTCGGCTCCACCAACGGCACGTTCGTGAACGGCCAGCAGGTGAAGCGGGCCCGTCTGGTCGACGGCACCCGCATCAGCCTCGGCCGCACCACCATGACCTTCCGCCGCGACTAGACCGCACGACCACCCCGTCCCCGGCCCGCTCAACGGCGACCCCGACACCGCTCGGCGTCCACCGGAGCGGGCCGGAACCCACCGTCCACCCCGCACGTCGAACAGCTGACCAGCAGGCTCAGGAGGCTGTCTCCCGAAGACTTGACCGATCGGGCACAATAACCGGGTCCATTGGGTTACTTGGCTTTTCGACGCGGTTGCATGGTTCGACCCTGAAGAAACGGACCGTCCGCCGGCGCCGACGATCGCAGACCCAGCCGGAGCACGACAGGGGCTAAAGAGCACTTCAATGTTGTCCGACCTGACCCTCATGCTGATCAAGCTCGCGTTCCTCGCGGTGCTGTGGCTGTTCGTGATCATGGCGGTCGGAGTGATCCGCACCGACCTGTTCGGCTCGGCCCCCCGCAAGACGAAACGGGCCCGCAGTCCCGAGCCGCGGCGCCCCAAGGCCGCACCCCGCGGCCGCCGCAACGAACCGCGCTCCCTCGTCGTGACGAAGGGTCCCCTGGCCGGGACCACCCTCAATCTCTCCTCCCACCCCATCGTGATCGGCCGCGCCAAGGACGCGACGCTGGTCATCAACGATGATTACGCCTCCGGCCGGCACGCGCGGATCTATTCTGACAACGGGCGCTGGGTCGTGGAGGACCTCGGTTCGACGAACGGCACCTACCTCGGCCAGCAGCGTCTGACCCGCCCCCAGCCGGTGTCCGTCGGGCAGCCCATCCGCATCGGCAAGACCGTCCTGGAACTGCGCAAATGACAATCGCTCTCCGATACGCGGCGTACTCCGACGTAGGATGCCTCCGCGAAGGCAACGAAGACTCCGCCTACGCTGGCCCGTACCTCCTCGCGGTCGCCGACGGGATGGGCGGACACGCGGGCGGCGAGATCGCCAGCGCCATCGCGATCGCCACCCTGATGCCCCTCGACGACGACGTTCCGGGCAACGAGATGGTGGCGTCCCTCGAACAGGCTGTGGAGCAGGCCAACGGCCGCCTCTCCCAGCGGGTCCGCGAGGAACCCCGCCTGGAGAACATGGGGACCACGCTGACCGCCATGCTGTGGTCCGGCGCCCGGATGGCCCTGATCCACATCGGCGACTCCCGGGCCTACCTCCTGCGCGGCGGCGAGTTCAGCCAGATCACCCACGACCACACGCTCGTCCAGACCCTGGTGGACGAGGGCAAGATCACCGAGGACGAGGTCGCCACCCACCCGCAGCGGTCGCTGCTGCTCCGGGCGCTCGACGGCCGCAGCCAGGTCGACCCCGACGTCTCCGTCCGCGAGGCGCAGGTCGGGGACCGCTACCTGCTCTGCTCGGACGGCCTGTCCGGGGTGGTCAGCCCCGAGACCATCCGCGAGACGCTGGCCGGCGAGGCCAACGTCGACGCCGCCGCCCGGCGGCTCATCGACCTCGCGAACCGCGGCGGCGGTCCGGACAACATCACCGCGGTGGTGGCCGACGTCATCGACACCGCGACCGACCCCAAGGGCCCCACGGCCGCTCCCGCCGTCGTCGGCGCCGCCGACCAGCGGCGCGAGCCGCTGATGACCCCCGACACCCCCGCCGGCCGCGCCCAGGGCCTCGCCCGCGGCAGCGGCGACACGGCCGAGATGGACCGCATCCCCGCCGCGTCGCCCGACGACGACGAGCCGCAGCCCGCCACCAAGAAGTGGTGGCCCATGGTGCTGACGTTCCTGGTGATCGTGGCGCTCGTAGCGGGAGCCGGGTTCTACTTCGGCCAGAGATACCTGAACAGCCAGTATTTCATCGGTCCGAGCGGCGACGAGACCAATGTCGCCGTCTATCAGGGCATCAACACCGACATCGCCGGATACAGTCTGGCAGAGCAGGTCGAGGACACCGGCATCCGGCTGGACCTGCTGCCCGAGAACGAGCGCAGCGCGGTCACCGCCACGATCCCCCTCGACAGCCGCGAGCAGGCCGACAGCCGCGTGGCCGACCTGCGCGAGAAGGCGCAGGCGTGCGAGGCCGACCCCGCGTCCTGCGGCATGCAGTCCACGAGCGGCGCCAGCGGTCCGACCGACCGGCAGCGCGACGAGGAGCCGGCCGGCCAGCCCGCCGGCGGCCAGGTGCAGCCGGGCGCGCCCGACTCGACCACCGGCGTTCCCCCGGCCGGCGATCCCGTAGAGCCGAATGGAGGGCAGTAAATGAGTGACGCGCTGTCCACGGCGCTGCCCCCCGTGAAGCGGCGCAACGCCGAGCTCGTCATGCTGCTGCTCGCGATCGGCGTCACGCTGTTCGCGTTCGCCGAGGCCGGCCTGACCCGCAACGGCGAACTGCCGCCCGGGCTGTTCGCCTACGGTGTCACCTTCGGCGGCCTCTCGCTGCTCGCCCACGTCTTCATCCGGTTCTTCGCCCCGTGGGCCGACCCGCTGCTGCTCCCCCTCGCGACCGTCCTGAACGGCCTCGGCCTCGCGATGATCTGGCGGCTGCTGGACGCCACCGGCGACACCGAGAACGGCAGCGCGATGAGCCAGCTCATCTGGACCGCGATCAGCATGATCGTGTTCGCGCTGATCGTGTTCTTCCTCAAGGAACCGCGGATCCTGCAGCGCTACCCCTACATCATGGCGCTCAGCGCCGTCGTCCTGCTGCTGCTGCCGCTGATCCCCGGCCTGGGCATGACCATCAACGGCGCCCGGCAGTGGATCTCGATTCCGGGCCTCGGGTCCATGCAGCCCTCGGAGTTCGCCAAGATCGCCCTGGTGATCTTCCTGTCCGGCTACATGGTGACCAAGCGCGACGTCCTCTCGCTGGCCAGCCGCCGGGTCAAGATCGGCCCGGTGAAGATCATCGACCTGCCGCGCATGCGCGACACCGCGCCCATGGCGGTCGCGTGGGGCTTCTGCATCATCGTCATGGTCGCGCTCATGAACGACCTCGGCACCTCGCTGCTGCTGTTCGGCACCTTCCTCGCGATGATCTACGTGGCCACCCAGCGCTCGTCGTGGATCATCATCGGGCTCGCGGCGTTCTTCGGCGCCTGCCTGGCGCTCTACCCGCTCGTCTACCACTTCTCGGTCCGGGTGGACACCTGGCTGAACGCCTTCGACCCGGACGTGTACAACGGCGAGCTGGGTGCGAACAGCCAGCAGCTGGTGCGCGGCCTGTTCGCGATGGGTGAGGGCGGTATCCTCGGCACCGGCCTGGGCGGCGGCAAGCCCGGCAACGTGCCCGAGGTGCAGAACGACTTCATCTTCACCGCGTTCGGCGAGGAACTGGGACTGACCGGCTGCATGGTCATCCTGCTGACCCTGGCGCTGCTGGTGCAGCGGGGCATGCGCATCGCGCTCGCCTCTCGCGAACTGTTCGTCAAGATGTTCGCGTCCGGTATCTCGTTCCTGCTCGGCTTCCAGAGTTTCGTGGTCATCGGCGGCGTCACGCGGGTCATCCCCATGACCGGTGCCACGATCCCGTTCGTCGCCAAGGGCGGTTCCGCGCTGCTGGCGAGCTGGATCATGCTGGCGCTGCTGGTCCGCATGAGCAACAACGCCCGCAAGCCGGCCCCGCAGGCGATCCAGGACGAAGGCGCGACCCAGGTGATCTCACGATGAACCAACCCATCCGCCGCCTGGCGCTGTTCAGCCTCGCGCTGTTCGGGGTGCTGCTGCTGAACATCACCTGGATCCAGGCGATCCAGGCCGAGTCGCTGCGCGAGCACCCGCTCAACAACCGGCAGTACGTCGATCGCCTCACCGTCCCGCGCGGCCCCATCGTCGCCGGCAACGAGCAGGTCGCCTTCTCGGAGCTGGACGAGGAGAGCGAGATGTACCAGCGGGTCTACGAGGGCGGCGAACTGTACTCCCACGTGGTCGGCACGTTCCGCACCACGGGCGCCAACGGCATCGAGCAGACGGAGAACTCCTTCTTGGATGGTTCGGACAGCCGCCTGGTGGTCCGCAACTTCCTGGACATGCTCACCGGCCAGGAGAGCCAGGGCGCCACGGTCAACCTGACCATCGACCCCGCCGCCCAGCAGGCCGCGATGGACGCCCTCCAGGCCACGGGCAAGCACGGCGCCGCGGTCGCCCTCGACCCGAGCACCGGCGCCGTGCTGGCGTCGGTCTCCCTCCCGTCCTTCGACCCCAACTCGGTCTCCAGCGTCACCGACTCCGGAACGGCCGCGGCCAACTGGGGCGAGCTGGAGCAGGACGAGGCGCAGCCGCTGCTGAACCGGGCGTTCAACCAGACCTACCCGCCCGGCTCCACCTTCAAGATCGTCACCGCCGCCGCCGCGCTGGAGGACGGCGCCACCCCGGAGAGCACCCAGGACGCCCCCGAGGTGCTGAACCTCCCGGCCGGCGGCACCATGCCGAACGCGTTCGGCGCGCCCTGCAACAACGGCTCGCCCGACTCCCTCGCGCACTCCATCGAGATCTCCTGCAACACCTCGATGGCCAACTGGGCCATCAGCCTCGGCGAGCAGAAGATGGCCGAGCAGGCCGAGGCGTTCGGCTTCGACACCGGTGAGATGGGCATCCCCGTCCCGGTCGCGCCCAGCAGCTACCCGAGCGGCCTGGACGACAGCCAGCTCGGCCAGACCGGCATCGGCCAGTTCGACGTGCGGGCCACCCCGCTGCAGATGGCCATGGTCGCCGCGGGGGTCGCCAACGACGGCACCGTCATGAAGCCGTACCTGGTGGACTCGGTCCAGGGCCCCGACCTCTCCGAGATCACCTCAGCCAACCCGGAGGTCTACAGCGAGGCGGTCAGCTCCAGCACCGCCGAGGACCTCAAGGACATGATGCTGCTGGTCACCGAGGGCGCGGAGGGCAGCGGAACCAACGGCGCCATCCCGGGGATCCAGGTGGCCGGCAAGACCGGTACCGCCGAGAACGGCAGCGGCGCCACGCACAACTGGTTCATCTCCTTCGCGCCGGCGGACGATCCGCAGGTCGCGGTCGCGGTCGTGATCGAGCACGGCGGCGGCAGCGGAAACGAGCTCGCCGCTCCGGTGGCAAGGTCGATCATGGAAGCTGTGATCAACGAGTGAGCGGGAACGGCGCCTCCGACACCGGTCCGACCGGGCCCGGCACCCGGGCCGGCACCCTCCTCAGCGGGCGGTACCGGCTGGAGGAGCAGATCGGCGCGGGCGGGATGGGCGAGGTGTGGCGGGCGACCGACACCCTCCTCAACCGCCCCGTCGCGGTCAAGATGCTGCACACGTCGCAGGTGGCCGAACCCACGTCGCGGGAACGGTTCCGTACCGAGGCCCGCATCACCGCGGCGCTGTCCCACCCGGGGATCGCGCAGGTCTTCGACTACGGTGAGCAGGACGACCACGCCTACCTGGTGATGGAGCTCGTCCCCGGCGAGCCGCTGTCCTCCATCCTCAAGCGCAACGACGGCCTGGAGATCGGCGCGGCGCTGGACATCCTGCACCAGGCCGCCCAGGCCCTGGGGGCGGCGCACGCGCGCGGGGTCGTGCACCGCGACATCAAGCCCGGCAACCTGCTCGTCACCGAGGAGGGCGCGGTCAAGCTGACCGACTTCGGCATCGCCCGCGGGAACGAGTCGGTGACGCTCACCCAGACCGGCATGGTCATGGGCACCGCCCAGTACATCTCCCCGGAGCAGGCGGCCGGCCAGCCCGCGACGCCGGCCTCCGACATCTACTCGCTCGGCGTCCTCGCCTACGAGTGCCTCGCCGGCCGGCCGCCCTTCACCGCCGACACCCCGCTGGCGCTCGCCCTGGCGCACACCCGCGAACCTCCGCCGCCGCTGCCCGACGACGTGCCCGCGCCGGTGCGCGCGCTCGTGGAGCGGCTGCTGGAGAAGGACCCGGCGGACCGGGTCTCCTCGGCCGGCGAGATCGCCCAGCTCGCGCAGCGACTGCGCGGCGCGCTCGATCCGGCGGACGGCGCGACCACGGCGATGAACCTCGCCGATGTGGACGAGACGATGATCGCGAGCGCCGCCGGCTACGGCGGCACGGGAACGGCGCCGTCCTCCTACGGCACCGCGGCCACCCAACCCGGACGAACCGCCCCGCCCGCAGCGTGGTCCCCGGCTGCCGACGCGACCTCGGATAGGCTGGCCGGAAACGCCGCGGCGAGCCGCCGCCCCAGCCGACCGGCGATCATCGCCGCCATCGCCGCTGTCGCGGTGCTCATCGTGGGCATCGTGGTGATCGGGGCTCTGCGGGAGGGGGCTGGTGACAGCGACGACCCTGCCGACCGCGCGGTGCCGACCGTGTCGCCGAGCCGTTCCACCGGCGGCGGCGAACCCGACGACGCCGAGACCGAGCTTCCCGGCGACACCGGCGTCGTCGACCCCGGGACGCCCGTGGGCGGGGCCCCCGACCCCACCCCCGAGGAGTCCCCGTCCGTGCCCAGCATGGACCCCTCGCCCGCGTCGCCCGGCATCCCCAGCGACGACGAAGACGTTCCGCCACCCGGGAACGGGGACGGCACCGGTGAGGATCCGGGGACCGGAGTCGACGAACCGCCCGGCACCGGCGACCAGCCCGACCAGAACACGGGGGACGAGTCGAACGGCATCATGACCACTGACGCTCACTAGGTGACGGGCGGCGCCCCGTCACCGCCGAGATACGAGGACTAGTTCACGACATGTCTCAGCCACGGCTACTCGGTGGCCGCTACGAGCTCGACGGGGTCGTCGGGCGCGGTGGCATGGCCGAGGTCTTTCGCGCTCGCGACCTCCGACTTGACCGCTTGGTGGCCGTCAAGACGCTGCGGTCCGACCTGGCGCGGGACCACACGTTCCAGGAGCGGTTCCGGCGTGAGGCGCAGTCCGCGGCTTCGTTGAACCATCCTTCGATCATCGCGGTGTACGACACCGGCGAGGACATGGTCGACGGTATCTCCATTCCCTTCATCATCATGGAGTACGTCGACGGGCGCACGCTCAAGGAGCTGCTCGACGACGACCGCCGGCTGCTCCCCGAGCGCACCCTCGAGATCACCGACGGCATCCTGCGTGCGCTGGAGTACAGCCACCGCAACGGCATCGTGCACCGGGACATCAAGCCGGCCAACGTGATGCTGACCCGCCAGGCCGAGGTCAAGGTGATGGACTTCGGCATCGCGCGGTCGATGAACGACGCGCAGGCCACCATGACCCAGACCTCCCAGGTCATCGGCACGGCCCAGTACCTGTCGCCGGAGCAGGCGCGCGGTGAGCGGGTGGACGCCCGCAGCGACATCTACTCGACCGGCTGCGTGCTGTACGAGCTGCTGACGGGGCGCCCGCCCTTCACCGGCGACTCCCCCGTGTCGATCGCCTACCAGCACGTGCGTGAGGACCCGGTCCCGCCGTCGCAGCTCGACCCCGAGGTCCCGGAGTGGATCGAGGCCATCGTCCTGCGTGCCATGGCCAAGGACCGCGACGAGCGGTACCAGAGCGCCGGCGAGATGCGGGCCGACATCCAGCGGGGCCTGCAGGGCATGCCCACCGAGGCCAGCACCATGGCCATCACGCCGGCCGGCGCGACCACGACGCTGCCCCCGGTGCAGGACAACCGCTACGACGACCGCCGGCGCTACGACGACTACGACGACCCCTACGACGACGACCGGCGCGGTGACGGCCGCAAGCGGGCGCTGTGGCTGCTGCTGGCGCTGGCGGTGCTGGGCGCGCTCGTCTTCGCCGGCTGGATGTTCCTGCGCGGTGGTACGGAGACCACCCCGATCCCGGACGTCAGCGGGCTCTCCGCGGCGGAGGCGGAGGCCTCGCTGCAGGACGCCGGCTTCGTGAACCTCACGACCGAGGAACGCGGCAGCGACGAGGTCGACGAGGGGGAGGTCATCGAGACCGATCCGCCCGCGGGCCGCTCGGTGTCGGAGACGACGACGATCACCATCATCGTGTCCAACGGTCCGGAGTCCGTCGAGGTCCCCGACGTCGCGGGGATGACGCAGACCGAGGCCACGCAGGAGCTGCAGAACCTCGGGCTGGCGCTCGGCGACGTCACCTACGAGAGGTCCGACAGCCAGGAGGCGAACCGGGTCATCCGCACCGATCCGGAGGCGGGGGCTTCGGTCGATCCGAGCAGCCAGGTGGCCCTGGTGATCTCCGAGGGCCCGAACACGGTCGAGGTTCCGGACGTCGCCAACATGACCGAGGGCGAGGCCCGCGCCGCCCTGGAGGGGCAGAACCTGACCGTCCGGTTCGAGCAGGAGGAGAACGGCGACGTCGAGCCGGGGCGGGCCATCCGCCAGAACCCGGCAGCGGGGCAGCAGGTGCCGCCCGGCAGCGAGGTCGTGGTGACGCTGGCCCAGCAGCCGGAGGAGAGCAGCAGTCCCCCGCCCCCCGGAAACGGGAACGGTGACGGCAACAGCCAGGAGCCGCCGCCGGGCTGGCCGACCGACCTCCCCTGGGACCAGACGAGTTGGCGTGAGGACTGGGACGGCGACTAGGCCGTCGGTCCCGCCGGGAGGCGCGCCCGACCTGGTCGGGCGCGCCTCCGCGTGGGAACACCCGCGACGCGTTCCCACCCAGACAGGTGTACCGTCCGGTCGGAGTCGGGTGGCGCATACACTGGTGTCCGCCTGGAAGAAGTCCGGCCCATTCGTTTTTGGAGCAGCGACCGTGCCCAAGTCCCGCAGCGATCGCAAGAAGAAGGCCGTCTACACCCCGCCCCCGACCAGCAGCAAGCCGAAGGTCAGCCCGCGTTGGCTGGCGCCGGCGATGGTGGCGTTCGGCCTTCTCGGCATCCTCTGGATCGCGGTGTACTACATCGCCGGCGCCATGGTGCCGTACATGCAGGATCTGGGGAACTGGAACCTCGCCATCGGATTCAGCGGAATCATCATCGCGGTCATTTTGTCCACACGGTGGCACTAACCGCGTTCTGCCTGATCGGCGGGCATTCCGCAGGTTTCATCCACAGCTGACGTCCGGCTGTCCACAGAGTTATCCACAACCTGTGGGCGGCCTGTTCGGCGTGCCCGCCTCCGGGCCCCCACCGTCC
>NZ_QEIO01000085.1 GCF_003336425.1 Marinitenerispora sediminis | reverse complement strand
GTGCGGCGGGGGCGTCCGGTGCGGCCCCCGGCCGCCGCCGCGGAAGGACTCCGAGCGCGGTGCGGGCCGTGCCGGAGCCGCATGCGCGTCGGCACTTCGGTACGGGAGCCCGGCATCCGAGCACGCCGGACCGGGGGCACGATCCGCCTGGCGGCGGGCGCGGCCGGCACCAGGGCGGTGCGAGGTCCCGTACCGCGTGCCGTCACCGAGGAGGCGAGGCGGCGGCCCGGCACCCCTTCCCCGTCGTAGCCGAGGTCCTGCGGACGGGACACCGGGGCGCCGCCGGGGGCACCCCGGTGTCCCCGGGGCCCTGGCAGCACGACGTCGCCGCCAGCGGACGTGGCGGAGGAGGGGCGCCGCGGCGTTCGTCCGGAGCGGCTGGGCGCCGCGCGGCGGGGGCAGGCCGGTGGCCTCCGGACTTCGCGGGGCGGCCCGGCCGAGCGCGCGGCGGGGCTGCTGGGCGCCGCCGCGCGACTTCGCTCCGAGGCCGCGGTACCGGGGGGAGCGGGCGCCGCTCCGCTCCACCAGGACGCGGCGGCGTGAGGACGCGTTCCATCCGCCGGGGGCGTGCCGGCTGGTCCGGCCGACGGCGCTCGACTGGCGGACCCGCGCGCCGCCGCGGGCGCCACCGGGACGCGGAGCGCGGCGCCTGGCGCCGGAACCGCTGCCCGGCGCGCTGCGCCTAGGTTCTGTTTCTTGGAAGGTCTGCGGGGGCCGGTGCTCTGGAATCGTGTGTGGACATGGTCCGGCGCCATGAACCCACCGACTCCGAATGGCACCTGCCCGCCCCCCCCGCAAAGGCCAGCGGTGGGCCGACCACCGGCGCGTCGTCAACGCTATCCTCTTCCGCACCCGCACCGGGATCCCCTGGCGGGACCCGCCCGAACGGTACGGCCCCGGGGAAACAGCGGCAGGCCGGCACCGCCGCTGGTCGCTGGACGGCCCCTGGAACCGCATCGCCGACCCGCTGCGCACCGACGCCGCCACCGGCGCCGCCGCCGGCGCACACCTCGACGCCTCCGTGGACTCCACCATGGTCCGCGCCCACCACCACGCCGCCGGGGCCGCGAGAAAAGGCGAGCGGCCCGGCACGAAAGGGACGGATCCGAAGCACCCGGCCGGTCCCGGGGCGGGCTGACCACCAAGATCCACCTGTTCGCCGACTCCCGCCGTCGGCCCCTGGCCACCGCACCACGGGAACGTCCCCGGACCCGTCCCGACCGGCTGCCCGGCGACAAGGCCTACTCCTCGACCGCGATCCGCACCCACCAGCGCGCCCGCCGCAACATCACGGCGACCATTCCCCGGCCCGCCGACCAGCGCGAGAACCGCCCCCAGGCGCGGATCGGCGAGCGGGCGGGCGCCCTCCGGCCTTCGACCGGGCCGCCTACCGCGGCCGCACCACCGTCGAGAGGTCGACCAACCCGCTCAAGCAGAACCGGGCGGTCGCGACCAGGTACGACACGAGGACCGCGGCCGATGACGCAACCGCCCAAGTCCCCTCCACCCGCATCCGGCTACGCGACCTCACCCGCTCAACAAACACGGCCTGGGGACCGGGACGGCCGCTCGGGGGCGCGGGACCGGGGCCGCCGCCCGCCGACCCGGACCGCCGGCTCCGGGGCGTCCCGCGATAGTCTCCCTGGCACCGCGCGGTCCGCGCGCGACATCCGGCGAGAGGTGGACTGAGGACACCGTGTCACTGATGCGGCCCCGTGACCGGGACGCCGACGACTCCGACGACGCCGACGACTCCGGCCGCGGCGGCTACCGCCGCCGTCGGCGCTTCGACGGGTTCGCCGTCGCCATCTGGGGTGTCGTCGGCGTGCTCGCGCTGCTCTCCTACTTCGTCGGCGGGTGAGCGGGGCCCCGGTGCCCGGCCGCGGTGCGGTCGGGTCCGACCCGCGGCCTCGTCTCCCGCAGCCTCGCCTCCCGCACCGCACCCCGGGGGCCGAGCGGCCGGAGGTCAGGTGCGCGGCGCCGCGCGGGCGGCGCCGGCGGCGGCCAGCAGCACGGCGCAGGTGAACCACAGGGCTCCGCCGGCCCCGGCTCCGGCGGCGATGAGGCTGGCCCCGGCGGGGAGCGCCACCTGGCCGAAGCGGTTGCCCATGAGGCGCAGCGCGAGCGCGGTGCTGCGGGCGCTGTCGGGGACCGCGCGGACTACCACCGTCATGGTCAGCGGCTGGCCCAGGCCGAGCAGGAAGCCACCGACGAGCAGGGCGGCCGCCATGACCGCCGGCCCGGCGAACGGCAGCGGCACCACGGCGAGCGTCACCGCGGAGCCCAGGGCGCTGCCCACGATGAGGACGCGCCGCGACCACCGCCGCAGCAGCCACGGCATGAGCAGCCGGGAGGCCACCGACGCGGCGGCCCGCACGCTGAGCAGGATCCCGACGGTCGCGGGCACGATGCCGCGCTGCTCGGCGATCAGCGGCAGGTAGGCGGTGAGCACGTCCACGGCGGCCAGCAGGGCGAGGCTGACGAACAGCCCGGACGCGATCCCGGGCCGGCGCAGCAGGTCGGTCACCGGCAGCCGCGTGGCCGAGGCGCCGGAGGGCGAGCCGGCCGACACCGCGCGGCAGGTCCGCCACACCCCGGCCGCCGCCGGCAGCGCCGCGAGCGCGAGCAGGCCGGCGACCACGAGCGCCGCCTGGGTCGGCCCGCGCAGCCCGGCCCCGGACGCGTCGCCGAGCAGCAGCCCGGCCAGCGCCGGTCCCAGCAACTGGCCGATGGACGTGGTCGCGGTGAACCAGCCGAAGTTGCGGTCGAGGTCGTGCTCCGAGGAGCACCGGGCGATGAGTCCCTGGCCGGCGATCATGAAGGCCAGGTGGCCGAAGCCCAGCATGGTGCCGAACGCGGCCACCGTCCACACCGTGCCGGCGGTCGCCAGCAGCAGCGCGGACGCGCCGAGCAGCGCCGCGCCCACCGCCACGAGCAGCGGCGAGTGCCGCGAGCGGTCGGTGGCGCGGCCGAGCGGTACGGCCGTCACCACCGACAGCAGCGCGTAGCAGGCGGTGATCATGCCGATGGCCAGCGCTCCGGCCCCCAGCGAGATGGCCTGGTAGGACATCAGAGGGCGGGTCAGGTTGAGGCTGGTCTGCGTCAGGATCACCGTGACCAGCAACCAGGCCAGCCAGCCGCGTCCCGGCCGTGCCGGCGCGTGACCGCCGCTCACCCGGCGGCCACGGGTGCGGCGGCCCGCGGGGTGGGGACGGGGCGCGGTCTCCGCGGATCACCCTGTGTATGCACGACTTCTCCTCCGCAATGACCGCAGACCCACCTCGTCAGCTGGAGCTTACTGATCACCCGGCAGTCGCCGGCGGCCGGGGCCGCGGTGCGTGCATACCCAGGTGTATACGGAACGGCCGCCGAAAACCGGGTCAGCCGGCGCCGCAGACCCGCCCGGCGGCGGGCTCGGCGGCCGGCGCGGGGAGGCCGTCACCGGCCTGGGGCGGCGGAGGGGCTCCGGGAGCAGCGTGGCGGGGCCCGCGGCGGCCAGGCGGCGCCGAGCCGCAGCGCGGCCCGGGCCCGCAGGTGGCCAGCCCGCCGGCCCAGGCCCCGATGAGGAGCCCGGGGGAAGAGGGAGGCATCGCGGCCCCCACCAGGCCGGTGCCCGTCATCAGGGCCATCGCCGCGGCGGGCAGGTGGGCGAGCGGGGTGAATCCGGTGCGGACGGCCGCGTTCAGGGCCAGCCCGGCGAGCACGACCGCGAGGGCGTGCCGCTCGCCGGGGCACCCGACCGCGGTGGAGCCGCTCACGGGCGCGGCGCCGTCGGCGACGAGCGGCACCGGGACGGCGCCGGCGTCGACCCCGGTGACCTCGGTGAGGACGGGGTTGGAGGAGCCGGACGCGGAGAACGCCGCGCCCGATGGTCAGCGTGCTCGTGGGGAGCGTCCGCCACCGGCGCACCCGGCGCAAGACGCCGAGCCCCCGCCGGGTGCCGCCGCCGTCGGAGGAGCGCTCCAGACCGGGCCCCCGGTCACCGTCGCCGGCGCCGCGACCGCGGTCAGCACGGTGATGGCCCAGCACGCCGCGCGGCACCCCAGCCGCCCGCCGGCCAGGGGCAGCGTCCGCGGGGCGGATTCCCGCCGGCGGCTCCGCCGTATGCCGCGCCGGAAAAAGAACTTGCCCCGCGGAGCGGGCCGCCCTACCCTCGTCTCCGTGCGTAAGTGACATCGAACTGGTCCGCGTCCGAGGCGGCTCCCCGAGCGAGGGTCGAGCCAGGTGCCCGGCGGGCCCACACCCGAATCGATCGCGGTGTGGCCTCGATGTCCCCTGCCTTCCGCCTTCCCGGCACCTCGGGCGCACACGATCCCGTGTGGCATCGGGGCCACTCCTGCCCCAACGACAGGAGATGGCCGAACTTGCAGGCATTCCACTCGTCCGGCACCGTCGGAGGCACCACCCCGCGGAGCGCTGGCTCCGCGCCGCTGCTGCGCGCCCGTGACGTGGTCAAGGGCTACGGCGGGGCTCCCGTCCTCAACGGCGTCTCCCTCGACGTCGCGCCGGGCCAGCGGCTGGGGCTCGTCGGTGAGAACGGCGTCGGCAAGTCCACGCTGCTGAGACTGCTGGCGGGCGTCGAGGACGCCGACGCCGGCGGAATCACCCGGCCGGCCGACGTCGGGTTCGGGCACCAGGAGCTGCCGTTCCCCCCGCACACGACGCTGGGCGAGGTCGTGGAGCAGGCGCTCGACGGCATGCGCGCGATCGAGCGCCGGCTGGCCGAGCAGGCCGAGGTGCTGCGGGTCCGCCCGGACGACCCCGCGGCGATGCGCGACTACGGCGAGACGCTGGAGCTCGCCGAGGCGTACGACGTCTGGGACGCCGACCGCCGGGCCGAACTCGCGCTGGCCGGGCTCGGGATCGCCGCGATCCCGGCGGACCGCGCCCTGTCGGCGATGTCGGGCGGTGAGCGCACCCGGCTCGGACTGGCCGCGCTGCTGATCCGCCGCCCCCGCGCCCTGCTGCTCGACGAACCGACCAACCACCTCGACGACGACGCCGTCGCCTTCCTGGAGGACCGGTTGCGCGCCCTCCCCG
Source organism: Marinitenerispora sediminis (assembly GCF_003336425.1). Taxonomy (GTDB): domain Bacteria; phylum Actinomycetota; class Actinomycetes; order Streptosporangiales; family Streptosporangiaceae; genus Marinitenerispora; species Marinitenerispora sediminis. Next base: position 19,369 of record NZ_QEIO01000085.1, on the reverse strand, counting down.
GAGTCGTCGTGGTGGCCAGCCACGACCGCGTCTTCCTCGACGAGGTGTGCACCGGCATCCTCGACCTCGACCCGGGCCAGGACGGTCCGACCTACTACGGCGGCGCCTACCGCCACTACCTGCGCGAGAAGGCCGTCCACCGGGAGCGCTGGGAGCAGCGCCACCAGGCGGAGCAGGGCGAACTCCGGCGGCTGCGCCACGCCGTGCGCACCACGGCCCAGCAGATCAACCACGCCCGGCCCATGCGGGACCGCAACAAGATGGCCTACGGCATACGCGGGGACGCCGTCCAGCAGCAGATCTCCCGCCGGGTCCGCAACACCCAGCGCCGGCTGGACGAGCTGGAACGCGACCAGGTGCGCAAGCCCCCGGCGCCGCTGCGCTTCGCCGGGAGCCTCACCGGCGGCGCCGCCGGCGGCGGCCACGTGCTGATGGCGCGCGGCATCGAGGTGCCCGGACGGCTGGCCGTCGGGGCGCTCGACGTCCCCGCCGACGGCCGGCTCCTGGTCACCGGCGGCAACGGGGCCGGCAAGTCCACCCTGCTCGCGGTACTCGCCCGGCGGCTGCGCCCGGCCGCGGGCACGGTGCACTGGAGTCGCGGCAGCACCGTCGCCCTGCTGGAACAGGACGTGGCGTTCAACCGGCCGGAGCTCACCCCGCGGCAGCTCTACACGGCACTGGTGGCCGAGCGCACCGAGGCGCCCGCGCTCGCCGACCTCGGACTCGTGGCGCCGCGCGACCTCGACCGCCCGGTGGGCGTGCTGAGCGTGGGCCAGCGCCGCCGGCTCGCGCTGGCGCTGCTGGTCGGCCGCGCCCCGCACGTCCTGCTGCTGGACGAGCCGACCAACCACCTGTCGCTCGCCCTGGCCGAGGAGCTGGAGGAGGCGCTCGGCAGCGCGCCCGGCGCCGTCGTGGTGGCGAGCCACGACCGCTGGCTGCGCCGCCGCTGGAGCGGGGCGTCGCTGCGGCTCGCGGACGGCCGGGTCGTCGGCGCCGACGCGCCCGCGGCGGATCCGGACCCCGGCCGGTGACCGGTCCCCGGGCGGCGCGGCCGCCCAGCGCCCGCCGCCCCCGCAGCTCCCATCCACCCCTCGCCACCCCTGGAGGACCCGTGACCGCACCCGACCCGATGAACCCGTTCCCGCTGGCCGAGGGCGAGCGGCGCTGCATGTTCGTCCGTCCCCTCCTCACCTCGGACCGGACCGAGGTGGGGGAGTACACCTACTACGACGCCTCGGAGGACTCCGCCGGATTCGAGGAGTCCCGCGTCCTCTACGCGTTCGGGCCGGAGCGGCTGGTCATCGGCCGGTTCTGCTCGATCGCGGTGGGCGTCCGGTTCGTGATGCCCGGCGCCAACCACGTGTCCTCCGGCCCGTCCGCCTACCCGTTCACGATCTTCCCGGGCGCGTGGCAGGAGGGCACGCTGGAGGCCTTCCAGGCAGGCCGGCCGGGCAAGCGCGACACCGTCGTCGGCAACGACGTCTGGTTCGGCCGCGACGTCACCGTCATGCCCGGCGTCCAGATCGGCGACGGCGCGATCATCGCCACCGGCTCCATGGTGACCCGGGACGTCGAGCCGTACACGATCGTGGGCGGCAACCCCGCCGCGGTGGTGCGGCGGCGCTTCTCCGACGCCGATGTCCGGCGGCTGCTCGCCGCCGCCTGGTGGGACTGGCCGGTGGACGTCATCACCCGGCACGCGGCGACGCTCATGGCGGGCGACGTCGCCGAGATCGAGCGGATCGCCGCCGAGGAGGTGCGGGTGGGCGCCGACCGGTAGGGCGTGTCTGGTAATTCGCGGAGCGATAGGAGGAGGCTGGCCAACAGCGCCCCGGATCGGTAACGGCTGGCCAGCTTGTCGAACCGGGGTGCGATCGCGCGGAACTGGTACGCACGCTGGCCGGGACCGCCGGGAACGGCGCTTCGCACCGGCCGCCTGGGCCTGCGCGATGCCGCGCAGGCGGTCCTTCGCCCCCTCACCCGTGGCGACGCTCAACGACCGGCCGGGTCTGGCGGGGCTGTCCCGCCAGACCCGGCGGTCCAGCGCGTTCGACGGCCCCCGTTCTTGCCGTAGAAGGCGATGGCGCGGGGGTTGTCGGCGAGGACGCCGCCCTGCGGGATGGTCCTGCGCTCGGCAGGCTCGCGCGCGACCTCGATGACGAGCGGGACGGCCCGCGTCGCCACTCCGCGGCCCTGGTAGTCGCCGGCGAGTGTGGGGCCGACCGGCGGTCGGTGGCCTCGTCCACGGCGATGCCCGCTCCGCGGAAGCGCGCGACGTCCCCGGCGGGCACGGAGAGGCGGGATTCGGTGGGGCCGACGATCCGGCGGGCGGGGCCTCCAGCACGGTCCGCGGCCGCCGCTCGCTGGACGTGATGCCGGCCCCGGGGCCGGAGAACCGGCGAGACGCACCGCGCCGCCGATGCCGGCGTGGTTCCGTGACAGCCAGGGGGGACCTGGCGCCGACCGGTAACCGGGTAGCCGGCGCCCGCCCTTCTCCGGACGCTCCGCTGGACCGCGTGCGTCTCGGGGCGGAGGGACGCGAGACCGGCGGGTGTGCGGACACCGGCCGGGCGGGCTCCTGATGGTGCCCCGCCTGTCGGCTGGCGGACGGTCCTGGTCGAATCCCCGGCGCGGCAGGGGCGTCGGCGGGCCCTGGGTGGCGGTGCCTGCGCGTATCGCGCGTCTTTCGTCGCGCCTGCCCGGTGTCAGTCCGCAGGCCGAGGCCGCGGCATGCGCTCCTCGGTCCGGGGGCGGCGCGGCGCGGGAGTCGGCGGCGGTGCGCCCCGGACCGGCTCCGCCGGAGGGCAGCGGCGCCCGTCGGGACACCCGGGTCCGGCCGCGGGCCGGAACGCCGCGGGCACCGGGGGAGGGCCGCGGTCGCGCGTCCGCCACCGGAGGCCCGCACGGAACGCCGGAACGCCCGGCTGATCGGCGCCCGCGCGAGCGGCTGTTGACCGGCGGTCACTGACGGCGCTCCAGCCGCCTATCAAAGATCCCGCCCGAGCGGCCCGGCCGGAAGAGGCGGGCGCGGGGTGCCGCCGGAAGCGCCGGCGCTGCTCGCCCCCGAAGGGCCGAACCCCGCGCGCGGCCCTGCCCGCCAGGAGAGAAGAGGCGGGCAGGGACACGCGGCTGCCGGGGGTGGTCAGCCGTGCTCTGCCAGGCATCCCCCAACACCTGGCAGAGCACGTAAACCAACGGTAAGCCACAGGTCACGGGCCTGCTACGGGTCGGCAGGTAAAAGATCAAGAGGGAGACACAGGTCTCCCTCTTCCGCCCCCGTCTGTCGGGGTGTCCTTCGCGTCGCGCACCCAGGTCCGGGTGCCGACCGCTACCGCATCCTCCTCCCCTGGGTTCCGCAAATTCCCGTACAGTCGTGATGTCATGTATCTTTGCGGAGTGATAGGGAATGATGATGTAGATGGCGCCGAAGGGGGACGCGTGACACGGCGGCACCACCGCCTCCCGCCGCCGCGGTCGCGGACGGCGCGGCGGCCAGCGGCGCCCGCCCGGTGCCGCCCCGGGTCACCGGACCGGTAGCGCGGCGGACTCGGCGCCCGACGACGCTTCCGTCCCGAGAGGCCGCGGCGGCCGGTGAAGGGGCGACCCGCTCCGCCGCGGGCCGAACCGGTCCGCTCCGCCGGTTCCGCCGCGGACTCGGCGGCCGACCGTGACCACCTGCCCGGCATGGATCCGCCCGCGGGGTAGGCGGCGGCCGTGCGCCGCGCCGCGACGGAGCACCGCGCGCGGGGCCGAGCACGCGGCTCCGCGCGGATTCCGGGGCGTTCCCGAAAGGCCGTCTCCGCGCCCGGACCGCCGGACCCGCGCGAGAAGGCGGAGAAGGGGCGCGGGCGGCCGCTATCGGCGAGCGGCGGCCCCGGGCCCGCTCATGGCAGCGCCGCCCCGCCCACGTGCCGGCGCGGCCCGGCGGCCGGTCTCAGGCCCGCGCCGCCCGCGCCCGAGCGTGCCGCGCCCGCGGGCGTCGTCCTGAACGCCGTACCTGGCGGCGGGCCCGGTGAAAGCCCCCCGGCACGAGCGCCGAGGGCATGAGGAGCGCCCCCCGGCGCGCGGTTCCCGTTCCCGCCGAGACGCCGACCGCGGGGAACCCGACAGAGAGGAAACCGACCGATGGCCGACACACTCCGACACCTCGCTGGAACGCCCGTCCTCATCTGCGCGCCGGACGGTGCGCCCCTGCGCGGCGAGCGCGACGCGACGGACCTGGTGGGGGACGCCTACTCCCACGGGGCTGCCTGGATCGCGTGCCCGGTCGAGCGACTTACCGGCGAGTTCTTCCAGCTCTCCACCGGGATCGCGGGTGGCATCGTGCAGAAGTTCGCCACCTACCAGCTCGGGTTCGCCGTCATCGGGGACGTCTCGCACCACACGGCCGCGAGTTCGGCGCTGCGGGACTTCGTCCGCGAGAGCAACCGGGGCACCCAGCTGTGGTTCGTCGCCGACACCGACGCGCTGCTGGCCCGGCTCGCGCGCCGCTGACCGGCGCGGAGCGGCGCGCGGATCCGGCGTTCCGGGACGGCGCCGCAACGGCTCCGCGCGGGTGCTCCGGACGGCCCGCGCGCGGCCGCCCCCGGCCGGCCGGCGGACGGGGCCGGGCGGCGGTCAGGACCACGTGACGAGCCGGCCGGTGGTGGTGAGGGCGAGGAAGAACGCGAAGGCGATGCGGCGTCCCGCCGAGCTGGGTTCGACGGCGTGGAAGTTGGCCGGGTTGAACAGCAGGGCGTCGCCGAGCCGGGGGACGAGGCTGACCCGCTGGCAGTGGTCGACGACCTCGGGGCGGTAGCCGTAGGCGTCGCGGCGGTGCTCGTCCACGGGTTCCCAGCGGTGCCGCCACACCGTGGTGGCGCCGCCGGTCTCGGGGACGGCGACCCAGAGGTTGAAGGCGAGCTGCGCGACGATGTCCTGGTCGAACACGCCGCGGGGGAACTCGCGGTTGACGTCGTCGTAGTGGATGAGGGCGCCTGTGTTGATCTCGCGCAGGGTGCCGCCGAAGACGGGGCGTCCGCCGATCGCGGCCGGCTCGACGGGGCTGCGCCAGGCGTCGCCGATACGCGCGAGGGCGAGGGCGACGGGATCGGGGCGCATACCGGCGTGCTCCCACGCCGCGCGGGCCGCGTCGGCGTCGGGCCAGTAGCGTTCGGCGTCCAGTGCGCCGTCCGGGGTCCGGTAGTCGTTCAGCGCCGGGCCGAACCGGGCGATGCGCTGCGGGACCCGGGCCGCGTCGTAGTGCGCGGTGGGGAGCCGTGCCATGGCGGACAGGGTGGCCGCGCACGCCGCCGGGTCGAGGAAGTCGGCGACGCGGACCGCGGCGAGGGTGCCCGCCGCGAGGTTGGCCACGTGCCGGTCGGTGAAGGCCGGCGCGTCCACAGCGGTGAAGAGCGGGTCGAGAGCCGTCCGGAGCACGTGGCCTCCCAGGTTTCGGCGGCGGGACGTCGTGGCCGGCCGGTCGCGGAAGGCGCGGCCGCGCGGCTGACCACGGGGATCGGCGCGGGGTGGCGACCCCGCCCGGCCCGGCCTCCGTCCGCGGGCACGGCGGTCCGGCCGCGCCAGGACCGCGACGGAGGTGGGCGAACCTCAATCCTGGCCGCGGCCGGAGCGTCCGTGCCACACGGCGGCGTTCAGTTCCTCCTCAAATCCTGCTCAATGCCGTGCTCCACCGGGGGCGGCGGATTGGGCCGGCCGTCGCGGCACGCGGGGCGGTGGTGGGGAAGAGACAGCCGGACACCCCTTCCGGTCCGGAGCCGGCCAGCGCGCAGGCCCGGCGCGGTGACATGGGGGCAGGAGAGCGCGGGCGGGCGGGTGCGGCCGCATCGGGCCCGGCCGTCCCGCGAGCGGAGCGACGGCGACTCCTCGGAGCCAAACCCGCCGCCCGGCCGCCCTCCCCTCGCCCCGCCGGGCCGCCGTTGGGCCCGATACCGTGCCGTCCGCACGGTTCGCAACGGGGCATCCTCGCGGAGATTCCCGGTTCCTGGCGTGGCTGCCGCACCCGAGGCGGCGGGTGCTCCGGCCCCGGTCCTTCGGCTGGCAAACCGGTGACGTGCCACGGGGCGCCGCCGGCCCAGGGGCGCGCCGTGTGCGCTCACACCGCCAGCGCCACCACCGGAACTGTGCCCGCGAGGCACAGCCAGCGGACGGCGGTCTCCTGCCAGCCGTCACCGGTCGAGAACGTCAGCGGGGCCCGGACCATCCACCACCGCCGGCCCCGGTAGACCAGCGGCCACAGCAGCGGGACCCCGGAGCGGGTGAGCGCGTCGCCCAGCGAGTGCACGAACATCCCGACGGCGACGAGCGCGCCGGCGAACGGCGCCGACACCCCGCCCCACACCAGCAGGCCGGCGGCTCCGGCGGCCAGGGCGGAGACCGCCGGCCACGAGCGCAGCGTCCGGCGCGCCTCGCCTCGGCGCAGGCACTGCCCCAGCCCGCGCAGGCCGAGGCTCGCCGTGAACCACAGTGCGACGGCGAGCAGCGGCCACCACAGGCCGGCCAGCGCGACCACCAGCCCCGCTCCGAGCGCCGCGACAGGGGTGTGCGACAGGTGCCGGTGCACGCCGTCGCGGTCGCGGCCGCCCTGGTCGCGGCTGGTCCGGGTCGCGAGGAAAACGGCACGCGACATCCGGGCGACACCGGCGTGCGCCAGGCGCGTCAGCGGCCCCTGCGACCGGGTGGCGGTGCTCCCCGGGTGGTCCAGGTCCGGCAGCAGCGCCGCGCCGGCGCCCACCAGGACGCCGGCCGCGAGGTCGAACAGCCCGCCGCCGCTCAGGACGGGGGCGAGCAGCGCCGCCGCGCCGGCCCCGGCCAGGGCACCGGAGGCGGCGTGCGACGAACCCATCATGGGAGACCTCCTGGGGGAGCGGCCGCCCCGAAGGCGGCCAGGAGACGGCGGGGGAGCGGCCGGAGCCGGCGGGCCGGTGGCGCCGCCGACACCGTCCGTGTCGGTCGGGGGGCATGGCGGGGCGCGGCATCCCTCGCGCGGGAGGCATGTCACGGCGACTCTACCGGTCAGGTCGCCGCACTGTCCCGGAAATCGTGACAATTCATCACACTCTGTGAAAGGGATGGCGCTCGGCGGTCTCTGGCGGTCTCCGGCCGCGGCGGACTCTGCGGAAGGGGCCCGGCTCCCCGCCCGCACCGCCCGGCCCCGGGGGCTCGGGGAGGCGCGGATCCGGGTACCGCGTCGCCGTCCAGGGGGCCGGACCCGTCGCGGAGCTGCTGGCGGGCAGAGGGCGGGAGCGCCTGCGGACCACCGGCCCGGAGGGGCCCGTCCACGGCGGGACGGGCAGCGCCGCGTCTCCCCGGGCTGGTCGCGCCAGCCGGTGTCCCCTCCGCCTGCGCGGTGCTTCGGGGAAGGCCGCGTGCTCGTGAGCCCGTGGGGCGGTTGCACACCGGCGCGGGGCCGGCCGCGCCGCGGCGGGAGGCGGCTACCGAACCGGCAACCGCGGCCGGGCCGGACTGCGGGCGTCGCGCCAGGAGCGGGTGCGGAGGCGGCACGTCGATGTGGGCCGCTGGCCGGACTCCCGCGGCGGCCGCCACCGCCTCGCGCAGCCCCGGCGAGCCGGATCCGCCGCCGCGGCCCACCGCGTCTTCCCCCGGCCGCCGGGGCCGCCTGGACAGACCAGCTATCCGCGCCCGGCCGCGCCGGCGACCGGGGCCGCGCGGGGACTCCGCCCCGCGGGGTGGGAGGCCAAGCGGCGGGCGCGGCCGCCAGCGCGGCCGCGCGGACGTCCATGGCGCGCGGCCGGCGCGAGCCACCGAGGCGGGGAGTCGCCGTGGTGCTGCCCGGGCCGATGCGGCCGAGCATGGCCGAGGTGTCCGGCGGCGCGGCGCCGCCCGGAGGCGGACCGCGGCGCGCGGTCGGTGCGGTCCGGGGGCCCGGAAGCCGCCCGGACCGCACCGCAGGCTACAGCTTGTGGCGCATCCACACGTTGGGCTCCACGTACACGGCGTGGTCGTGCTCGATGGTGACGTCGACCGGCACCAGCGCGCCCGGGACCTCCACCGGTCCGGACCTGTCGAATGGCAGCCCCGTCCAGGTGCGCCACTGGTCGAGCGTGCCCGGCACGGTCATCGACAGCGGGCAGACGCCCTCGACCGTCGCGCCCAGCCGGGCGTGCACCCGCATCCAGGGATCGTGCGGCAGGCCGTCGTCACGCGTCCAGTACGCGTACTCCGACATCGGAACCCGGGGGTGCAGGTGCTTGCCGTTGGGACGCACGGGCGCGACCAGCGTGTCGAAGCCGAGCCGGCGGGTGTTCTCCCGCAGCGCCCTCACCATGTGCGGCGACATCCCGCGCCCGAGGTAGTCCGGGGCGACCGCGATCTCCAGCGCGGAGACGGTGTCAGGCTCGACGCCGGCCCGCAGGTCCGCGGCCGCCCAGCGCACCACCTGGTCCCAGCCGGCGTCCGGCAGCGCCTCCGGGGCGTCGCCGCCGCGCGCCAGCCGGAACGGGATGCTCGTCGCACGGGCGACCAGCCGGTCCGGCTCGTCCGGGTCGAACGCGACCAGCAGGTACTTGCTGAACACCTCCATGTGCTCGCGGAAGGTCTGCACAACGGGGTCGCCGCCCATGAAGGGTGCCCACACACTGGCGAGTTCGTGGAACCGCGGGAAGAGGTCGGGGCGTTCGGCGAGCTGAATGACGAGTGGGGGTCTGTCAGACATGGCGGGAGTCTCGCACAGCCGTCACTCCCGCAACGGAGCGGGCCGCCGTACCGCCGTCCCGGGCGGCCGTGACCTCGGTCTTTCGGCGCTCTCCGAAGTGCGCAGCGGCGCGGTTACCGGTGCCCCGCCGTGCGCTTACCGTTGGCGAGGCGGCGCCGGAGCGCCGGCACGCTTCCCTGGCGGGACACCGCGCCCGCGCCGTGCCGGCCCCGGGGCCCGGCCGGTCGACGGAGCGTCGGCGCGGTGCCGGCCCGGGTCCGCCGCCGCCCCCTGCCGGCGCTCCGGACCAGCGGGCCAGTCCGGCGGTCCGGCGGACGGGCGACCGGCCCCGCGGCCCCGTCTCCGGGCGCGGGAACCCGCGAACCGTCCGCGTGCCCCAGGCAACCGAGGCACCGCTGAGGGGACGCCGGCGGGCGCCCGCCGCCAGCTCGCGGCGCCCGCCGCCGCGGCCCTCGCACGCGCGACGGGCCTGGCCGCGGGCGCCGGGACGGCGAGTGGCTGGGCGGCTACTCCCCGCGCGCCGCCCCGTACTCCAGGGCCGCCGCCACGATGCTCCGGGTCTGGGCGACGATCGCCGCCCGGCCCGCCTCGAACACGGGGTCGGTGACCCCCTCCTCGTTGTCGGGCGCGAAGGCGAGCACGGGCGTGTGGACGTGGCCCGCCGCGACCGGGCGGCCGGTGGCGTCGCGCAGCAGGGTGTTGCGGTAGGCGATCTCGTTGGACAGGTAGTCACCGCCGCCCCCGGCCACGGCCGTGGAGCCCGGTGTGGGGCCGCCGGGGCGGACCACGGGCTGGCCGCCCCCGGCGGGGATCTCGGTGACCTCGGTGTTGCCGCGCACGGGGTGGTGTCCGGTGTCGGCGGCGGCGATACGGGCGCAGGGCAGGCTGGTCGTGGTCCATTGCGGCCGGGGGTGCGGCACCGGCACCTGCGGCGGGAGGGGGATCGGACCCTCGGCGGTGCGGCCGTCGTTGTCGGCCCCGCCGCCGCGCCGGGCGCCGTTGTACACCTCCAGGTCGAACCACCCGGGGCGGCCCTGGCTGACGGTGATCACCGCGTCGGCCGCTCCGCTGTCCGCCGTGTAGTGGGGCAGCAGCGCCCGCTCCACGATGCCCTCGGTGAAGTCGCGCCAGCGCACGGGGAACAGGGCGGTGCGGACCACCGCCCGGCGGCCGTGCACGGTCAGGGCGGCGCCGTCGAGGGTGATGGCGGCGACCCCGGAGGGGTTGGAGCGCCGGATGTCGTCGTCCAGGCCGAACGGGTCGAAGCCGGTGACGATGACCCGGAGCAGGCCGTCGTCGGGTGGGAAGACGAGGGCGTCGTGGCCGCGCGAGGCGTGTTCCAGCCGGGAGAGCAGGTCGGCGCGGTCGGCCTCGGACAGCGGGAAGCCCGGCCGCCAGGAGCGCAGCCTGGCGGTGAGGGTGAGGCGCGCCCAGTAGAGCGGGCGGTCGTCGGCGGTGGCGGGGGAGCCGCGGACGGCCTCGGCCCACAGGCGCCGGCCGTGGGAGGTGACGAGCCGCCGGGCCCCGTCGAGGTCCGCGGCGTCGTCGAGGTCCGCCGCGAACAGCGGGAGGGCGGCGGCGAACCCGGACCGGCGCAGCAGCGCCTGCGGCGTCTCCAGGTCGGCGCGGGCCTCTTCGGCGGTCCGGGTGGGTCTGCTCACGTCGTCCTCTCACGGCTACCGGGGGATGCGGCAACCGTATCTGGTCGCACCGGCCCGTCGGCGCCCTCCGGGCGGCGGGGGCCGGCGTGCCGGGAGGCGGCCGTCAGCCGAGGCGGAAGCCGAGGTCGGCGTCGACGGCGAGGACGTCCATCTGCGCCTTCTGCAGCCGGCCGGAGTAGTCCCAGTTCACCGACTGCCAGCGGGTGAACTGGTCGAGGACCCAGATCCCCGAGAGCCGGCCGCCGTTGCCGGAGCGGCCGTTGCCGCCGAAGGGGAGGTGGGCCTCGGCGCCGGACGTGGAGTTGTTCACGCTGACCATCCCGGCGCCGATGCCCGCGCGGAACGCGTAGACCTTCGCCGGGTCGCGGGTGTAGATGGCGCTGGACAGCCCGTATCCGGGCAGGTTGGCGAGCTCGACGGCCTCGTCGAGGGTCCGGTAGGAGGTGACGCCGACGACGGGGCCGAAGGTCTCCTCGGTGAAGACCCTGTCGGTGGGGCGGACGTTGTCGAGGATGACGGGGTGGTAGAAGAGGCCGGCGTCGGGGTCGCCGACGAATCCGCCGCGCGGCGCGGCCGCGCTCACCCGTCCGGTGGCGGTCGAGCCGAGGACGCGGTGGTGGTCCCGGATCCAGCCGAGGTAGCCCTCGTAGCGCTCGGCGAAGCGCTCGCTGATCATCGGGCCGTAGAGCACGTCCGCGGTGGGGTCGCCGATGGGGGCGGCGGCGGTGGCCTCGGCGAGCCGGTCCACGAACCGGTCGTGCACGGACTCGTGCACGATCGCGGTGCCGAGCGAGGTGCAGCGCTGCCCCGCGGTCCCGAAGCCGGAGAACAAGGCGCCCTCGACGGCGAGGTCGAGGTCGGCGTCCTCGGTGACCACCATGGGGTTCTTGCCGCCGAGTTCGAGGCAGGGCGTCTGCAGGTGCCGTCCGCACAGCTCGCCGATCCGGGCGCCGACGGCGCTGGAGCCGGTGAAGCCCACCTTGTCCACCAGGCCCTCGGTGAGGGCGCCCTCCAGTCCCGTGAACGTGTCCTCGCCGCCGGCGTAGACGAGGTTGAGGACCCCGTGCGGGATGCCGGCGCGGACGAACAGCTGGTAGAGGTCCCAGGCGCAGGCGGCGGCGTACTCGGCGGGCTTCCACACGACGGCGTTGCCGGCGAGGAGGGCGGGGACGATGTACCACGCGGGGACGGCCACGGGGAAGTTCCCCGCGGTGATGACCGCGGCCACGCCGACGGGGTTGCGGAAGGTGTAGAGCTGCTTGTCGGGCATCTCGGAGGGGACCGTCTGGCCGTAGAGGCGGCGCCCCTCACCGCGGAAGAACTCGCAGGTGTCGATGATCTCCTGCACCTCCCCGCGCGCCTCGGCGAGGGGCTTGCCGATGTCGCGGGTGACGGAGCGCGCGAGGGCCTCCTTGTTGGCGGCCACCAGTTCGCCGATGTTGGCGACGACCTGGCCGCGGATCGGCGCGGGGACCCGCGCCCAGCCGGTCTGCGCGGCCCGGGCGGCGCGGCAGGCGGCGACGAGGTCGGCGGGCTCGGCGAGGCTGACCCGCGCGACGACGTCGGCGGTGCGGGCGGGGTTGGTGGAGGAGTACGGCCGCTCGGCGGCCGGCAGCGGCTTCCCGGCGATGACCGAGCTCAGGTCGAGGGGCGCGGTTGCTGTCACGGGTGCTCCATTGCTGTTGGACAGGCGGGCTGGCGCCCGGCCGCGGCCGGGCGCCAGCCCGGGATGTAGCCGCGCGGGGCGGAAGCGAAACCTGCGCGCCGGCGGACCGGGAGGCGGCCCGGGGCCGTCAGGTCCCCGCCGCCGTGCTGATGACCTCGTCGAGCACGTCCCGGGAGCGGACGAGGTCGGCGATCATCCGGTCGATGCGCTCGCGCTCGGCGGTGAGGTCGGCGACCAGCCGCGGCGTGGCGGTCGCGGCCGGGCCCCCGTCGGCGTCGCGCATGCAGGGCAGCAGCTCGACGATCTTGGCGCTGCACAGCCCGGCGGCGAACAGCTCCTGGATGCGGATGACGCGGTCGACGGCGCTCTCGGGGTAGTCGCGGTGACCGCCCGGGGTACGGTCGGGGGCGAGCATGCCCTGCTGCTCGTAGTAGCGCAGCGAGCGCTCGCTGACTCCGGTACGTCGCGCGAGTTCTCCGATCCGCACGGGGCGCCTCGCTCTCCGGCTCGGGGGTTGAACCTGACATTGGTGTGAGGTCCTACCGTACCGCCATGTCGAACAGCGCACTGCTCACCCCCTACGAGCTGGGAGCCCTGCACCTCCCCAACCGCATCGTCATGGCTCCGATGAGCCGCCACCGGGCCGCGGAGGACGGCACCCCGCTGCCGGTGGTCGCCGACCACTACGCGCAGCGCGCCGCCGCCGGCCTCATCGTGACCGAGGGCATCTGGCCCAGCCGGCGCGGCCAGTCGGACTGGCGGCTGCCGGGGCTGGAGACCGCGGAACACGTCCGCGGGTGGCGGGCCGTCACCGACGCGGTGCACGCGGCCGGCGGCCGGATCTTCGCGCAGCTCATGCACGGCGGCCGGAAGGGCCACCCGCTGGCCCGGCTGAGCGGCGACCTCCCCGCCGGCCCGTCGGCCGTCCCGGCTCCGGGGCCGGTCCACGTGCGGGACGGCGGGAAGGCGGACGCGGTGCTGCCGCGCGCGATGACGCGCGAGGAGGTGCGCCAGGCCGTGCTCGACCACGCCGCCGCGGCCCGCAACGCCGTCGCCGCGGGCTTCGACGGGATCGAGCTGCACGGCGCGAACAGCTACCTCATCCACCAGTTCCTCGCGGACAACACCAACCTGCGCGACGACGAGTACGGCCCCGGCTCGGTGGAGAACCGCATCCGGTTCGCGGTCGAGGTCGTCACCGCGGTGGCGCGGGCGGTCGGCCCCGGGCGCACGGCGCTGCGGCTGTCCCCGGGCAACCCGCAGTTCGGTATGTCCGAGGCCGATCCGGCGCCGGTGTACCGGGCGCTGGTGGACGCGTTGGACGGGCTCGGTCTGGCCTACCTGCACCTGACCGACGACGACCGCTACCCCGCCCTGGCCGACCTGCGCTCCCGCTGGCACGGCACCCTCGTCGCCAACGTCGGCGAGAACCGCGCCCCCACGACACGGGAGGCCGGAGAGGCGGTCCTCGCCTCCGGCCGCGCGGACCTCGTCTCCTACGGCCGGGCCTTCATCGCCAACCCCGACCTCCCGGCCCGCTTCGCCCGGGACGCGGCCCTCACTCCCGTTGACCCCGCCCACCTCTACACCCACGGCGCCGCCGGCTACACCGACTACCCGTTCCTGTCCCCCGACACCGACCCGCGCCGGGCGCTGGCCGGTGCGCTCGGCACCCGCACGCGGTGACCGGCCGCGCGGCGAGGGGCGGCCGGCCCGCCGCAGGCCGCCCCGCCCGCGCCGCGCGCCCCGGGCGGCATACGCCTGGGACCTTCACCCGGGGAGCGAGCCGCCCCCTTCCGAGAGCGGACGGGGACCAGCGGCCCGCGCTCCCACCGCCGGGCGACTGCCGCGCCACGCGGCGGAGACCATCCGCAGCGCGGCGTCGTACAGCGGCCCGGGACGCTGGGCGTAGACGCACGGCGAGTGCCTCCCGTGCGCCGTGCTCTCGTAGAAGGTGATGTAGGCGGCCCGGTCCGTGGCGACGACCCGGTAGATGTTGGGCAGGTCGTAGTAGCGGAGTTCGACGCCGGCCCTCGTGCGGGCGACTTCGCCGAGGTAGGCCGAGTTCGCCCTGACCTGCTCCGCGAGGAGCCCGGGCGTGAAACCGGGATCGAACCGCCGCACGTCGTCTTCTCGCTGGCCCAACCAGGAATCCGGCCCTCGCTCGGGGTCGGGCAGCAGGATCCAGGCGGACTCCACACGTGAGGCCGACCGCGACCAGACCGGCGCGAACGCGTCCCGCGTCAGCGCGTTCCCCCGGCCGGTGAGGACTTTCAGCCAACGTGCTCGGGCGATGTCCCGGGACAGGTCGTCTTCGGCGTCCAGCTGCCGCTGGTACGTACGCAGAACGCCGGTCCCGGTCAGGAGGGACAGCAGTCGGACGAGCCACCGCCGCAGGCGGCTGGACATCGCCCACCCCAGGAACACGACCACTCCGCTCGCCGCGAGGGAGCTCAGTACATCGCTCAGAAATGACGCCATCGGAAGAGTCCCTCTCGAACCGTCGGAACGGTCGTGTCGGTGCACGGACGTCTGCCTGGTCAGTGCAGGTAGGGGATGAGCGCCCTCAGCACGGCGGCGGCGTTGTTCGCGGCCAGCGTGTGGTGGGCGTGGCCTTTTTCCTCGTCTGCGTGGTCCGAGATTCCGCGGATCACCACCCAACCAGGGTTGGGCTCAGAGTTCACCGAGTTCTCCTGCCAGAACTGGCTGAGTCCGCCGGCTTCCATGTCGACGGCGAGGATTTTGTCGTTGTAACGGTGCAGGAAGGACCGGATCTCGCTGTCGCGGTCGGCGATCACCGCCTCTCCAGAGGCGACGAGCCCAGGTACCGCTTTGAAGGGCCGGCTCTCACCGCCGGAACACACCGAGGAGAGACGGGCCGGAGCTCCGTGGTTGCTGAAGAACGCGTTGACCGCGTGCCCGATCTCAGCCGGGGATTCCCGTTCCTCTCCGCGGCGCTGGGTTATGCCGGGGTTCTCTTTGCGCCGGTCGTAGTACACGACTCGGGTGGCGACGACGACGTCTCCGATAGCAGCCTGCTCAGGAGAGATGCCGCCGCCTACACCCACCAGGGCCAATGTCGATGGCGCGAACCGGCGCCGCAGGTTCTCGCATGCGGCCATGGCCGAACGCTGCCCCTGGCCGTGGGTCTGGACAGCTACGACCCTGACCTGGCTCCCGCCCACGTCCACGGTTCCCTGGTAGAAGAACAGGCGGTCGACCTTGCGTTGCTCGAGGAGTAGGGCGTCACGGACCGCTCGTGTCTCTTCGGGGAGGATGGTGACGACTCCAACGTCGTACGCGTTCCCGTGGTTGGAATGCTCGTTCTCCTGAGAGGCCCGGAAGGGGGCAGCGGACATGACGTTGTTGACCGTCGATCCCGTACCCACGGCTGAGTTGGTGAACTGCGCGTTCCCCGTGTTGACGAAGCGACTGCCGAAATCCTGAAAATGAATCATCGGGACCTTTTCGACTACCCGTTCTCGGAAGCGGTGTTCTGAAGTTGGACAGAGTTGTTCGTCTGGGATCCACGCCCGACGGAGGAGTTGACGAACTGGGCATTGCCGCCGATGTTGGCGAACTCGCTGTTGATGATCTGGAGCATGCGCTTCTCGAACTGCGAAGTGTCCACCTTCCGCGCGTCGAGGAAATCTTTCGTGGCTTTGAGGAGTCGCTCCTCGATGATCTTCATGTGGTCAAGGATGAGGAGTTTGTCGAGCTGTACGTCGTCCCACTCCTGGGTGAACTTCTCCCGGACACAGACCCGGGGTGCGGTGCGGATCGCCCAGTAGGGCGCTATTTGCCAATACTTCTGCGCCCACAACCATCCGGCGAGCATCGCGGGGAGCTCCAGCAGCCGCCAGATTTGCGGGATCTCCGTCTGGAGGTCCCGAAGGCCGCGTGCTCCAGCGGCCAGAAGCGCCCATGTGCGCGGCCGGACATGGTTCTTGACGCTCAAGAACCGCTCCGGCGTCCGGGTCAGCGCCGAGCAGAACAGGTCCAGACTCAGTGTGCGGCCCGTGACGCTGACCCGGAAAAGAACGGTAGTGACGAGTTCGCCGCCGTGGGATGAGACACACGCTTCCACGAAGTGGTATCTCGTTCCCAGCGGTGTGTTGATGATGTGCAGCAGTTCACTCGTGGAGGGCTCTTCGTGCGGGATAGCTCCCTCCATGACGGCGTCCGTTTCCGCGATGTAGACGCGGTCGCGGACATCCACCTTCAGGCGGACGTGCTCCTCGTCGTGTTGGAGCTGCCGGAGTGAGGAGGTGAGATGGTGGACGAGCTCGTGCGCCTCGAACGGCGGCGTCGAGTATTCCAATTGACTCAGGGTCGCGTCCGTGTCACCGGTGCGCGGCCGCAGCATCTGAACCGTCATCGGCGGGTTCCAGTAGTGAATGAGTTTCCCGCTGCCGACGAAGGGTGACTCTTTTCCGTAGATTCCGGCGCGTAGCGGATCGTCGTCCTCCTCGTCCTTGTGTTCGGGGCGTCGGTAGACCACGTAGGTGTGCGACTGCTGGCTCGCCACCACATCCTCCCGCGGGGTGAGCCTGCCGGGGCGGAGCACCAAAGCGCGACGCACGTGGCTCAGTCGGTGGTGGCGGACCGCGCCTAGCGCCGCCGCCACGAGCCCCGCGCTCGTCAGCGTCATGAGGGCGAGCGCAAGATCCTCGTCGGAGGAGTTGCCGAGCGCCACGGTGACGAGAGCGATCGCGAGTGTGGTCGGCAGGGCAGCCTGGAGTTGGCGTCGAAGAACGCGGAGCCGCCCGTGGCGGTTCGTCCAGCGCTGCGTAGCGCGTTTGCGTGGTTCCCGCCACTCCTCCTCAGTGAGTTCCGCATTGAGACGGGCCATCTCGATGAGGATGCGCGGCACATGGCCCATGAGCCACAGCAGAACGAACAGGCAGGTGACCAGCAGGGCCGCTGTGGGCCGGTCGAGGAGCGCGGGCAGGGCGACACTGGCGGCGATCGTGGTGTGCAGGGCCACCTCCAGCAGGAGGGCGACCCAGGCGCTGCGCATGACCGGCACCAGGTCGAACCCGTACGAAGGCGCGACGCGGTGGTAGGGGTCGTTGTGTACCTTGCGGATGATCATGTTGCGGAAGTCGCGGTTGAGGTAGGCGCCGGTGCACAGGTTCCGTGTGACCACGGTGTCCGGCTCGGAACGGTCGGGGGAGTGTCGCTCCGGTGCGACATGGGTGGTACTCATCGGCCCGCCTCTCTGGACTTAGAGTCGAAGTGACCTTAAATTCCGGCATGAGTTAAAGTCAAGTTGACCTTTAGGGGGTCTGGTGGGCGACGAACCCGAGGGAAGCAATGAGCGTAGACAGGCCTGGGTGACGGTGGACCTGGCGATCTTCACCATCCGTGACGACCACCTGCACGTGCTGCTGATCGAGAGAGGTAAGGAGCCCTACATCGGACGGCGAGCACTACCAGGGGGACACATCCGAGGAAGCGAAGCGTTGGACGGTGCCGCTCGGCGTGAGCTGAGGGAGGAGACCGGGATCGACGGTCTGCATTCTCACCTCGAACAGATGCGCACGTACGGTGACCCCGATCGAGATCCTCGGGGGCGTTACGTCACCGTGGCCTATCTCGCGCTGGTGCCCGATCTTCCGGTGCCGGTCGCCGGTACGGACGCCCGGCGGGCGCACTGGGTGCCGGTCGACAAGGCCTTGGCGGACACTCCGGGGCTCGCCTTCGACCATGAAGTGATCCTCCGCGACGCCCTGGAGCAGACGCGGTCCCGGTTGGAGTACACGACGGTGGCGACGGCGTTCTGCCCGGAGCCGTTCACGGTCAGCGACCTGCGCCATGTGTACGAGGTCGTCTGGGGGGTGCCGCTCGACCCGAGTAACTTCCGGCGCAAGGTGACCCGGGCCGAAGGCTTTCTCGAGGCGACCGGTGGTCGGCGCGTTTCCGATACGGGGCGGCCGGCGGCCCTCTACCGGCGCGGGCCCGCGCGTACGCTCATCCCTCCGCTGATGCGCTCCGCCGAGGTGGGGGCGACCGGGATCGAGTGGTCTCCCGTGGCCGCCGACGCGTGACCGCGGCCGCTTCGCACCCGGTGGGCAGCCGTGGCCCGCCCCGCCCCCGCGCGAGGAGAGGCCAATCGTCGGGCGCGTCGGCGTGTTCGTAGCGGGTGACGGTTCGCCCCGCCGCCCGCGGGGTTGGGCGCTCCGGGCCGGCCGCTCCGGCTGCGCGGCGAGCCTCCCCGTGTGCGGGCCGAAGGCGGTGCTCGGGGGATCTGTGCCCCGCGCCGCCGCCGGCGGCCGCGGGAGCGGGCCGCGAAAGGCGGGCGAGGTCAGCGGTACAGCGGTGGGCGTTCGGCGAGCCGGACCTCCGCCCAGCCGCCGGTGGCCTGGGCCCGCACGCCGGCCTCCGTGACGGCGGCCGCGGCGTAGCCGTCCCAGGCGTCGGGGCCGTCGATGCCGCCGTCGCGGGCGGCGGCGACCCACCGCCGCACCTCGTCGTCGTAGGCGCGTTCGAAGCGGTCCCGGAAGTCCGCGGCGACGGTGCCGCCCCAGGTGCCGGCCGTGTGGCGAAGCACGCCGTGGTCGGCGCCGACCAGCGCGGTCCCGCGCTCGCAGACCGCCTCGCAGCGGACCTGGTAGCCGAATCCGCAGTTGACGAAGATCTCGACGTCGACGATCGTGCCGCTGGCGGTGCGCATAAGGACGAGCTGCGGGTCGGCCAGGCCCTCGGGGGCCAGTGCGCTGCGGCGCGGGCGGAGCACCGACACCTCGGTGATCTCCTCGCCGAGCAGCCAGCGCGCGGTGTCCGCCTCGTGCACCACCGAGTCGGTGATCATCATGTCGTCGCTGAATCCGGGCGGCGAGGAGGCGTTGCGGTGCGCGCAGTGCAGGGTGAGGGGCGCGCCGAGTTCGCGGGCGTCGAGCAGGGCCTTGAGGTGGACGTACTCGGGGTCGAAGCGCCGCATGAAGCCGACCTGGATGGTGCGCCGGCCGAGCGCCGCCTCGGCCCGGACCACGCGCAGCGCGGAGTCGGAGTCGGGGGTGAGCGGCTTCTCGCAGAGCACGGGGAGGCCGCGCTCCAGGCAGGCCAGGAGGAGCTCCTCGTGCGCCGGGCCGGGGGTGGCGAGCAGCACGGCGTCGACGCCGGGGTCGTGGACGGCGGCCAGCGGGTCGTCGCCGACGGCGCAGTCGGCCCCGGCGGCGGCGCGCTTGGCGTTGTCCAGGGAGAGGTCGCTGACGTGGGCGAGCCGGGCGCCGCTGATGCGCCCGCTGATGCGGCGCGCGTGGTCGGCGCCCATCCGGCCCGCTCCGATCAGGGCGATGCGGAGCTCGTCGCGGTCGGTCATGTCTGGCCTTTCGTGCGCGGGGAGGCGTGGACGGCGGGTCGGGC
>NZ_QEIO01000084.1 GCF_003336425.1 Marinitenerispora sediminis | reverse complement strand
GCCCCAAGGAGATCCCCCGTGCCCCGTTCGCGCTCCGCCGCCCCGCTGCTCGGCGGCGCCGTCGCCGCCAGCCTGCTGCTGGCCGCGGCTCCCCCCGCCCACGCCGAGGCCGCCCCGCTGACGGCCACCACCTCGGTCGGCCTGCACAACGCCTACGAGCGCTCCATGTTCCCCTATTTCGCCGACGCGCTGGACTCGGGCGCGGGGCTGCTGGAGATCGACGTCTGGACCGACGAACTCGTCGGACGCTGGCGGGTCAACCACGAGCTGGTCGGGCAGAGCAACAACTGCGCCGGCGCGACCGAGCCCGGCCGGCTGCGCGAGGGCGGCGTCAACAAGGACCTCCGCGCCTGCCTCACCGACATCCGCACCTGGCACGACGCCAACCCGGACCACCGGCCGATCGTGCTGAAGATCGAGATGAAGGACGGCTTCCACGCCGCGGGCGGCCTCGGCCCCGCCGAGTTCGACGCGCTGGTCGGCGACACGCTCGGCGACGCCGTGTACCGCCCGGCCGACCTGCTCGGCGGCCATGCCACGCTGGACGCCGCGGCCGCCGCCGGAGACTGGGCCGACCGCGGCGCCCTCGCCGGACGCTTCCTCATCGAACTCATCCCCGGCACCTTCGAGCAGGGCAACCCGTTCGACGACCTCTGGACCGACGAGGAGTACGGCCGCCACCTGCGCGACCTGGCCGCCGCCGGCGGCCTCGACCGGGCGGCGGCCTTCCCCGCCGTACTCGGCGCCCAGGCCGGGGACCCCCGGGAGCGCTACCCGGACGAGAGCATCCGGCCGTGGTTCGTGGTCTTCGACGGCAGCGCCGCGACCTACCTGGCGGGCGGCGGCATCGACACGTCCTGGTACGCGGCCGGCAACTACCTGCTCGTCATGACCTCGGCGCACGCGGTGCCGCCGGCGATCGACCCGGTCTCACCTGGCGAGCAGGAGGCCACCGAGCGGGTCGAGCGGCTGGCCGCGGCCAACGCGACCATGGTGACCAGCGACTGGGCGCGGCTGGACTCCGTCCTGGGGCTGGTGCTGCCACGCGGCTGACACCCGCGCTAGCCGGCCGAAGGAGCGGCGGCCACCCGCGCCGGGCCGAGGCGCACCGGGAGCTCGCTCATGCTCCGGACCAGTCCGCGCCGCCAGGCGAGGGCGGTCGGGTGGACGTCCAAGGCCAGGTCGGGGTGGCGCTCCAGCAGCGCGCGCACGGCGATCCGCCCCTCCATGCGGGCCAGGGGCGCGCCCAGGCAGAAGTGGATGCCGTGGCCGAACGCGAGGTGCCCGCCGGCCGGCCGGCGGATGTCGAAGGCGTCGGCGCCGGGGAAGCGGGCCGGGTCCCGGTCGGCGGCGGCGAGCACGACCAGCACGGGGGCGCCGCCGCCGGGAATCACCTGGTCGCCGACCTGAACGGGTTCGAGCGTGAAGCGGGACGTGGCGTGCTCCACGGGTCCGTCGTAGCGCAGCATCTCCTCCACCGCGCCGTCCAGCAGGGACCAGTCAGCGACCAGCGCCGCCATCTGCTCGGGGTGGGTGAGCAGCGCGAGGATTCCGTTGGCGATGAGGTTGACGGTGGTCTCGTGGCCGGCGACGAGCAGGAGGAAGGCCATCGCGCGCAGTTCGCCGGCCGAGAGGCGGTCGCCGTCCTCGTCGGTCGTGCGGATGAGGGCGCTGAACAGGTCGTCGCCGGGTTCGGTGCGCTTCCGGGCGATCAGGTCGGTTAGGTAGTCGCGCATGAGGGGAAGCGTCCGCTCGCGCGACCGCTCCCCGTCGGTCGGGGCGAGCAGCTCCTGGGTCCAGGCCCGGAAGGAGGAGCGGTCCAGGAACGGCACCCCGAGCAGGTCGCAGATGACGGTGATCGGCAGCGGGAAGGCGAAGGCGTCCACCAGGTCGACGCGGCCGGAGGCGGGGAAGGCGTCCAGCAGCTCCTCGGTGATGCGGTGCACCCGGGGGCGCAGGGCCTCGATCCGGCGCGGGGTGAACTCCCGCGCCACCAGCCGGCGCAGCCGGGTGTGCTGCGGCGGATCGGCGGTGAGCATGTGGATGCCCAGGGGCCCTTCGACGTCGCTGCCCAGCCCGGCCGCCCGGCGCCAGTCCTTGGTGAGGCGGGGGTCGGCCAGCGCCGCCCGTGCCTCCTCGTAGCCGACGACGAGCCACACCTCCTGCCCGGTGGGCAGCCGGACGTGGTGCGCCGGTCCGCGTTCCCGCAGTTCGGCGTAGACGGGATAGGGGTTGTCGACGAACGCCGTGCCGTACCTGCCCAGGTCGATCATGACGCCTCCAGCGCCTCGTCCTGCCTGAGAAGCCGCCGAATTCATCTCATCACATGTCATGACGCTCAAGAGGGGCCGTATCCGGCCAGCCCGGCTCCCGTGGTGAGGTAGCCCCCGCCGGCTGGCGGCATGACCCGTGGGCTGAGACCAGGTGATCGACCTGGAGTGGATCAGGCCTCGCGCCCGTTCCGACCGTGTCCCGCCCCTGCCGGACCGGAGCCTCGTGCCGAAGTGGTCGCGGTGGCCGTACTCCGCGCCGCCCGCGTGTGCGGGGCGTTTTCTCCAACGTGTTCCGGTGGCCGGTCCCGCACTTCACGTTCAACGAGGGGCGGCACAGCCAGCACACCCCGCGCGCCCAGGAGGGCGTCCGCTGAGATCGCGCGGGCGGCCCGGTCGGGACGCGGGGTGCCGGGGACGGCCGACGGCTACGAGCACGTCACCCCGGCCATGCGGCAGCGGATACGGAGTGTGCTCGAAACCCTCGGGTGGGACGGCGTGGACGGTCTCGGAACGGGACCGGGAACGGCTGTTGGCCGCGGTTCCGCTGCTGGAGGAAGACAGCGCGACCATGAGAAACGGGCTCCCGGAGGAGCCCGCTGAGAAGGCGATCTCCCGGATATCTCCCATCCGGGCCTGATCATCTCGATCGAACAAGCGAGGCAGAGGAACTCTCTGACCTGCTATGAAGTTGGTGGGCGATACTGGGATTGAACCAGTGACCTCTACCGTGTCAAGGTAGCGCTCTCCCACTGAGCTAATCGCCCGCGTTCCGTTGTGGAGGCGGAGACGGGAATCGAACCCGTGTACAGGGATTTGCAGTCCCTTGCCTAAGCCACTCGGCCACTCCGCCACGAGTTACCGTTGAGGTCCGCGAGTGACACCCCTGCGGCTTCTCCGAGCGGACGACGGGATTCGAACCCGCGACCCTCACCTTGGCAAGGTGATGCTCTACCAGCTGAGCCACGTCCGCGCGCCATGAGATGGATCCTCATGGTCGGTGTTGTTCGAGCGGACGACGGGATTCGAACCCGCGACCCTCACCTTGGCAAGGTGATGCTCTACCAGCTGAGCCACGTCCGCGCGGCGGGTGCCGGGCCTCCCGGTGGTCCGGGAGGGCTGCCCTCGCTGCGCTATGAACTCTAGCGGATTCCCGCGGCGGTACAAACTCGAAAGCCCCTGGCAGGCAAGATCCCGCGCCGCCCGGCCGACCCCGGCCGGGCGGCGGACGCCGCTCCCGCCCCGGCGCCGGTCAGCGTTCGACGTGCGCGGGAGTCGTGGGCATGTCGGGCCGCGGCGGTGCGCTCATGTACTGGCCGACCCGCTGGATGACCTTGTTCATCTCGTAGGCGACGAGGCCGACGTCGCATTCGGAGTGGGCGAGGAGGGCCATGCAGGCGCCCTCGCCGGCGGCGGCGACGAAGAGGAACGCCTCGTCCATTTCGATGATGCTCTGCCGGATGCCGCCGGCGCCGAACTGCTTGCTGGCGCCGCCGGCCAGGCTGTGCAGTCCCGAGGCGATGGCCGCGAGGTGTTCGGCCGCCGCGCGGTCGAGTCGGCTGGAGGAGGCCATCAGCAGGCCGTCCGTCGACAGCACGATGGCGTGGTGCGTACCCTCCGCACGGGTGAGGAGGTCATCGAGCAGCCAGCTCAGTTCGCCAGGGGCGGTGCTCCGTGGGGTCATGGCTCTCTTGATCTGTTTCGGTAGCGGGTGGGAACTGGACACCGCGCTGCGGCGCCGCGGGGTGCCCGGTATGTCTGGGGTGGGCGTGTCCCGCAAGTGTTGCCCAGATGATAGTCATTCGTAACTTATGGGATTCCGGGGCGGTGCGCGCCGCGCGGCCGGGCGCGCGACCGCGCGGGACGGTCACCGTACTGGTCCGTAACCGTACTGGCGCGACACCCCGCGCGGACCGGGATGCCGCCGCCGCAGTTCGGAGGGGGCGCGGGCGCGCCGGGAGCCAGCGGAAGCGATTCTTCGGGGACCCCGACCCGCGGGCCACCGGACGTGGCAGGATCAGGCCACGGCCAAATGGATGGGAGCAGCCTCCCGTGGCGCATGAACGGGAGAAGCGCCTCCCGTGGCGTGTGAACGGGAGCAGCCTCCCGTGGCGTGTGAACGGGAGAGGCGCCTCCCGTGGCGTGTGAACGGGAGAAGCGCCTCCCGTGGCGCGTGAAGGCGAGAAGCGCCTTCCGTGGCGCGGGAACGGGACGGAGGCCTTTCGGTGGCGAGTGAACGGGGGAGTGAGGACACCATGCAGGTGTGGATCGCCGGCGCCGGATACGGCGCGGGCCGGGTGGTCGCCGCGGAGGAGGCCAGGGTCCCGGTGCTGGACCACGGGATCACCGTCGGCGACGGAATCTTCGAGACGGTCAAGGCGGTGGGCGGGCAGGCGTTCGCCCTCACGAGGCACCTGCGCCGCCTGGCGCGCTCGGCCGCGGGGCTGGGGCTGACCGCCCCCGACCTCGACCTCCTCGCCGACGGGGTGCGCCAGGCGCTGGACGCCAACGCGGGGGCCGACCCGGCGCGGGTCCGCATCACCGTGACGGCTGGCCCGGGTCCGCTCGGCTCCGAGCGGACCGGCGGCGACCTGACGTACGTGGTCGCCGTCGCGCCGTTCCCCACCCCGGCTGCGTCGGTGGACGTCACCGTGGTGCCGTGGACCCGCAACGAGAACGGCGCGCTCGCGGGTCTCAAGACCACGTCGTACGCGGAGAACGTGCTGGCCCTGGACTACGCGCGCCGGCGGGGCGGCGGTGAGGCGATCTTCGCCAACACAGCGGGGAACCTGTGCGAGGGCACCGGCAGCAACATCTTCGTGGTCGCCGGCGGCCGGCTGGTCACGCCGCCGCTGTCCGCCGGCCCGCTGGCCGGGATCACCCGGGAACTCGTCCTGGAGTGGTGCGGCGGCGAGGAGGCCGACCTCCCGATGTCGGCACTGCCCGACGTCACGGAGGCGTTCCTGACCTCCACCGGGCGCGATGTCCAGCCGATCCGGGCCATTGACGGACGGGCACTGCCGGAGGCGCCGGGACCCGTCACCCGCAAGGCGATGGCGGTGTTCGCGGAGCGGGGCGCGGCCGACCTCGACCCGTAGGCGGAGCGGGCGCGGCCCCGCGCGGCCGTGCCGGATCGCCGTGGAAACGCGGAATGCCGCGACTGAGGAGAGTCGCGGCATTCCGGCGAATCGCAGCGTCGTAGGTGTTTTGCGGCCGATAGTGGCGGGTAAACCAGGCGACGGGTCTGCGGAGAGAAGTCCGGGATAGTGGGCGCACGGGATCACGCGATCACCCGAGAGCGGTGGATGACCGTGCGCGGGGCGCCGACCGCCCTGACGCGTCAGTGGGTCAGGGGCAGAGGTGCTGCTCGATCTCCGCGTCGAGGTCCACGAAGTCGGCTTCCTCGCCGGCCGGGACGATCTCGTACGTGCGGTGCAGGAACTCCGCCAGCGGCGAGATGCTGGCGTCGAACTGGGCCTGTCCGAAGGGCGAGGACAGCGCGATGTTGATCATGCGCTCGCCCGACTCCTTGGACGGCCAGACGCGGACGTCGCCCTCGCCGACGGATCGCACGATGCCGACGGTCAGCAGCTCGCGGGCGAAGATCCACTCGACGGGCTCGTCCTCGCCGACGTGGAACGCCACCTTGATGGCGTAGGGGTCGTCGGCCGTGTAGTCGAGCCGTGCGACCAGAGGAACCGCCGTGCGGTCGGGCACGACGAGCCGAAGGCCGAGCTCGGCGGTCGCAGTGGTGCCGCTACTGTTCATGTTCGCCAAACCTTTTCTCGTCCAGCCCCGCGCTGTGCGGGTGGGTTGCTGTCTCACCCGCTCCCACGTGGCCGGTCGATATCTATGACGCGCAACCGTGAATCTTTTTGACTCGGGCCGTGAAGGGGCGTGTCGCCACCTCTTCCCCGACCTCTCGCCACTGTAATGAGCTGCGGAAACCAGTAATTTCCTCCTCATCTGTGTCCCAGGTCACTCCCAAGGGTGGCGCGGGGTGTCGGGCGGCTGCGGCGAACGTCCATATTGCCGGCGCTTGGGGCGGTTTCGCGCTTTACGTACCTTTGGTCGTCCGCTGTCAAAGCAGGGATGTGATGTCGATCACAGTACCGGGGGTCGTGTGGGGGTGAAGGTGGATCGCGCACCCTCTCGGATGCGCTAGAGTCTTACTTGTTCGCCCCACGGGGCGGGCGCCACACCCGGGCGATTAGCTCAGACGGCTAGAGCGCTTCGTTCACACCGAAGAGGTCACTGGTTCGAGTCCAGTATCGCCCACCACACCCAACGCCGGTCCCACGGGACCGGCGTTCTGCGTTGCGGAGCTGGTCACGGCCTGCCGGACGTCCGCGCGCTCTCCCCGGGTCCCGCGCGGCCGCACCTCTCCACGGAGGCGGCCGGTCGTCACCTGGGATGCTCGCGCGCCACGGCGGCCCCGCGCACGGTGGGACTCCTCCCACGCGCGGCGGGACGGCTAGCCGGGGGAGCGAAGGCGGCGCAGACCCCGGCGCTCGCGCCGCCGCCGCTGGGTCCGCACCGCGCTGTCCTTGGCCTGGTGCGCCCACCTCCGGGCGCGGTTCAGCAGGCCGCGCGCCCACGCGTACTCGGTGGCCAGGATGGCGAGGCCCAGGATGATGCCCCCGATACCCGGACCCGGCGTCACGCACATGATGATCCCGGCGATCAGGCTGACACCGCCGACGACGGTGACGACCGTGCGCCAGGTCCAGTGCAGGACCGGGTGGGAGTGCATGCGTATGCGCCAGACGCGCACACGGGTGCGCAGGCGCCGCCAGCGGCGGGACCGGGTGCGCCCGGAGGGCATCGCCGGTGTCGGCCGGTCGGTGTCGGCTGCGGGACGCGGTGACATGTGTTCCACAATAACGGCCCGATCACTGGTGGGGTTTGGTGTGGGTCGTCCGAGAATCACCCGAGGTCAGTCGCGGGTCAAGCGCGGACCTTGATCCGGTCGTGTCCGTGCGGTTTGCCGATAGCATCGACAGCAGCCACGGCGCCGGACGCACCCGGTGCCGCGTCAGCACCGAGAACCTCGAAGGAGTCACCGTGTCGGCCGTACCTGAGCTGCGTATCACCCTCGCCGGAACCGAGCGTGTGGTGGCGGCCGGGACGACGGCCGGCGCGGCGCTGGAGGCCGACGGGCGGACCGTCATCGCGGCCCTCGTGAACGGCGAGCCGCGCGACCTCGACCACGAGCTCGCCGAGGGCGACGCCGTCGAGCCCGTCGCCGTCGACTCCGAGCACGGCCGCGCCATCCTGCGGCACTCCACCGCGCACGTGCTCGCGCAGGCGGTGCAGGAGCTCTTCCCCGAGGCCAGGCTGGGCATCGGCCCGCCCATCGAGAACGGCTTCTACTACGACTTCGACGTCGCCGAGCCCTTCACCCCCGACGACCTCAAGCGCATCGAGAAGAAGATGCAGGAGATCGTCAAGCAGGGGCAGCGGTTCTCCCGCCGGGCGGTCAGCGACGCCGCGGCGCGCGAGGAGCTCGCCGACGAGCCGTACAAGCTGGAGCTGATCGGCCTGAAGGGCGGCGCCGGCGACGCCGCCGAGGGTGCCTCCGTGGAGGTGGGCGCCGGCCAGCTCACCATCTACGACAACCTGCACCCGCGCACCGGCGAACTGTGCTGGAAGGACCTCTGCCGCGGTCCGCACCTGCCCACCACCCGCGTCATCCCGGCCTTCAAGCTGATGCGCTCGGCCGCGGCCTACTGGCGGGGCAGCGAGCGCAACCCGCAGCTGCAGCGCATCTACGGCACCGCGTGGGAGAGCAGGGACGCGCTGAAGTCCTACCTCACCTTCCTGGAGGAGGCGGAGAAGCGCGACCACCGCAAGCTCGGCGCGGAGCTCGACCTGTTCTCCTTCCCGGAGGAGCTGGGGTCCGGCATGGCGGTGTTCCACCCCAGGGGCGGCGTGATCCGGCGGGTCATGGAGGACTACTCCCGCCGCCGCCACGAGGAGGCGGGGTATGAGTTCGTCAACACCCCGCACATCTCCAAGGGCAAGCTGTACGAGACCTCGGGCCACCTGCCGCACTACGCCGACTCCATGTTCCCGCCCATGGAGTTCGAGGGCGCGGACTACTACCTCAAGGCCATGAACTGCCCGATGCACAACCTGGTCTTCCGGGCGCGCGGGCGGTCCTACCGCGAGCTGCCGCTGCGGCTGTTCGAGTTCGGGACGGTGTACCGCTACGAGAAGTCCGGGGTCGTGCACGGCCTCACCCGGGCGCGCGGGTTCACCCAGGACGACTCCCACATCTACTGCACCAAGGAGCAGATGCCGGGCGAGCTCGACGCGCTGCTCACCTTCGTGCTCGACCTGCTCCGCGACTACGGGCTCAGTGACTTCTACCTGGAGCTGTCCACCCGGGGCGACTCCGACAAGTTCATCGGTGAGCCGGCGGAGTGGGAGGAGGCCACCGAGGTGCTGCGGCAGGCCGCCGAGAAGCAGAACCTCGAACTCGTCCTCGACCCGGGCGGCGCCGCCTACTACGGCCCGAAGATCTCCGTGCAGGCCCGGGACGCCATCGGCCGTACCTGGCAGATGTCCACCATCCAGGTCGACTTCCAGCAGCCCAAGCGGTTCGGCCTGGAGTACCAGGCCTCCGACGGTTCCCGGCAGCGGCCGGTCATGATCCACCGCGCGCTGTTCGGCTCCATCGAGCGGTTCTTCGCCGTCCTGCTGGAGCACTACGCCGGCGCCTTCCCGGCGTGGCTGGCGCCCGTCCAGGCCGTCGGCATCCCGATCGCCGACGAGCACGTCCCGTACCTGGAGCGGGTGGCCGACCGGCTGCGCGCCGAGGGCATCCGGGTGGAGGTCGACGCCGGCGACGACCGGATGCAGAAGAAGATCCGCAACGCGCAGAAGTCCAAGGTGCCGTACATGCTGCTGGCCGGTGACGAGGACGTCAGCAAGGACGCGGTGTCCTTCCGGTACCGCGACGGTTCGCAGAACAACGGCGTCCCCATCGACCAGGCCGTGGCCGAGATCGTGACGGCGGTGCGCGAGCGCCGGTAGCGGCGATCCGGCCGCCGGGCGATGAGCGGGCCGCGCCTCCGGGTGCGGCCCGCTCCGCCGTGTCCGGGCTCAGCCGACCCGCAATGCCATCGCGCGCACCGGGGCGCCATCGGCACCCTCCAGCGCGATCGGCGCGGCGCTGAACAGCGGGTCGGGGAAGTCGATCTCCGCGAGCCGGCACAGGTTCTCGATGAGGGTGCCGCCCGCGCCGAGCACCCGCCGGTGTACCGGCCAGTCGCCGGCCGTCTCCCCGGCGGCCGGGGTGCGGTCCGGGCTCGGCGCGTCGATTCCGATGGTGCGGATCCCCACCGCGACGAGTTCGGCCGCCGCCGCGCCGCTGAGGTACGGGTGCGCGAAGTAGTGGTCGGTGCCGTGGTAGACCGACCACCCGGTGTGCAGCAGCACGATCGTCCCCGGCCGCAGCAGGGACCGGTACGGCGCGAGGTCGTCCGTCCCGATGGCCGAGCGCGCCGGCCGCCCGGTCACGTCGACCACCACGGCCGGTCCGGTGAACAGCCGCAGGTCGAGCCGATCGATCCGCGTGCCGTCGGAGAAGAAGTGGTACGGCGCGTCGGCGTGTGTGCCGCTCTGCGAACTCATCGACACGTGGGTGACGTGGTACCCGTCGCGCTCGACCGTCGCGACGGTCGTCAGGACCGGGACGGGATCACCGGGGTAGACCTGGGTGGTGCGGCCGAGCGGGTGGCTCAGGTCCACGATTCGGGAAACACGCATGTCAGAGCCCCCCGATCTTGATCATTTCCCTGCGGACGGCGGCAGGGCATGATGAGAGTCATGACCGACGATAACGGGACTCAGGAGGAGGCGACATTGCTCGCGGTGCGGCCTGCCGCACTGACCCTGGCCCAGGTTGCGGACCACCTGGATGTGCCCAAGGGCTACCGGGTCGAGATCATCAGGGGACGGATAGTCGTCTCACCAACGCCGGTCAACCGCCACACGCGGATCGCGCTGGCCTTGTATCGATCGCTGGTGGATGTGGCGCCGAGCCATCTTGCGTCATACGTCACCGTCACCTTCGATATGCCGGGTACTGACGAGCGCTACATCCCTGACCTGGCGGTCGTTGATGATGCTGCGGTGCCGGACGATGAATGGTTGTTCCCCGCCTCGTCGCTGGTGCTGGCCGCAGAGATCACCTCGCCGGGCAATGCGCATGATGATCGAGTCCGCGAACTCCATGGCTACGCCGTCGCCGCTGTGCCTTTCTATCTGTTGATCGACACCCTTGACGAGACCATCACTCTCTTCGAGGAACCGCATGACGGCGTATACCGCCGCCAAATGAAGGTGCGGATCGGTGACGACCTCCACTTGCCCGAACCGTTCGATGTCACCATCGACACAACGTCGTTCGCCGAGCGGAAACCGGGGCCTTGACGTCGCGTTGATCCAGCACGCGGGGTCACCGGTTGACTCCCACGTGCCCTTCGGCCGCAAACCGGGCACCATGGCGGGTGATGACTATCCCTGAGCCCGGCCCGGGCACGAACGCCATGACCGACCGGTTCCGCGCCGTGGGCGACCGCATCCTGGAGGAGCTGCTCTCCGACGCCCCCGAGTGGGCCGGGGAGCTCGGCGACCTCCGGTTCGCCGACCGGCTCGCCGACCACTCCGCCGACGCCGACGGACGGCGGGTCGCCATGCTCGCCGACGCGCTCGGCGCGCTGGACGAGATCGACGACACCCTGCTGCCCCTCCCGGACCGGGTGGACCTCGAACTGCTGCGCTCCCGGCTCACCGCCGACATGTGGCGGCTCAGCGAGCTGCGGCAGCATACCTGGGACCCGCTGCGGCACAGCCCCGGCGACGCGCTCTACCAGCTCATCGCCCGCGACACGCTGCCCGCCGAGGAACGGCTGCGCGCGCTCGCCGCCCGGTGCCGGGCGGTTCCGGACTTCCTCGCCACCGCGCGCGCCCGGCTGGACGACGGTCCCGGTATGCCGCGCCCGCACGTGGAGACCGCCGTCGGGCAGACCCGGGGGACGGCGGCGCTGCTCGGCCCGGAGCTGGACGCGCTGCTGGAGTCGGCCGCCTCCGCCGGGAGCGGGCGAGCCGCGCCGGCGCTGCGGCGCGAGGTCGAGGCCGCGCGCGAGACCGCGCGGGCCGCGCTCGCCGAGCACGCCTCGTGGCTGGAGAACCGTCTGGAGACGGCCGCCGCCGACCCGCGGCTCGGCGCCCGCGCCTACGCCGCGCAGCTGTGGTACACGCTCGACTCCGAGCTGACCCCGGACACGCTGCTGACCCGGGCCGAGAGCGACCTGATCGCCACGGAAGAGGAGATCGCCGAGGTCGCGGCGGCCTACGACGGCCGCCCCGCCCACATCGGCCAGGTGCGCGCGGTGCTGGACCGGCTCACCGAGGAGGCCGCCACCGACGCGGACTCCCTGCGCCCGCTGTGCGAGCAGGCGCACCGGCACCTGCTCGCCCGGGTGGCCGAACTCGACCTCGTGACGGTCACGCGGGACGAGGCCCGGATCATCCCCATGCCGGAGTCGCACCGCGGTGTGGCCGTCGCCTACTGCGATCCCCCCGGGCCGCTCGCGCCACCGGGCGGCGTGACGCTCATCGCGGTCGCCCCGCCGCCGGACGACTGGCCCCGGGAGCGCCGCGACTCCTTCTACCGGGAGTACAACGCGCACATGCTGCGCAACCTCATGGTCCACGAGGGCGTCCCCGGCCACGCCCTGCAGCTCGCGCACGCGGCGCGCTACACCGGCGGCACCCGGATCCGGCACGCGCTGTGGAGCGGGCCGTTCGTCGAGGGGTGGGCGGTGTACGCGGAGGAGCTGGTCGCCGGCGCCGGCTGGACGGACAGCGCCGACCTCGCGCTGCGGCTGTTCCAGCTCAAGACCCGGCTCCGCGTCATCCTCAACGCGATCCTCGACGTCGGCGTGCACGCCGGCGACCTCACGGAGGCGGCCGCGATGGAGCTGCTGGTCGAGCGCGGCCACCAGGAGGAGGGCGAGGCGGTCGGCAAGTGGCGCCGCGCCCAGCTCACCAGCGCCCAGCTGGCCACCTACTACGTCGGCTACCGCGAGGTCGCCGACCTCGCCCGGGACCTCGCCGCCGCGCGGCCGGGCGCCGGCCGGCGGGAGCTCCACGACGCCATGCTGGCGCACGGCTCGCCACCGCCGCGCCACCTGCGCACGCTGCTCGGCGTGTGACCCCGTCCCCCGCGCCCGCCCGCCGGGCGGGCGCGGGGGACTCCGGGACGGAAACGCGGTGCGGATCCCCGGACGGGGGTTTCGGCCGGTGCCCACCGCGGGTATCGGTGCTTTGGGGTGCGGGGGCCCGGCGCGGTGACCGCGCGTGACTTTATGTGTTACTTATGTGGGCTTCCCTAGATTCTCACCGCTGTCGCCCGATCCCGTGATCCCCCGGAGTTGACTGACGCCATGCCCACCGACCTGATCGTTGGCTTCTTGACGCTGGTCACGCTGGAGATCATCCTCGGCATCGACAACCTCGTCTTCATCTCGATCCTCTCGGACAAGCTTCCCCCGCACCAGCGCGACCGCGCCCGCAAGCTCGGGATCGGACTGGCGCTGATCGCCCGCCTGGGCCTGCTCGCCTCGATCACCTGGATCATGCAGCTGGACACGCCGCTGTTCGAACTCCTCGGCATCGAGTTCTCCGGCAAGTCGCTGATCCTGCTCGCGGGCGGTCTGTTCCTCATCGCCAAGGGCACCTACGAGATCCACGAGAGCCTCGAAGGGGAGGAGGGCCACGCCGGTTCCAAGGTGCACGCCTCCTTCGGAGCGGTCATCGCGCAGATCGTCGCGCTCGACCTCGTCTTCTCCATCGACTCCGTCATCACCGCGGTCGGGATGATCGGCGACCAGCCGGGCGGCATCTGGGTCATGGTGGCCGCCGTGGTCATCGCGGTGATCGTCATGCTCGTCTCCTCCGGGCCGCTCAGCCGCTTCGTCCAGAACCACCCCACGGTGAAGATGCTGGCCCTGGCCTTCCTGCTGCTGATCGGTATGACGCTGGTCGCCGACGGTCTCGGCTTCCACATCGACAAGGCGCTCATCTACACCGCCATGGGCTTCTCGCTCTTCGTCGAGGTGCTCAACCTCGCGGCCGCCAAGCGCCGCCGCCGCAAGCGGGGACTGGTCGGCCAGCCGGTCAAGCTGAGCAGCCGCTACGCCGAGACCGCTCCCGCGGCACCGTCCGGTGCCGGGGACGAGGCCGCCGCGCGGCCGGCCGCCGAGGGCTGACCCGGTGCGGGCCGCGCCCGGGGGCGCCGGGCGCGGCGAACTCCTATGCTTGCCGGTATGAGCACTGACGACCCGGCCGTCCGCGAGGGCGCGCCCCCCAGCGAAGGCGTCGGGGAGGCGGACGGCGTCGACCGGCTGTGGACCCCGCACCGGATGGCCTACATCAAGGGCGAGAACAAGCCGAGCGGATCCGGGCCCGAGGACGGCTGCCCCTTCTGCCGCGTCCCGGGGCTGCCCGACGAGGAAGGCCTCGTCGTGGCGCGCGGGAAGACGGCGTTCGTGGTGCTCAACCTGTACCCGTACAACAGCGGGCACCTGCTGGTCTGCCCCTACCGGCATGTCGCCGACTACACGGAGCTGGACGAGGCCGAGGTCGCCGAGGTGGCCGCGCTCACCCAGGACGCCATCACGGCGCTGCGGTCGGCCTCCGGCGCCCAGGGCTTCAACGTCGGCATGAACCTCGGGTCCGTCGCGGGCGCCGGGATCGCCGCGCACCTGCACCAGCACGTGGTGCCGCGATGGGGCGGCGACACCAACTTCATGCCGGTCGTCGGCCGGACGAAGGTCCTTCCCCAGCTGCTGCGGCAGACCCGGGACGCGCTCGCCGGGCACTGGCCGGCGGGCTGAGCCCGGCCGGCCCGGCCGTCCTGGATCCCGGCCGCCCCGCACTCGGAGTCGCTGACGGCGCTGGCGGGTGCGCGCGATCGCGGGATCGGGGTCGGCCGGCTGAGGCGACCGGTCCGGCCGCGTCCGCTCGCGACCGCCGCCTGGCGAGGACGCGGGTCCGGACGCCGCCGGTGCCGGGATGCCGATCCGGCGCCGTCCGCCGCGCGCCTCCGCTCCGAACGCGCCCCCGACATGGCGGCCGGCGCCGCCGGAGCCGGCCCCGCCGTCCGGTCGCGGCCGACCGAAACCCCTGGCCGCTTCTGTGATGTGGGTCACGTTTGGTCGGCTGTGCGGGCGGGGGTGCCGTCCCGGGGCCGGTTCCGCGCGGCGCGCGGACGGCCGGCGGGGGTGCGTCGCCGCCGCGGGCCGGGACGCACGCCGAAGGCCTGTGCGGGGCCCGCACCGCCCCGGACCTGCGGCGTCGCCCCGCTGCCGCCGGTCAGCGCCGCCGGTCGGACGGTCGCGGGGAGGCGGCGCAGCGCGTCCGGCCGGTGTCGCCGCGCCGACCGGGCCGGGCGCCGCGCCGCCCGGAGGTGACGTCCCGCAGGCGTCCAGCGCGCTCTACGATCTGAAGCAGTCATGCTGAGAATCCTGCGACCCGCACTCGCCCGGCTGCTGCACCCGATCGGCAGGGGGTTGGCCCGACTGGGGGTCACCCCCAACATGGTCACGCTCGTGGGCACCGCCGGAGTCGTCGTGAGCGCGCTCTTCTTCTATCCGCGCGGCGATCTCTACGTCGGCACGCTCGTGATCACGGTCTTCGTGCTCTTCGACATGCTCGACGGCGCGGTCGCCCGCGCCACCGGCACCACCAGCAAGTGGGGCGCCTTCCTCGACTCCACCCTTGACCGGCTGTCCGATGCCGCGGTCTTCTCCGGTCTGCTGCTGTGGTTCATGACCGAGGGCGACGACCCGGTGCTCGCCGGCGTCGCACTGTTCTGCATGGTCGGCGGCTTCGGAGTGTCCTACATCAAGGCCCGCGCCGAGGGGCTGGGCGTCAACTGCGACGTCGGCGTGGCCGAGCGCACCGAGCGCCTGATCGTGGTGCTCGTCGCGGTCGGGCTGCACGGCCTGGGCGTCCCCTACGTCCTGGCCGGCGGCCTGTGGCTGCTCGCGGTCCTCAGCGCGGTGACCATCGTGCAGCGCCTGGTGGAGACCCGCGCCCGGCTCCTGGAGGCGAGCACCGCCGGCAGCCCCTGACCGCGGCGCACGGGGAGGACGAGGAGGGGCATGGCGGAACGGCTGGCCGCGGCGGCCTTCGGCGCGGGCTGGGCGCTGGCGCGCCGGGTTCCCGAGCCCGTCGGACGCTGGACGTTCACCCGGATCGCCGACTTCGCGTGGCGGCGCCGTACGGCCGGGGTGCGGCGCCTGGAGGCCAACCTGCGCCGCGTGGTCGGTGCCGACGTGCCGCCGGAGCGGCTGCGCGCCCTGTCGCGTGCCGGGATGCGCTCCTACCTCCGCTACTGGTACGAGGCGTTCCGGATGCCGGCCATGGACCGCGCCACCATCCTCGACCGGACCCGCTGCACCGGTATCGAGGCGCTGGAGGCGCACCTGGCGGCCGGGCGCGGAGTGGTCGCCGCGCTGCCGCACATGGGCAACTGGGACCACGCGGGGGCGTGGATCGCGCTGCGGGGCTCCTCGCCGACCACCGTCGCCGAGCGGCTGCGCCCGGAGCGGCTGTTCGAGCGGTTCACCGCCTTCCGCGCCGGCCTGGGGATCGAGGTGCTGCCGCTGACCGGCGGCGAGCACAGCACCGCGGGGCGGCTCGCCCGCCGGCTGCGGGCCGGCGGACTGGTGTGCCTGCTGGCCGACCGGGACCTCACCGCCACCGGCGTCGAGGTGACCCTCTTCGGGGAGCCCGCCCGGCTGCCCGCGGGCCCGGCCGCGCTGGCCGAGCGCACCGGCGCCGCGCTCATGCCGGTGTCCCTGTGGTACGACGGCCCCTACCTGCGGATCCGGGTGCACGAGGAGATTTTGGCCCCCGACGTGCCGGAGCGCCCCGCCCGGGTGCGCGCCATGACCCAGCGGCTCGCGGAGGTCTTCGAGGAGGCCATCGCCGCGCACCCGCAGGACTGGCATATGCTGCAGCGGGTCTTCGCCGCGGACCTGGGGGAATACCGGCGTCCACCGCCGTCCCCGGATAACTTGGGGTGAAGCCCCGAGACACCGGCGCCGTCCGCCATGCCAGGTCAAGGGGCCGCCGTTATGGCCCGTTCGCCTGGTTGAGTATGCGGTGAGTCGATGCGTGTCGGTCTGGTCTGCCCCTATACGTGGGAGGTCCCCGGAGGGGTGCAGCAGCATGTCGGCGATCTCGCCGAGGCGCTCATGGGCATGGGCCACCACGTCTCGGTGCTGACCCCGTGCGAACCCGGTACGGAACTGCCCGCCCACATCGTGTCGGCCGGCGGCGCGGTGCCGGTTCCCTACAACGGGTCGGTGGCCCGGCTGGCCTTCGGGTTCCGCGCCGCCGCGCGGGTGCGGCGCTGGATCCGCGACGGCCGGTTCGACGTGCTGCACGTGCACGAGCCCGCCGCCCCGAGCCTGTCCCTGCTGGCGTGCTGGGTGGCCGACGGCCCGATCGTCGCGACCTTCCACACCTCCAATCCGCGCTCGCGCGCCATGTCGGTGTCGGCCGCCGCGCTGCGCACCGCCCTGGAGCGGATCAACGGCCGGATCGCGGTATCGGACGCGGCGCGCCGCACCCTGGTGGAGCACCTCGGCGGCGACGCCGTGCTCATCCCGAACGGGGTCGCCGTGCGCCGCTTCGAGCGGGCGGACCCGCTGGAGGGCTGGCCGGGCGCGGGCGGCGCCATCGGCTTCCTCGGCCGCATGGACGAGCCCCGGAAGGGGCTGCCGGTGCTGCTGCGCGCCTTCAACCAGCTCGGCCGGGAGCGGCCCGGGCTGCGGCTGCTCCTCGCCGGCCCCGGCGACCCGCGCGAGGCGCTGGGCAGGGTCGATCCGGAGCTGCGGCACCGCGTGGCGCTGCTCGGCCGGGTGGACGACGCGGACAAGGCGCGCGTCTACCACTCCGTCGACCTCTTCTGCGCCCCCAACACCGGCGGGGAGAGCTTCGGCATCGTCCTCACCGAGGCGATGTCGGCGGGGGCGGCGATCCTGGCCAGCGACATCCCGGCGTTCCGCCATGTGCTGCGCGACGGCGCCGCCGGCGCGCTGTTCGAGGCGGGCGACCCCGCGGCCCTCGCGCGGGCGGCCGGCGAGGTCCTGGACGACCCGCGGCGGCGCCGGGAGCTCTCCGCGGCGGCCCGGGCGGCGGTGCGCGGCTACGACTGGCGCACCGTCGCAGCGGACGTCGTCCGCGTCTACGAGACGGTGATGCCCGCCGGAACCGCGCACGCCCGTCCGGTCACCGTCGGCCGCGCCGACCCCCAGTAGGCCAGGAGCCGCCCGCGATGCTCGCCGACATCGTCTCCACCGTCACGACGGTGTTCGCCCTGCTGGTGCTGCTGTCGTTCTACGTCTCGTGGCGGGCCGGGCGGCTGGACCGGCTGCACACCCGCGTGGAGACGGCGCACGCCGCCCTCGACGCCGCGCTGCTGCGGCGCAGCGCGGTGGTCCTGGAGCTGGCCGCCGCCAGCGAGCTGGAGCCCGCGTCACGGGTGCTGCTCGCCGACGCGGCCGGGCGGGCGCGGCGCGCCGGGGGGGCGCGCGAGCGGGAGCTGGCCGAGAGCAGCCTGTCGCGGGCGCTGCGCGCGGTGCTCGACCAGCCGGGCTTGCGCGAGGGGCTGGGCGAGGGCGCCGCGCCGGACGGCGACGATCTGCTCGCCGAGGTGGAGGCCGCCGCCAAGCGGGTCCACATCGCGCGCCGGTTCTACAACGACGCGGTCGCCGCGACCCGCGAGGCCCGCGCCGGCAGGCTGGTCCGGGTGCTGAGGCTGGCCGGCCGCGCGCCGCTGCCGGAGTTCTTCGAGATCGACGACGAACCGCCGGACATCGGCGGCCGGGGGTGACCCGCCGGGCCGCCCGCCGACCGGCAGCGGACAGGATGGCGGGAGCATCGCGCCGCTTATGCCGATATGTCATGAAACCCGGAATGACGGAGGACCTACCATGGAAAGAGCGCAGGAACGGCCTCCGGCCGGCGCGATGACCAGATCCATCCTCCGCGCATCCGTGTCCGTTCAGAACTTGGAGTCCGCAACCGTGGCCAACACCGCTGAGAACCCGACCGAGAGCACGGTCGGAACCACCCGTGTCAAGCGCGGCATGGCCGAACAGCTCAAGAACGGTGTGATCATGGACGTGGTCACCCCCGAGCAGGCGAAGATCGCCGAGGACGCCGGCGCCGTCGCCGTCATGGCGCTGGAGCGGGTGCCCGCCGACATCCGCCGCGACGGCGGTGTGGCGCGCATGTCCGACCCCGACATGATCGACGGCATCATCGAGGCCGTCTCCATCCCGGTCATGGCCAAGGTGCGCATCGGCCACTTCGTCGAGGCGCAGGTGCTGCAGGCGCTCGGCGTCGACTTCATCGACGAGTCCGAGGTCCTCACCCCCGCCGACGAGGCCTACCACATCGACAAGTGGGCGTTCACCGTCCCCTTCGTCTGCGGCGCGACCAACCTCGGCGAGGCGCTGCGGCGAATCGGCGAGGGCGCCGCCATGATCCGCTCCAAGGGCGAGGCCGGTACCGGCAACGTGGTCGAGGCCACCCGGCACATGCGGCAGATCCGCGGTGAGATCCGCCGCCTGGGCACCCTGGACGAGGCCGAGCTGTTCGGGGCCGCCAAGGAGCTGCGCGCCCCCTACGACGTCGTCAAGGAGGTGGCCCGCCTCGGCAAGCTGCCGGTGCCGCTGTTCTCCGCCGGCGGTGTCGCCACCCCGGCCGACGCCGCCCTCATGCGCCAGCTCGGCGCCGAGAGCGTCTTCGTCGGCTCCGGCATCTTCAAGTCCGGCGACCCGGCCAAGCGCGCGGACGCCATCGTGCAGGCCACCCTGCACTACAACGACCCCGAGGTCATCGCCAAGGTCTCCCGCGGCCTCGGCGAGGCCATGGTCGGCATCAACCTGGACGAGCTCGACGAGAGCCAGCGCTACGCCGGCCGCGGCTGGTAGCGCCGGCCGGCGCGCGGCCGGGGAGCCGGGCGGGCACGCCCGCCCGCGCCCCGGCGCGGCGCCGCGCCCGTCCGGGAACGTCTAGGGTGAGGAGCGCGGTCCGCCGGCAGGGCGGGCCGCGTTTCTCCCCGCGGTCAACGCGAGTGAGGTTGCCCCTTGTCCGCCACTCCCACCATCGGTGTGCTCGCCCTGCAGGGCGACGTCGCCGAGCACCAGCGCGTCCTGGACGGACTCGGCGCGCGCAGCGTGCCCGTGCTGCGCGCGGAGCAGCTGGACCGTGTCGACGGGCTGGTCGTCCCCGGTGGCGAGTCGACCACCATGTCCAAGCTCGCGGTGCGCTACGACCTGATGGAGCCGCTGCGCAAGCACGTCCGCTCGGGCCTGCCCGCCTACGGCACCTGCGCCGGGATGATCATGCTCGCCGACCGCATCCTCGACGGCACCGCCGGGCAGGAGACCATCGGCGGGATCGACATGACGGTGCGCCGCAACGCGTTCGGCCGGCAGACGGAGTCCTTCGAGGCGGCCGTGCGGATCGACGGCGTGGCCGGCGACCCGTTCGACGCGGTCTTCATCCGCGCCCCGTGGGTGGAGTCCGTCGGCCCCGGTGTGGCGGTGCTCGGGCAGGTCCCGCGAGGAGAACGGGCCGGTAGGATCGTCGCGGTACGGCAGGGGAGCCTCCTGGCG
The DNA here is from genome assembly GCF_003336425.1 of Marinitenerispora sediminis. Classification (GTDB taxonomy): domain Bacteria; phylum Actinomycetota; class Actinomycetes; order Streptosporangiales; family Streptosporangiaceae; genus Marinitenerispora; species Marinitenerispora sediminis. The sequence continues at coordinate 5,127 of NZ_QEIO01000084.1, read as the reverse complement.
ACCTCGTTCCACCCCGAACTCACCGGGGACGCGCGCATCCACCGGCTCTTCGTCGACATGGTGAAAGGACACGCATGAGCGGCCACTCCAAGTGGGCCACCACCAAGCACAAGAAAGCCGTCATCGACGCCAAGCGGGGCAAGCTCTTCGCCAAGCTGATCAAGAACGTCGAGGTGGCCGCGCGCACGGGTGGTGGCGACCCCGAGGGCAATCCCACGCTCTACGACGCCATCCAGAAGGCCCGGAAGAACTCCGTCCCGCTGGACAACATCGAGCGCGCCCGCAAGCGCGGCGCCGGTGAGGAGGCGGGCGGCGCCGACTGGCAGACCATCATGTACGAGGGCTACGGCCCGGGCGGGGTCGCCCTGCTGGTCGAGTGCCTGACCGACAACCGCAACCGCGCGGCCTCCGAGGTGCGGGTGGCGGTCACGCGCAACGGCGGCTCCATGGCCGACGCCGGATCGGTGTCCTACCTCTTCAACCGCAAGGGCGTCGTGATCGTGCCCAAGGAGGGCACCAGCGAGGACGACGTCATGCTGGCGGTCGCCGACGCCGGCGCGGAGGACGTCAACGACCTCGGTGAGGCGTTCGAGGTCGTGTGCGAGGCCGGCGACCTCATCCCGGTGCGCACCGCCCTGCAGGAGGCCGGCATCGACTACGAGTCCGCCGAGACGAACTTCCTGCCGAGCCTGGAGGTCCCGGTCGACGAGGAGAACGCCAAGAAGGTGCTGCGCATCGTCGACGCCCTGGAGGACTCCGACGACGTGCAGAACGTCTTCACCAACGCCGACATCCCCGACGACGTCATGGAGCGGATCGGCTGACCGGCTGACCGGCTGACCGGCTGACCGCGGGGGCCGCCGCTCCCGGCCGCCGAGGCGCCGGGCGGGAGTGTCCCCGATCCCCGATGGCACCGGCGCCCGGTAGGCTCTGCGAACGGACGTTCGAGGCGGGACCGGGACGGGGGAGCGGCGTGCGGGTGCTGGGGATCGACCCGGGACTGACCCGGTGCGGGGTCGGAGTGGTGGACGGAACCGTCGGACGCCCGCTCGGCCTGGTCGCGGCCGGCGCGATCCGCACCCCGGCCGACGACGAGCTGCCCGCCCGGCTGCTCGGCGTCGAAAACGGCGTGCAGCAGTGGCTGGACGAGCACCGCCCGGACGCCGTCGCCGTGGAGCGGGTCTTCGCCCAGAACAACCTCAGCACCGTCATGGGCACCGCCCAGGCCAGCGCCATCGCCATCGCCTGCGCCGCGCGCCGCGGCCTGCCGGTGGCGCTGCACACCCCCAGCGAGGTCAAGGCCGCCATCACCGGCAGCGGCCGGGCCGACAAGGCGCAGGTGGGCACCATGGTCGCCCGGCTGCTCAACCTGGACGGCCCGCCCCGGCCCGCCGACGCCGCCGACGCCGTGGCGCTGGCCATCTGCCACATCTGGCGCGGCGGCGCACAGCAGCGCGTGGCCCGCGCCCAGCAGGAGTTCGCCCGCAAGGTGGAGCTCGCCCGCCAGGCGCGCGGCCGGTGACCGCCCGCCGCCCCTGCCGCCGGACAGCGTCGAACAGCGAGGAGCAGCAGTCGTGATCGCCTCCCTGAGCGGCCGGGTCGCCGCTCGCAGCGCCGGGTCGGCCGTCATCGAGGTGGGCGGCGTCGGCATGGCCGTGCAGTGCACCCCGGCAACGCTGTCCCGGCTGCGGGTCGGCGAGCCGGCGACCGTGGCCACCTCGCTCGTGGTCCGCGAGGAGTCCCTCACGCTGTACGGCTTCGCCGACGCCGACGAGCGCGACGTGTTCGAGCGGCTGCAGACCGCCGGCGGGGTCGGCCCGCGGCTCGCCCTCGCCATGCTCGCCGTGCACACCCCGGACGCGCTGCGCCGCGCCGTGGCCACCGAGGACACCGGGGCGCTCACCCGGGTGCCGGGCATCGGCAAGAAGGGGGCGCAGCGGATCGTGCTCGAACTCCGCGACAAGCTCGGCGCCGCCGCCGGCGAGCCGCAGGCGGAGGGCGCGCAGCCGGCCCCGGCGCCGGTGGCCTGGCGGCCGCAGGTGGTGTCGGGGCTGGTCAACCTCGGCTGGTCCAGCCGCGACGCCGAGCGCGCGGCCGACGCCGTGGCCGGCGAGGCCGACGGCGAGGCCGACGTCGCCGTCCTGCTCCGCAGCGCCCTGCGCAAGCTGAGCCGGGCCTAGCGCGTGCCCGGTGGGTAGCCGGGCCGGAACGGAACAACTCCCCAGGGGGCATCTCGACATGGCCGAGCACGACCGCGACGTGGTCTCACCCCAGGCCGACCTCGACGACCGCGCGGTCGAGGGGGCGCTGCGGCCGAGGCGGTTGGCGGACTTCGTCGGCCAGGAACGGGTCCGCGAGCAGCTGTCGCTCGTGCTGCACAGCGCCCAGCGCCGCGGCCGCGCGCCCGACCACGTCCTGATGTCGGGGCCGCCCGGCCTGGGCAAGACCACCCTCGCCATGATCATCGCCGCCGAACTGGGCATGCCGCTGCGCATCACCTCCGGGCCGGCGATCGAGCGCTCCGGCGACCTCGCCGCCGTGCTGTCCACCCTGCACGAGGGCGAGGTGCTCTTCCTCGACGAGATCCACCGCATGGCGCGTCCCGCAGAGGAGATGCTCTACGTCGCCATGGAGGACTACCGGGTGGACGTGGTGGTCGGCAAGGGACCCGGCGCCACCGCGATCCCGCTGGAGATCGCGCCCTTCACCCTGGTCGGCGCGACCACCCGTGCCGGGCTGCTGCCCGCTCCGCTGCGGGACCGGTTCGGCTTCGTGGCGCACATGGACTTCTACCGGCCGGAGGAGCTGGAGCGCATCGTGCACCGGTCGGCCGGGCTGCTCGGTGCGGAGCTGGACGGCGATGCGGCCGCCGAGATCGCCGGGCGCTCGCGCGGCACACCGCGCATCGCCAACCGGCTGCTGCGCCGGGTGCGCGACTACGCCGAGGTCCGTGCCGACGGGCGGCTCACCCTGGCGACCGCCCGCGCCGCGCTGGAGCTGTACGAGGTGGACGAGCAGGGCCTGGACCGGCTGGACCGCGCCGTGCTGCACGCCCTGCTGAGGCGGTTCCGGGGCGGCCCGGTGGGCCTGTCCACCCTGGCGGTCTCGGTGGGCGAGGAGCCCGAGACCGTCGAGGTGGTGGCCGAACCCTTCCTGGTGCGCTCCGGCTTCGTCGCGCGCACCCCCCGCGGGCGGGTGGCCACCCCCGAGGCGTGGCGGCACATGGGCCTGGAGCCCCCGCCGGACGCGGCCTTCGGTGCCGCCGCCGCGCTGGCGGAGGCGGCCGGCGACCCCGCTGCCGCCGATTCCGGGGACGGCGGCCCTTGACCGCCTGTTTCCGGAGAACGGACCGAGGCCTTGCCTCCCGGTGTGTTGGGTGGCCGGCCATTGGGGTACTCCCGCGTACCCTGGAGGGCGACCCGCATGCAGACGGCCGCATGCGCCCGGACCGGACCAGGTGCACACCGCCGTGACCAGTCGTCCCGCCGAACGCGGCGCCGGGGAACACGGGGCGGGTCCCGCTCGTTGGAGCAGGGCATGCCCTCCGTGCGCCGCCGAGTCTCACGCGGCCACCGCGAAACCCTAGGAAGGACGCCCACGTGCAGGGGCTCACGACTTACGCCGCAGCCGCTCAGCAACCGAGCTTGCTGCAGACGCTGATCCCGTTCGTCCTGATCATCGTCGTCTTCTACCTGCTGTTCTGGCGCCCCCAGCAGAAGCGCCGCCAGCAGGAGCTGCAGATGCAGAACACCCTGGGACCGGGCACCGAGGTGCTCACCAAGGCCGGCATCTACGGCACCGTCGTGGAGATCCACGACAGCGACGTGGTGCTGGAGATCTCGCCCGGGACCCGTATCCGCATCGTCAAGGCCGGAATCGGCGACGTCATCACGCCGCAGGAGCCGTCCGACGACACCCCGGTCGAGGACCGGCCGGACTTCCCCGGGAACGGGGGGCCCGACGACTCCGACAACCCGAAGCCGTAGTCCCCGCGGGCCGGCCCGCCGGCCCGGAACCCCACAACGGGACACGACGCACACCGGTCGTACCGGCTCCGCTCCGCGGGGCCGGTACCGTCGTTCTTCCGTCCCCTCCAGCCGCAGCCCGAGAACAGCGAAGGCCATGCCGCACGACGACCTGACCCCCCTCATCGAAGCGCACGTCCGCGACATCCCCGACCACCCCCGGCCCGGGGTGGTGTTCAAGGACATCACGCCGCTGCTGGCGGCCCCCGAGGCCTTCTCCGCCGTGGTCGAGGGACTCACCGCCGGCCACGGTCCCGGCACCGTGGACGCGGTGGTGGGCCTGGAGGCCCGCGGCTTCATCCTCGGCGCGCCGGTCGCGCTGCGGCTCGGAGCCGGCTTCGTGCCGATCCGGAAAGCCGGAAAACTCCCCGCGCGGACACTGGGCGAGTCCTATGATCTGGAGTACGGGTCCGCGACGGTCGAGATGCACGCCGACGCCATCGCCCCGGGCAGCCGCGTCCTGATCGTGGACGACGTGCTGGCCACCGGTGGTACCGGGCGGGCCGCGGTGCGGCTGGTCCAGCGGGCCGGTGGTACCGTCGTTGGATTCTCGGTCCTGATGGAGCTCGCCTTCCTCAGCGGCCGCGACAAGCTGTCCGACGTGAAGCTGCACGCGCTGACCACGGTCTGACCGGAAGCGGGCAGCGTCCGGCGCCGGCCTCCGGGCCGCCCGCCGGACCCGCTCCGCCGGCCGCCTCCACCCCACCGACATGCGGGGATTCCCCGGCCCGGGAGATAGACTGGCGGGCATAACGGCACCACAGCGGCGCGTCGCAGCAGAGAGGTCGGTCGTTCACCACGCCGGAGTCCGGCGGGTTGGCGGCGACGGCGGTTCTCGCGTCTCCGCCGCCCTTCCAGCCCGGCGGGGAGGCGCCGAGAGCCTCCGGGGCCGCGGCCCCGGGCGGCGGCCGGCGAGGTTGCTCGGCCGGTCCGGCGGGTCCGGACCGCCGAGGTGAGCCGCGGGAGGAATGCCCCATGCGTAGTGAAGCGGTTTCGGCCGAAGCGGTGCCCCCGGGCGCCGACCCGCTCGCGGCCGCGCGGGACGCCTCCGGTGCCGCCGCCCCGCCCGCCGACGAGCGGCGCGATCCCGAGTGTCGAGAGG
>NZ_QEIO01000083.1 GCF_003336425.1 Marinitenerispora sediminis | reverse complement strand
CCGCGCGGCCGGGCGGCGCGGTCACTGGTTGGCGGCGACGGGCAGCCGTCGCCCGGCCAGGGTCCCATGGTAGACGTCGAGCAGCCCGTCGACGGTGGCCGACCAGCTGAGCCGCGCCGCGTGCCGCACCGCCGCCGCGCCGAACGCGGCCCGCCAGGACGGCTCCGCGACCATCCGGTGCAGCACCCGCGCGTAGTCCTCGGGATCGTGCCCGTCGACCAGCACGCCGGACACCCCGTCGGCGACCGCGGTGGGCAGTCCGCCGACCCGCGCCGCGACGACCGGGGTGCCGCACGCCTGCGACTCCACCGCCACCAGCCCGAACGACTCCGAGTGCGAGGGCACCACCGTCGCCGTGGCCGCCCGGTAGTAGTGCGCCAGTTCGGCGCGGGAGCGGGGCGGCTCCATCCGGACCAGGTCGGCGATCCCCAGCGAACGGGCGAGCTCGGCCAGCCGGCGCGGCTCGCCCCGGTCGCTGCCGGACAGGCCGCCCACCACCGCCACCGCGAGCCGGCCGCGCAGCGCCGGGTCCCGGTCCAGCAGGGCGGCCGCCGCGCGGAGCAGCACGTCAGGTGCCTTGAGCCGCTGCACCCGGCCGACGAACAGCAGCAGTTCGGTGTCCTCGGGCAGGCCGATCCGCCGCAGCGCCGCCGCGCGGGAGCCGGGGGTGAAGACGTCGAGGTCGACGCCCGGCGGCACGGTGCCGACCCGGCCCGGGTCGGCGTCGTAGTAACGGACGAGCTGGCGCGCCTCGTCGGCGGTGTTGGCGACGAGGTGGTCGGCGGCGCGTACCAACTGGTCCTCGCCGCGCACCCGCGCCTCGGGCTCTGGGGCGTCGCCCTCGGCCAGCGCCGCGTTCTTCACCCGGGCGAGGGTGTGCATGGACTGCACGAGCGGCACACCCCAGCGCTGCGCGGCGGCCATCCCGGCCCGGCCCGACAGCCAGTAGTGCCCGTGCACGAGGTCGTAGTGGCCGGGCTCGTTGCGGGCCTCGGTCTGCAGCACGCCGAAGACGAACGGGCACAGGTGGCGGGCCAGGGTGTGCTTGTCGAGGGTGCCGAAGGGCCCGGCCGCGATGTGCCGCACGGTCACGCCGGGGGCCATCTCGACCTCGGCCTGCTGGTCCATGCGGGTGGCGCGGGTGAAGATGTCCACCGCGACGCCGCGCTCGGCCAGGCGCCTGGCGACCTCGACGATGTAGACGTTCATGCCGCCCGCGTCGCCGGTCCCGGGTTGGTCGAGTGGAGAGGTGTGCAGGCTGATCGTCGCGATACGGCTGAGGACGGGCGGCTCCGCCCGCCCGGCCAGTGCGCCCCGCGGCCCCGGAGCGTTTCGCACCACGGCAGTCGTCCCCTTCCCGGTGCACCTTCTTACGCGCCACCGCCCCTTGGGTGAACAGTCCCGGAGGGGCGTGCTGTTCCCATGATGGACAGGTGGCCGTGCGCGGACGGCGACCGGGGTACGGGGTCGCGTCCGGCCGCCGCGGTCGGGCGCGGCGCGGCGCGGACCGCGGAAACGGCCGGACTCCCCCGGTCGGCGCGGGGTCGGGCCGCGTGGCGGGCCGGTCCCGGGTAGCGGGGGCGCGGGCGGCCCCGGGTCGGGCCGACCCGGTGTGTCCGGCATCGGCCATCCCCGTCCCTCCTCCAGGCGGCCGCCGTCCGCTGGAGGCGCCTCATGGACGGCAGGGCGGATGGGGGCGGCCCGGTCGCACCGGCCGTGGCGGTGAGCCGCCATGCGCGACCGCGGCGGCCCGGGCCCGGACCGAGCCGCCGGCCCTGACAGTCGGCGGTCGGCGGTCGCGGCCGGCGGTGGCGTAACCGCCGTCCCCGGACGCCGCGGCCCCCCCTGGCGGACCCTCCGCGAGCGGGCCGGCCCGGGCGCGCGGACCTCCCGCCGGGGGACGCGGGCCCCCTCCTCCGGGGAGGCGCGTCCGTCTCGCACGCCCCCGGCGGAGCTCAGCGCTGCGCGGCGCCGGCGACCGGCTGCCGCCAGCCGGTCACCAGAAAGTCGACCGCCTCCGGGAAGGTCGGGGTCCACACGTCGTAGGTGTGCCCGCCGGGCGGGAAGCGGGTCTGCACCGCCATGCCGCGCTCGGTCAGCAGCGCGGCGAACCGCCTCGCCTCGCCGTGGATGCTGCCCTCCTGGAGCGGGGTGAAGTCCTCCGTGCCCTCGACCAGCAGGAACCGGATGTCGCGGACCGCGGGGTCGTCGAGCAGCCGGTCGGGGGCGTGCGGGTCCGGGGTGTCGCCGAACGTGCCGCTGGGGTCGTCCACCCGGAAGTAACCGGCCCAGCTGATCGCCTGCCGGTACAGGTCCGGGTGGCGCAGGGAGAGCGCCGCCGCGCCGTAGCCGCCCATGGAGAACCCGCCGATCGCGCGCAGATGGCGGGGCCGCGGGTGGTCGCCCTCGACGGCGCGCACGGCCTTCTCGGTGACGAAGGTCTCGATCCGGAAGTCGCCGTCGGCGGCGTCGCCCCACTCCGTGTCGCTGCCGCCGACCTCCTGCCCGTAGGGGGCAGCGACCACGAACTCCACGCCGGTGCGGCACATCTCCCGGTCGAGCAGCGGGCCGGCCCCGGCGCCGGTGATCGACTCGTGGGTGCCCGTGGAACCGTGCAGCAGGTACAGCACGGGAAGGTCGGCGCTGTCCGGTCCGGGCGGCCGGCGTACCCAGATGGGGCGCCCGCCGTCGGGGGCGCCGGGATCGGGGATCCGGACGATCTCCTCCCGACCGGGGCGGCGGCACACCGCCACCTCTCCGGGCCGGGGCCGTACCACCGGGCGCTCCGCGTCCAGCACGGTGGCCGCCGCGCCGTTCGCGGGCGTGACCGCTGTCCGGGGCTCGGTTTCCTCGGTGCGCAGTGCGGCGACCGCCGCCGCGGCCGCCACGGTGAGTGAGGCGAGCGCGACCGCTGTGGTCCGGCGAGAGAACGACGTCAACACCCAGGTCCTCCAGGTCAGGGCCGCTCCCCGGACGGGGGGTCGGCGAGGGCGCGGTCGAACGCCGCGTACACCGCTTCACTGAACAGGATAAAACGGATGTCACATACTGTAGTTGTCACACCTCGGACAGTACGGACAGCGACACGCGCGGCGTCCTCCGCCGGCCAGCGGTAGACCCCCGTGGAGACGGCCGGGAACGCGACCGAGCGCGCCCCGAGCTCCTCGGCCAGCCGCAGCGACTCCCGGTAGCAAGAGGCGAGCAGGTCCGCGCGGTCCTCCGCGGCGCTGTACACCGGCCCCACGGTGTGGACCACCCAGCGCGCCGGTAGCCGGCCGGCGGTGGTGGCCACCGCCTGCCCGGTGGGCAGCCCGCCGCCGTAGCGGGACGCGCGCAGCGCGCGGCACTCGGCGAGGATCTCCGGGCCGCCGCGGCGGTGGATCGCCCCGTCCACTCCGCCGCCGCCCAGCAGCGAGGAGTTGGCCGCGTTCACGACCACGTCGACGCGCTGCTCGGTGATGTCGCCCAGGACGAGCCGGATCCCCATGACGCCACTCCCGTCTCCGCGTGCACGCCGCCGGTCGCCGGCCGAGGCGGCCGCCCTGCCGGAAGCGCCGTGTCGGAAGCCCGCCCCACGCGGCGGTCGAGGCCGGCGACCAGGGGTGCGACGCCGTGTAGTACTACCGCAAGTAGACTAGAGGTCATGAATCGGCTCGGGGATCTGGAACGCGCGGTGATGGATGTACTGTGGGAACGAGTCGAGCCGTTAACGGTTCGTGAAGTGGGACGGGCGCTCGCCGAGCGCGACCTCGCGCACACGACCGTCATGACGGTTCTCGACCGGCTAGCCAAGAAGGGGGTCGTGGTCCGCACTCGCGAGGGCCGCGCGTGGCGTTACCGCCCGGCCGCCAGCCGGGAGAACTACGTCTCCGAGCTCATGTTCGACGCGCTGGGCCAGACGGGCGACCGCGACGCCGCGCTCGCCGCCTTCGTCCGTTCCATGAACGGAACGGAGGCAGAAGCGCTTCGCCGCGCACTCGCGGAAATCGACCAGCCAAGGACGTAGCCGTATGGTCAGTGCCGCACTGCTCGCCACGATCTCCGTGGGCTGCCTGCTCGCGGCGGCACCGCTTCGCCGCGCCTCCTGGCCCGTCCGCGGACCGCACGTCGGCGTGATCGCCTGGCAGGCCCTCGGTCTGGCATGGGGCATCTCCACCATCGGCGCGCTGCTCGCGTTCGGTCTCGCCCCCTACGGCGAGGGCGTGTTCGGCGGCCTAGTCTCGCTGGCGGACGACGCGCTGGCACACGGCTTCTATCTCTCGGCGCTCGGTGACGCGCCGCTCGGCGCGACCCGCGTGGCCGCCATCGTCGCGGCGTTCTGGCTGTTCGCGCAGCTGCTCTTCGGGCTGACCACCTCCTTCGTCCACGTGCTGCGGACCCGTCGGCGGCACCGCGACCTGCTCCGCCTGGTCGCCCGCGACGACCCCGACGTGCCCGGTGCCCGGGTCCTCGACCACCCCGCCGCCGCCGCGTACTGCCTGCCCGGTGTGCTGCGGTCGCAGATCGTGATCAGCGCGGGGGCGCTGCAGGTGCTGGACCGGCACGAACTCGCGGCCGTCCTCGCCCACGAGCACGCCCACCTGCGGCAGCGGCACGACCTCGTCCTGCTCCCGTTCTCCTCCCTGAAGCGCGCCTTCCCCCGCCTGGGGGTGATCGAGACCAGCTACCGGGCCGTGGCGCTGCTCATCGAGATGTGCGCCGACGACCAGGCCAGCCGGGCGCGCTCCGCGCGCGAGCTCGCCATGGCACTGCTGAGGTTCGGCACGGCCGGCTCCGCACCGGTACCCGCCGGGGCCCTGGCCGCGGCCGCGGCCGAATCCGACCAGCCCGACGTCGTGACCCGGGTGTCGCGGCTGCTCAACCCGGTGGCGGAGCTCTCCCGGACCGCCACGGCCGCCGTGCTGGTCTCGGCGGTCGCCCTCATGACCACCACGCTCGCCCTCTGGCACCTGCCGATGTGAGACCGCCCGCGGGGTGGCCGGGGCCGGGCGCAATACCGGTCCGGCGGGTGTGATCGCGGCGCCGCGCGGGCACGATTGGCGTCGGTGCCGCGTTCTAAGTCCAGAGGCGGCATGCTGCTCGCCGCCCGGTCGTCTAGGTAAGGTTCGGTGCGTGCCGTGATCGCCCTGTCGTTCTTCTCCCTGCTGTGGAAAGCCATCTACCTGGCGATCTTCGTGACGACGCTGTACGCGCTGGTCGAGGCCGTGCGGACTCCCGCGCAGGCCTTCCCGGCGATGGACAAGCAGACCAAGGGACTGTGGGTCGGCATCCTCGGCGTCGGCGCGCTGCTGTCGCTGGGCGCGGTGTTCGACTTCTTCTCGTTCTTCACCATCCTGGCGCTCATCGCCTCGCTGATCTTCCTGCTGGACGTGCGTCCGGCGGTACGCGGTATCGGCCGCCGCGGCGACGGCCCCTACGGTCCCTGGTAGCCCGTCCCGCTCCCCCGGCCCGGGCGGCGGCCGGTCAGGCGCGGGCGTCGTGCTCCATACCGTCGGCGTCCGGGTCCACGGCCGCCCGCAGCTGCGGCGGCACCGCGGCCTCGGCGCTGCGCTCCCGGGCGGCCGCCGCCTCCAGCGCCGCGTCGAGCTGGTCGGCGGCGGTGGCCATCGCGGCGGTGTAGGCCGGATCGGCCGTGTAGCGGCTGTGTCCCAGGATCTCGGGATAGAGGGCGTCGCCCTCCTGGTGGTCGTAGTAGCGCGGGTCCGGCAGCGGCTCGGCGCGGGCCACGGTCCCGCCGGGCAGGTGCACCGGGCCGCCGATGGCGTCCGTGGCGCGCCACAGGTTGCACCAGGCGGTGACACGCTGCCGCAGCTCGGTGAGCGCGGCCGGGCCGAAGTAGGCCGGGAAGTACCGCCCGTACAGGCGGTACAGCGGCGAACCGTGCGTGAGCAGCACGACCCGCTCCCGGCAGCGGTTCGGCAGCTGCCACACGGTCGCCGCCGCGAGCACCGAGCCCTGGGAGTGCCCGGACAGCACCACCCCCTTGCCCCGCGCGGTGAGTGCCGCGACCCGGGCCGCGAGCTGCGGCACGGCGCGTTCGGCGTAGCAGGGCGGCGCGAGCGGGTGTGCGGCCCGCGGCCAGAAGGTGCCGATGTCCCACAGCACGCCGACCGCCTTGCGCGTGGGCTGGTCGCGGTAGGCGTTGCGGCCCAGCCACACCAGCCCCACCAGCAGGGCGCCGCCGAGCCAGGAACCGACCGTCACCATCACCGAGACGGCGTGCTGGACCGTGGTGGTGGCCGCGCCGGTCATCGCGGTCAGGCTGACCCCCACACTCGAGGTACCGGAGTCCGCCGCGGCGACCCCGTCGGTCGCCAGCGAGTACAGCACGAGGACCACCAGCGCCAGCGCCGGGAGCAGCAGCAGGGCCAGGAAGGCCGGCAGGTACTCGGTCATCGAGCCGAGCGCCCGCGCCTTGGCGATCTCCCGGGTGCGCCGCGCGTCCGGGTCGACGTCGTACTCGGCGGCGACCACGGGCACCGCGCTCCGGGCGCGGTGCCGGGCCGCCGCCCAGAGCACCCCGGCGCCCACGAGCGCGATGGCGGCCTCCAGGCTGAAGGCGAGCTGCAGCCAGGCGTAGGCGCTCGGCGGATACAGGTTGAGGCAGCCGGCGTTCTCGGCGCCCGGGTAGTAGCAGCCGCCCAGCAGGCCGGCTGCCTGGTAGACGAAGGCGGCCGAGAACACCCCGCCCAGCAGCGCCCCGAAGGCGGCCGTGGCCGGGCCTGCCATGCCGCCCATCGCGGTGCCCGCGTGCGGGTGCGCGCCGCGGTACTGCAGCACGGCGACGGCCACCAGCAGCAGGACGAGGGCGCACTGGGCGGCGAACAGCGCGTTGAGGCCGGCCGCGTACCCGGGCAGGGAGCCGGTGGCACTCCAGCCCGGTCGCGGCCACAGCGCGTAGCCGAGCGTCAGGACGAACAGCAGCAGCGCGGCGTCGCGCAACCAGCGGCAGACGTGCGCGGTCCGCACGTTGCGGCGCGGGTTCTCGTCGGGCACCAGCGCGCCGACGACGCTGAGCACCACCACCAGTGCGAGCAGCCCGGCCAGCGCGGCGCCCGGCAGCGGGATGCCCGCGTCGCGGTCGCGCAGCAGCGGGGGAAGCAGCAGCAGCGCGGTGACGACGGAGACCGCGATGGCCACGTGGACGGAGCGCAGCCGCCCCATGACCACCCCGTTGCGCCAGAAGGTGGGATCGCTGAGCGGCGCGGTGGGCCCGCGCCGCGCGTCGGACTTCGCGGTGACCACGTACTCGATGCCGGTGCGGCGGGACAGCCGCCACAGGACCACCACCGCGACCAGCGGCAAGACGGCGCCGGCGGCGACGGCGCGTCCCGGGCTGGCGAACGGCGCGCCGGGGGCGGCCAGGAACCCCAGCCAGGGCCGCAGTTCCGCGCAGGCGGCGCCGTAGCCGGCGCACTGCCAGCCGATCAGGTCCATGCCGATCCCCGCCGCGGCCATGGTGAGCAGCGCGGTGAGGCTCAGCGCGAGCAGCCGGACGAGCATGCCGTAGGAGTGGTCGGCGACGCGCTGCCCGCGCGAGGTCGGCTCCACCAGCCGTCTCGGCCGCATCCAGTAGGCGACGTTCACCAGCATGAAGGGCAGCAGCATCAGCCACAGGGCGCGGGAGGACTGCCCCGAGGTCAGGTTGCCCCACGCGAAGACCTCGCGCGGCACCCCCGGCACACTCTGGGTGTCCTCCGCGGTGCGCCAGCGGAAGAACCCGGCGAGGTCGTCGCCCGAGACGCGGGCGCAGGTCTCGACCTCCAGCAGTTCGTCGGCCGCGCCGCCGTTCACCCCGTGGATCCGCAACTCGACAAGGCGCTCGTCCGGCATGTGGGGGACTTCCCCCGCCGCTCCCACGTGGAACACCCACCGTGACGGATCGGTACGCAACCGTAACCCCCATTTGGAGCGGCAGCGAATGCGGTCGGCGCCGAGGTGGGCCGCGCTACTGCACCAGGCCGGCGTCGACGTTCCAGGTGTTGCACGACCCGGGGTCCTGCCGCTCCATGCCGTGCTCGATCCACAGCACGCTGTTGGCCGCCGAGCCGTGGGTGCGCTCGGCCTCCGTGCTGCCCTGGCGGTCGGCGGTGGCCGCGGCGTCCTCGCGGATGGTCTCGCGGTCGGCCTCCGCCAGCGGATAGCTGACGGCCACCGAGCCGAGGAAGGCTCCGGCCAGGCAGTTGGCCTGGAGTTCGCTCTTGCGGGTCCAGACGTTCTGGGCACCGGCGTCGGGCTCGTGGCGGCGCTGCTCGTGGTAGTAGTCCAGCAGCCCCGACTCGCCCTGCACGTGGTGGCCGTACTCGTGGGCGAGCAGCGACGCGTAGACGACGCTGTCCTCGGCGCCGTTCCACTTGTCGACCACGTCGGCGGTGCCGATGTAGATGCTCTTGCTGGCCCGGCAGTAGAAGGCGCCGGCCGTGGAAGGGTAGGCGCGGCACGGGCTGGTGCCCGGTTCGGTCCAGAACACCCGGCTCGGCGGGTCGAAGGGGATGCCGGCGCGTTCGAACTGGGTCTGCCAGGTCTCGTCCAGGCAGTCGGCGACGGCGTCGAGGAAGCGCTCCATCGACGCCGGATCGCGTGCCTCCAGCTCGGGCGCGGGGCACGGCAGCGGGGCGAGGCGGCCGGTCTCGTACAGCGGATTGGCCAGCAGGGCCTGCTCGCCGGCGGGCCGGACCGGCGCCTCGTCGGCGTCCGCCCCGCTGGACGCGGCCGGGTCCGGCGCGGTGGTCGAGTGGGCGGCCACGCCGGAGACCCCGGAGTCGTCCTCCGCGGTGCGCACGTTCCAGACGAGGACCACCAGTGCGAGCGCGGCGGCCCCGATCGCCCAGTACAGGGCGCCGGCGCCGCGCGCGCGGCGCCGGGCGGGGCGCCGCGCGCCCCGCGGATCCGCGTCACCTCCGCCGTACCCCGGTTCCACCGCTCCCCGCCACGTCCCCCGTCAGCCGGTCACCGCCGGCACGTCGTCACTCCACCAGGTCTTCCCGGGCCTGCCACGTGTTGCACGCCGCAGGGTCCCGCCGGTCCATGCCGTGGTCGGTCCACAATCGGCCGTTGGCCGGAGATCCGTGGGTACGTTGCTCGGCGTCGTAGTCGCTCCGGCGTTCGGCGTCTTCGAGAATATTCGCATGTTCGTCCCCGCCGATGGGGAAGCTGTCCGCGATCGATCCGACGAACGCGCCGCCCAGGCAGTTGGCCTGGAGCTCGCTGCGGCGGGTCCAGGCGTCGCGCTGCTCGGCGTCGTCGGCCGACCCGCGTGCCGCGTGGTAGTAGTCCAGGATCCCGGCCTCGCCCTGCACGTGGTGGGCGTACTCGTGGCTGAGCAGGAACGTGTAGGTCTCGCTCTCACCGGAGTCCGCCGAGTTCGCCACGATGTCGTCCACGCCCAGGTAGAGCCCCTTGTTGGCGCGGCAGTAGAAGGCGGCGGTGCCCTCGACGGGGTACCGGCCGCACGGGCTCTGCCCGGAGGCGTACCAGTAGATCCGGTTGGGCGCCTCGAACCCCATGCCGCTGTCGCCGAACTGCTCCGACCAGCCGTCGTCGAGGCAGTCGGTGACCTTGTGCAGGAACGCCTCCATGGAGGCGTTGTCGTAGGCGTCGAGCCGGGGCGCCGGGCAGTCCACCCGCGCCATCTCGCCGCTGTGGTACAGCGGGTTGTCGCCGAGGACGTCCCCCTCTGTCCGGACCGCCTCGGCCGCGTCGCTCTCCGCGGTGCCGGGCTCGCCCGTCCCCGCCCCGGCCGGCCGCACTCCCCCGGCTCCGCCCGGGTCCGCCTGGCCGTCTGCCTCGTCGAGGATCGCCGAGATGCTCACGAATCCGGCGAACCCCACCGCTGCCAGTCCGGTGGCGAGAACGGAAAGCACACCCACGCCGAGCCGCTGGCGCGGTTTTCGCGCGTACTTCGGCAATTCGTAGACCGTTTGGCCGGGCCCCCGCCCGGTCGAACTCGTGACGCCACCCCGTTCCACCATGGGGTCGCCTCACCTCCCCCGCCATGACACTTTCTGAACTGCCCCGTAATCGGGTCAACTTTTCGATTATGACGGGTATGCGGTTACAGCGCGCTTTCGAGCGCCGATCCGTAATCAGGCCGTACTCAACGAACAGATAAGCTCTCACGCCATGTGGGGGGTTCGTTTCGCGCGCTCGGCCGTGGTCGCCACGGTCGGCCTCAGCCTGCTCGCCTCGCTGCCCGGGGCGGCCGCGGCCCACGTGCCCAACCGGAGCGCCGCGAACGGCGACGGGACGCCCGCGGAGCCGGAGACGCACGCCAGCGTCCCCTCGGTGGGCGAGGACGACGCGAACAGCAACCGCATCTACCTCATGCTGGACTCCGACGGGACCCTGCACGCGGAGGAGACGCTCTTCTTCGGCGCCGGCGCCCCGGAGGAGTTCACGCGCACGTTCGTGGTCCGCCACCCCTACGACACCGACCACGACCGGCTGTACGAGGTCAGCGGGATCACGGCCCGCGACGGCGACGGGGAGCCGGTCGCGGTCCGCACCGACGCCGGCGCCGACACCCTCGACGTCACCATGGAGACCGGCGGGTCGGACACGGTGGTCCTCAACTACGAGGTGGGCGGCACCACCAGCCGGATCGGCCGCCAGCTGGAACTGGAGTGGGTGGCCGTGGGCGGCTACAGCTCCCCGGTCGGTTCGACCACCGTCGAGGTGGACGCCCCGCTGCCGCCGCTGGCGCTGTCCTGCGCCGCCGGGGAGCCGCGCAGCTCCATCTACTGCACCTCCTCCGACATGGGCGGCCACCAGGCGCTCATCGCGCGCTTCCTCCAGGCCGACCTGGAGGTGGGCCAGACCCTCAGCATCGTGGTGGGCTACCCGCCGGAGACCGCGCCGGGCGAGCCGGTACTGGAGCGCACGTGGTCCCTGCCCTCGGCGTTCGCCATCACGCCGGCGACGTCCGGCGTGTTCGGGCTGCTGCTGATCGTCCTCATCGGCGGGCTCCTGGTGCTGATCCGGGTACGGGGGCGCGACGAGCGGGCGCTGCGGAACGAGGCCGCGCTGGGCGACCACGCGCCGCTGGCCGGGTCCGACGAGGGCACGCTGCGCTTCCGCCCGCCCAACGGCGTCCACCCGGGCCAGATCGGCACGCTCATCGACGAGCAGGCCGACGTCGTGGACATCACCGCCACCGTGGTCGACCTCGCGGTCAAGGGCCACCTCGTCATCGAGGAGCTGCCGCACGAGGGCTTCACCTCGGTGGACTGGCGGCTGGTGCGGCAGCCGCCGCCCCCCGACGACGAGCCGCGGCGCTACGAGCGGCTGCTGCTGGACGCCCTCTTCCACAACCGGGACGAGGTCCGGCTCTCGGAGCTGGGCGACACCTTCGCGACCCGGCTCGGCGACGTGCGCGACGAGCTGTACCGCGACATGGTCCGGCTGAAGTGGTTCGCCCGCCGGCCCAACGTCGAACGCAACCGCTGGACGGTCCTGGGTATCGTCCTCACCGCGCTGGGCGTGCTGCTCACCGTGCTGCTCGCGCTGTACACCCACGCGGCGTTCACCGGGCTCGCGGTCATCATCGCGGGCGCCGCGGTGACCGTGGGGGCCCAGTACATGCCCGCGAAGACCCGCCTGGGCAGCGCGGTGTTCGCGCACACACTCGGCTTCCGCGCCTACCTGCACCGCGCCGACGCCGACGACGTGCCGTTCAGCCAGCGGGTGCCGCTCTTCTCCCGCTACCTTCCCTACGCCATCATCTTCGACACGGTGGAGCGCTGGGCGCAGATCCTCGCCACGGCGGGCTCGGCCGAGCTCGACGGCGACGACCTGCCCTGGTACCACGGTCCGGAGGAGTGGCGGCTGAACGACTTCGCCGACTCCATCCGGACCTTCACCCTCACGCTGTCCGGCGTCATCTCCAACACCCGCCAGTTCCGTACCCTGAGCTGACGGCGGAGGTCGGACGGAGTCCTCCGCAGAGGTGCACGAGAGGGCGGACGGCGAGGATGCGAGCGGTCGTTCAGCGGGTCAGCAGCGCGTCGGTGGCGGTGGGCGGCGAGGTCGTCGGAGCCATCGAGGGGCCGGGGCTGATGGCCCTGGTCGGAGTGACGCACGACGACACCGAGGAGACCGCCCGGCGGCTGGCCGGCAAGCTGTGGACGGTGCGGATGCTCGACGGCGAGCGCTCCTGCTCCGACATCGGCGCCCCGCTGCTGGTCGTCAGCCAGTTCACCCTGTACGGCGACGCCCGCAGGGGCCGGCGGCCGACCTGGCAGGCGGCCGCCCCCGGCCCGGTGGCCGAGCCGCTGGTCGAGGCCGTGGTGAAGGCGCTGCGCGACCTCGGCGCCCACGTCGAGACGGGCGTCTTCGGCGCGGACATGTCGGTGTCACTGACCAACGAGGGACCGTTCACCGTCCTGCTGGAGGTCTGACGGCGCCACGGGTCGCCGTCAGTACACCAGTGCCTGGGCGCCGTCGCGGGTGATCTCCTCCACGAAGGTGGGCGCCCCGGCGATGCGGACCCCCGCGATGAGGTCCGCCTCGGTGAGCTCGCGCCGGGCCGCGCACTGGGTGCAGACCGTGATGCGGCCGGCGGCCAGCACGGCGGCCAGCAGGTCGGCCAGCGGCGCCGCGTGCGGGAGGCTGAAGCCCTCGGCGCGGCCGGGGACCGCGAACCAGCTGGCCTCGCCCGTGAGCCACAGCGAGACGTCGACCCCGCTGGCCACGGCCGCCGCCGCGACCGTGAACGCCTGGTTGCAGCGTTCGGGGTCGTCCTGCCCCGCCGTCGCCTTGATCACCAACGCGCGTCTCATGGGGGCCAGCGTAGCCGGGGCGGCCGACGTGCCGAGCCCGCCGTCAGACCGCCGCGAGGGTCAGCAGCAGACCGACGCAGGCCGACGCGACGGCGCCGCCGCCGAGCAGCAGCGCGTCGGTCGCCCGGGGCGGCTCCTGCGGCTGCTCCGGCGCGATGTGGCGGATCCGCAGCTCGCCGCCGGGCGGGGCGGTGAGCACCGGATGCCCGTCGCGCAGTTCCACCTGCCCCTCGACGACCACCGGGTCGCCGGGCCGGATCACCCACTCGCGGTACTCGAACTCGATGGTCTCGCCGCGGAAGACACCGGAGATGCGGCCCTTCACCCGCGCGAGCAGGTCGTCAGCGGGGGCCGGGACACCGCGTTGCGGCCGGCCCACGACCCGCTGCAGGCACATGTCGGCGTCCTCGATCCGGGCGCCCTGCGGGTCGACCAGCACCGGGATCCCGGCCCGGGCGGCCGGAGCGGGGGGCGCGATGCCGAACAGTTCGGTGGAACCGTGGTCGGCGATGGAGTCGCAGCCGCGCACCCGCTCCCGCTCCCCGGTGTCCTCGCGGTTGCGCCACTGCCAGTAGTGCCGCAGCACCTCGTGGCCGTGCCACACGCAGTCGGCGCCGGCCAGCCGCGACTCGATAGCGCCGTCCGGCCCCGGGGCGGCGACACCGGCGAGGCTGATCGGCCGGCCGGCGCTCGCGGCCACCGCGCGCGGCTGGATCTCCGCGAGCGCCCGCTGCCGCAGCCACCTCCGCAGCGCGACGACGGCCAAAGGTGTCAGGATCGCCGCGCCGAGGAGGAGGGCTATCCCGGTCACCAGCATGAAGGCCGCCTCTTTTCCGTCGTCGAACGCCATCGGCTATCCATGATCGTCCGTTGGCGTGGCGTTTGGATCCTCTTTACCAGGTTCCGTGGTGAGATCCGTCATGCCGTCACTCCTAGGAGGGCGCCGCCCCTCGTCGCGGACAGTGGTACCCGGCGCGGTCGACGGATCCGCGAACGCCGGGTGGCCGCGAACGGCAGCCCGGCGAATTCTGCGGGGCCTCCGGGCAACCGGCAGGTCAGCGCCTCCGCCGCGGCCCGCGGGATCCGCGGCGCCGGCGCGGGCGCGGGCGGGCGGTCCGGCGGCGCGCACGACGCACCGCGGACGGCGGTCGGCCGCGCAGGGCCTATTCTCGGAGACTATGCAGCAAGAGGTGCACCCCGATCTGGAGAGACTGTCGTTCCTGCTCGGCCGCTGGGAGGGGGTCGGCGTCGCGGGATACCCGGGGCTCCCCGAGTTCCAGTTCGGCCAGGAGGTCGAGTTCACGCACGACGGAGGGCCCTACCTGTCCTACCGCAGCCGGGTGTGGCGCGTCAGGGAGGACGGCACGCTGGGGGACTTCGTGACGGCCGAGTCCGGATACTGGCGGGCGCGGCCCCGGCCCGAGGGGGCGGCCGCTGGCGCGGAGGGCTCGCGGGACGCCGGCACGGTGCACCTGGAGGTGCTGATCTCCCACCCCGAGGGGTTCACCGAGGTCTACCTCGGCACCATCTTCGCCAGCCGGGTGGAGCTGTCCACCGACGCGGTGCTGCGGACGGAGACCGGCCAGGCCGTCGCCGCCGGGCACCGGCTGTACGGGCTGTTCGGCGAGAACCGCGAGACGCTCGGCTACGCGTGGGACCTCGCGGCCGACGGCCACGACCTGCGGCCGTACATGTCGGCGCAGCTCAAGCGGGCCGCCTGAGCCCGGCCGCGCCGCCGCCCGCCCGGGCTTCGGCGGACGGAGTCCGGGCATGGACGGACCCCCGAGCGTGACTTCCGCCGTGCGGGGCACGACGGGGCCGGCTGGACCGGGCCGACCACTCGGGGGTCTGGGTGTCCACAGTGGATTCGCCGGGGCGAACCTGACGGTATCGCCCTAGCGGGCGGACACCTCGCTAGTCCTCATGCTGTGCACTGTCGGACCACCTCCTTTCTCGCGTGACTCCGACGTTACGTCCGCCGCGCCGCACGCGGCAAATGTTTTTTGACGTCGGGTTCCGCCGCTCCGGCGGTGGTCCGCGCACCGCCGTACACTCGGGGCATGGCGCGTACCTGGCGGGAGGAGCTGCGCTCGCGCGGCTACCGCGTGACACCGCAGCGGGAGCTCGTGCTGGAGGCGGTGCGCGAACTGGAGCACGCCACGCCCGACGCCATCTGCTCCGCGGTCCAGCGGACCGCGTCCGGGGTGAACCTCTCCACCGTCTACCGCACCCTCGACCTCCTGGAACGCATCGGACTGGTCACCCACACCCACCTGGGGCCGGGCTCCCCCGCCTACCACCTGGCGGAGGAGGCCGACCACCTGCACATCGTCTGCCGCGGCTGCGGCGAGGTCCGCGACGTCCCACTGGAGGTCGCGGCCGGGCTGGTTGGCGCGCTGCGCTCCGGACTCGGGTTCGAGGCCGACGTCCGGCACCTCACGGTGTTCGGGGCGTGCGCCGGCTGCCGGGCCCCGGCGGTGGACGACGAGGGCCACCTCCCGGCCGGCGGCCGCGCGGACAGCGCATAGGCTCGGGGTATGACTTCGCCGCTGCTGCAGCGTCCCGGCGCCGTCGCCGCCGAGCCGCCGGACGCCGACATCGCCGCCCACTACGGGGAGCCCGCCCAGGAGCAGCGGGCACTGGAACGGGCGGCCGGGTGGATCGACCGGAGCGACCGCGGCGTGGTGCGGATATCCGGCCCCGACCGGCTCGGCTGGCTGCACAGCCTCACCAGCCAGTACCTGGACGGGCTCACTCCGGGATCGGCCACCGAGGCGCTGATCATGGACACCAAGGGCCACGTCCAGCACCACCTGGCGCTGGTGGAGGACGGCGAGTCGGTGTGGGCGCACGTCGAGCCCGGCGGCGCGCCGGAGCTGGCCCGCTTCCTGGAGTCCATGCGGTTCCTGCTCCGGGTCGAGGTCGCCGACCTCAGCGCGGAGCGCGCGGTGCTCACCCTGGCCGGCCCCGACCATGAGGCGGCGCTCGCCAGTGCGGCCGGCGACCTCGCCGGAGTGCCGGTGCGCCGGGCCGGTGAGGAGACCGACCTGTTCCTGCCCGCCGAGGCGCTGGTGCCCACCGCGGAACGGCTGACCGCGGCCGGGGTCCGGCCCGCGGGCCTGTGGGCCTACGAGGCACGCCGGATCGCCGCGCACCGGCCCCGGCTCGGACTCGACACCGACCACCGTGCGATTCCGCACGAGATGGGATGGATCGGGTCGGCCGTCCATCTGGAGAAGGGGTGCTACCCGGGACAGGAGACGGTCGCCCGGGTGCACAACCTGGGCCGGCCGCCGCGCCGCCTGGTGCTGCTGCACCTCGACGGCACCGCGGAACGGCTGCCCGCACGCGGCGCCGCGGTGGAGCTGGCGGGCCGCCAGATCGGTTTCGTCGGCTCCTCGGCGCGCCACCACGAACTGGGGCCGATCGCCCTGGCCCTGGTCAAGCGGACCGCCCCGGTAGACGCCGAACTCCTCGTGGACGGCATCGCCGCCGCCCAGGAGGTCGTCGTGCGCCCCGACACCGGGGCCAACGTGCAGATCGACCTCCGCCGCCGCCCGCGCTGACCCCGCGCGGCCGGGTCATGGCCGCCCCCGGCCATAGTGCGACCGCGCCCCGCGCCCGCGCGTCCTTCCCGGACATACGGTGCCGACACGCCACGTCGGCCGGCAGCGGGGAGGGCGCGGTGATGGGCGTACTCGTGGTGCTGGTCCCCACGGGGTTCCTGGCGGCGGTCGCGGCCCGCGTCGCGTACACAGGCGGGCCGGCCCGCGCGCGCCGGCCCGCGCCGCTGACCGCTCCGGCGATGTCCGCCGCCCGACTCGCCGCCGCCGTGCCCCGGACGGGCGACGCGGGCGGCGCGCACGTCGGCCGGGCGGAGGCGCCCGCCGGCGCCGCCCTGACCGCGCCGTTCTCCCGACGCCCGTGCATGTGGTAGGACGCCCGTGCGTGTGGTAGCGCGTGCGGGTGCCGCGGAACTACCGCACTCCCGCGGGGACCGGTTCCCCCTCCGCGCGACGCACCGGGGTGCGCGCGCAGCGGCGCGGCCCGCACTCCGGCATGCCGCGCGACGCCTCCGGCCCGCCTTCGAGATGTCTGCACAGGTGGTACGGCAGCCGGCGCGGGGCCCTTCCCGCTGTCGGCCCGGTCGCGGCAGGAGCTCACGCGGCGCGCGTGGTCCGCCCACGTCCACTGCCGGGCCCCGGCGCCCGCCCGCACCGGAGCGGGTCGGCCGCTGGTCGGGCTGGCGGCGCTGCCGCTGGAGTGACCGGCACCGGGAACCTCCTCGGGGTCCGCCGCATCCCAGTACTCGGTGGAGGCCCCCGTCCCCGCCCTCCGGCGTCGCGGAGAGCGGCTCGGTGGGCGCCCCCTGCCGTCCCCGGGTCTGTGAGGAGGCTCCATGGAGCTCGTGACCGAGCATCCGATCGTCACGGCGCTGGTGCTGACGGCGGTCGCCGCGGCACTCGGCTACGGCGGATGGCAGGCGCGCACCCGCCGGCTCGCGCTGCTGGACACTCCGACGCTCACCGCCGCCCAGCTTGCCGAGGCGACATCGCGCACCGGTGGCGTGGTCGCCGAGGTGGCCGGGGCGGCCGAGGCCGGACCCGGGGGCCGGCTGAGCGCGCCCTTCTCTGGGGACGCCTGCGTCTGGTACCGCACCGAGGTCGTGCGGCACTACCGCGAGCGGGTTCGCGACGGCAAGGGCAACCACCGCACCCGCAACCGGACCCAGACGGTCGAGAGCAACCGCTCCTCCGAGCCGGTCCTGCTGCGCGACGACACCGGCCGGGTCGCGTTCCATCCGGACGGCGCGGACATCGACCGCTCGGTGCGCAGCCACGAGCGGTACGAGCCCGTCCGGGGCGGTAGCGCCCGGCCTCCCAGGGGCGGCCGGGCACGGGCCCTGCACCTCGCGCGGCAGGCCGCGCGGGAGGTGCTCACGGACGGCCGCGGCACCACCGGCTACACCTACCGGGAGTGGGTGGTGCGCCCGGGCCAGCGGCTGTTCGCGTTCGGCCGGGTGAGCGCCGAGGGCGAGACCCTGGCGATGCGCCGACCCGAGGCGGGCCCGTTCCTGCTGTCGACCCGGTCCGAGCGCGAGATCACCCGGGGCGACTGGACCACCCAGCGGCTCTGCTTCGGCG
The DNA here is from genome assembly GCF_003336425.1 of Marinitenerispora sediminis. Taxonomy (GTDB): domain Bacteria; phylum Actinomycetota; class Actinomycetes; order Streptosporangiales; family Streptosporangiaceae; genus Marinitenerispora; species Marinitenerispora sediminis. Next base: position 7,209 of record NZ_QEIO01000083.1, on the reverse strand, counting down.
GCGCGCTGGCCGTGGTGGCACTGGCCATGGGAGTACTGGTCTTCGGGCTCTTCCTCTGACCGGGCTCGCCGCCGCTCTGCCGCGCAGGGCATGCCCCGCGGCCGCGGGTGGGCCGTCCCGCCCGCGAGGGTGGATCGATGCCGGTTGCGGCACGGTCGCGGCGGCAAGCGTGATGGAGGCGCCACCGGTGTCCGCCGGGCCGCGCAGGCGACGCGCGGACTCCGGCGCCGGTCGGCTGCCTCCTACCCGGCACCCGAGGGGGCGCGGGGGTGCTCGGTGCGCACGGGCGGCTTCGGCGGAGTCGTCATCGGGGATGCCCCGGCTGGGGAAGAGCGGCGACTCCCGGGGAGCCGCCGCTGGTCATGTCCGTGACCGCCGGTGAACGCGGGGTGCGGGCGCACGGCGGCCACGTGGCCGGACGCCCCGGTGTCGAGGACCCGGCCGCGTGTGGCGGGCCGGGACGCGCGGCGGTCAGCGGCCACCGGCCGCGCGGCCGAGGACGGCGCGCCATGCGCTGCTCCCGCCCCCGCCAGCGGAGGCAGCGGCCACTCCGGGGCCGCCGCCGAGAGCAGGAAGCCGATGAGGCCGCCCATGGCGAGCACGAAAGCGGCGATCCCGGGCAGGTCGCGCCCCGCCACGGTCCCGCGACCGGGCGCGGCGGCGGTGGGCGGCACCTTCGGCAGCAGCGCCGGTGCGAGCGCGATACCGGCGAGGGCGACCGGAACGTCGACCAGCCAGATCGCCTGCCAGCCCGTCCGCACCAGGACGCCCCCGATGACCGGCCCGAACGCCGCACTCGCGGAGTCGGCGGCGGCCATGGCCAGCGCCGACCGCGAGCACCACCCGCACAGCGACGCGGGGCCACCGGTCGAGGTGACCGGTGGCCCCGTCGTGGTGCCGGGCTCAGAGGGCCGCGGCGAGACGCTCCTCGTGCAGCCGCTCGCCCCAGGAGGGCGGCAGCGGCGGGATGGCGCCGACCCGCCAGCGCAGCAGCAGGTCGGCCAGCTCCGGGTTGCGGGGCAGCGCCGGGCCGTGCAGGTAGGTGCCGAGCACCTGCCCCTGGTAGGCGCCCTCCGTCTGGCCGTCGTTGCCGATCCCCCTGACCGTCCGCGACAGCGGCACGGCGTTGGGGCCGATCGCGGTGCGGCCCTGGTGGTTCTCGAACCCGGTGATGCGGCCGACCCCGAGGTTGGGGTCGACGTCGGCGACGATCTCGCCCACGGCGCGGGTCTCGCCGCGCCCGCTGCGGACGTCGAGGATGCCGACGCCCGGCAGCGGGTTGTCGGCGTCGTCGCCGTAGCTCTCGCCGATGATCTGGTAGCCGGCGCAGATCGCCAGCACCGCGGCCCCGCGCTCGGCCGCCCGCTTCAGGCCTCCGTCGGCGCGCAGCCGCTCGGCCGCCAGGATCTGCGGCCGGTCCTCGCCGCCGCCCAGGAGGTAGATGTCGCCCTCGACGGGCACGGCGTCGCTGGAGTGCACGTGCACGATCTCGGTGGCGATGCCGCGCAGTTCGGCGCGCCGGCGCAGGATGAGCACGTTGCCGCGGTCGCCGTACGTGCTGAGCAGGTCAGGGTAGATCCAGACGATCCGCAGCCTGCTGCTGGTGTCGCTCATGGTGGTCGTCCCTTCCTACTGGACGCGGCCGTAGGCCGTGCGGATCTGCTGGAAGGCGGTGTAGTTGGCGATGACGTCGAGCTTGGTGAGGTCGGGCTGCTCCGACTTGAGCCCGGCGATGACCTGGTCGACGCGGTCGGCGATCTCGAAGGGAACCTCGTCGGTCTCCAGCCGCAGCGCGAGGTCGGTGCGGCGCTCGCCCATGACGAACACCCGGCGGCCGCGCAGCACCGTGTAGTCGACGTCCCACAGCCAGGAGGTGTCCTTGCCGTCCGGGATCTGGGCGTTGACCGAGAGGATGACCGGCACCCGCGGCGGGTCGAGCACCGCGAACGACTCCAGCCAGCCGGCGGGGTTCTTGGCGAGCAGCAGCCGCACCTCCACCCCGTTGGTGACCACGGACGTGTAGCGCCCGGCCACCGAGTGGATCTCGCGGAGCCGGGGCAGCGACTGCTTGGGGTGGATGCCGTAGGCGGCGGCCGTGGCGAGCGCGATGGCGGCGTTGGCCCGGTTGGCGTCGCCGGGCAGGTTGAGCTGCAGCGGCATACGCTGGTCGTTGGGGTCGACGACGCTGTCCGTCGCGTTGTCCACGGCCCACGTGGCCTCGGGGCGGCGCAGTCCGCACTCGGGGCACTCCCAGTGCGGGTCGGGGTCGCGCTTGAGGTGCCCGCCGCACTCGGGGCAGCACCAGGAGTCCTCCTTCCAGCGCTGCCCGGCCGACACCCAGGTGGCGTAGCGCGCGCCGAGCCCGGCCCAGGCCACCAGGGGGTCGTCGGCGTTGGCGATGACGTGCGTCTCGCTCTTCTGGAGCGCCTCGCGCCACTTCTTCGCCAGGAGGTTGATCTCGGAGGCGCGGTCCATCTGGTCGCGGCTGAGGTTCATCAGCACCACGACCGAGGCGTTGGTCTCGCGCAGCACCTGCGGCAGGTACTTCTCGTCCACCTCCAGCACGCCGATGCGCGCGTCGGGGCTGTTGGCGAGCGCGGTGATGTGGCCGGTCGGCATGTTCGCGCCGTGCTCGTTCGTGGCGATCTCGCCGAGCTCGCGCAGCGCCGCGGCGATCAGCCGGGTCGTGGTGGTCTTTCCGTTCGTCGCGCTGACCAGCGTCAGGCGGCGGCCTCGCGCGAGCTTGGCGAGCAGGTCCGGCTCGACCTTGAGCGCGACGCGGCCGCCGATGACCGAACCGTCGCCGCGCCCGGTGGCCCGGGACAACGAGGCCGCGCCCTTACCCAGTGCGGCGGCCAACTGGGCACGCAGGGGAAGTTCGCTCATGATCTCCACAATTCGCTGGGAAGTCCGAGGCCGGGGCCTCTCCGACGGGTACTGGTCCTGCCGCAGCCCGACCGGGGCCGCTCCCGCGGCACCGGTCCCCGGCCCGCGACGGCGGCACCGGTTCCGGCGGCGCCGCCCGCACCGCGAGCACTGCGCGGACGGGACCGAGCGGCGCGCGGGGCCGCCACTCAGCGGACGGCACCCGCCGGACAGGCCCGGCGATTTCCCCATAGCCTATTGCCCCACGCCTCCTCAACGGACCTGCGGCACCGCGGGAAATCCCCGGGAAACGACATCGTCATCCGACGTCCGGGCGCCGCCAGTCCAACCGGTCCGGCGGCGGACCGACGTTCGCGGCGCCGGTCAGCTCCCCTGACCCGGCCGGTGCGGCCGGCCGCACCGCGGCCGGATCGCCCACCGGACGCAGGGTCGCGGTGGGCAGTGTGAGGATGCCGGGGTTGGCGTCCACCAGCACCGGGCCGCCGTCCCCGGCGACCACCATGGCGGTGGACGGCAGGTTCCGCAGCCCGTAGGAATCGAGCCGGAGGTCGCGCAGCGGCGGGGTGGCCGGGGGCTGCCCGGGGTCGTCGATGCCGGCGGCCTGCGTGGTCGCGCGGCCCCAGGCGGTCGCCGAGCCCACGTGCCGGGCCAGGTCGAGCGGCGGGATGGAGCGCGCCGCGTACCTGGTGGGCAGCGCCGTCGTCGGGGTGGTCGCCGGATCGGGGACGTAGCTGTCGGCGGTCGTGTCGTCCAGCGCACCCCCGATGACCTCGGTGAGCCGGTGCAGCCGCACACGGCCGCCCTTCCCCACCAGTTCGGCGGCGAGGTCGCCAGCCGCACCCTCCGGCAGGCGCATCAGCACCGGCAGGCAACCGGGGCGCCGCATCCGCTCCAGCACGTCGGAGTCGACGTCGCGGAACAGCAGCACCAGGCCCGTGCCGGCGTCCGCCGCCGCGGCGGCGAGCCGGTCGAGTTCGGCGGAGGGCAGCGCCCCGGCGCCGCACACCACGATCGTGTGCGCCCAGGGGCGGCCCGCGCCGCCGCGGGGCCGCATCTCCAGGAGCTCGCGGAGCGCGGCGAGTGTGTACGTCCCGTAGGCGCGCCCGGCGAGGTCGCCGGACGACCGGTCGGTGGCGATGATCTTGACCTGTGCGTAGGGCTCGTCCGCCGAGCGCGTTCCCAGCCCCTCGAACGCGGTGAGGTGCCGCGCCAGCCGCCAGGCCTGTCCGGCCGCGGCGGTGCCGGCGCCGAACCGGGCGAGCACCCGCGCGACCTGCTCCTCGGTGAGGGGCCGCGGGCCGGGCCCGGCAGCGTCGGCCTCGGGGGCCGCGAGCGCCCGCAGGGCGGCGACGAGCCCGGCCACCGGGGCCGGTCCGGGTCCGAGCACCTCCAGCAGGCCGCGCAGCAACGCGCCGTCGGCCGCGCGGTCGGCTCGGGGGTCCAGCGCGTCGACGACGGCGGCGAGCACGGCGGCCCGGCGCCCGGGGTCGAGATTGCCGCCGAGGTTCACCCGCGGCAGGTCGGCCGGCAGCACCCACAGCCGCGGCAGCACTCCGCACCGCCGCGCCAGCGCGACGAGGTCACCGCCGACCGCGCGGCCGGACAGGTCCAGCACCGTGAGGTCGGCACCGCCGCGCAGCCGGGCCGCGCCGATCGTGGTCAGCAGCGCCGACCACCCCGCGTCGGTGCCGCCGCCCACCACCACCGTGCCGACCCCGCCGGGGACCGTGAACCCGTACCAGCGGGGCTGCGCCTCGTACGCCTGCCGGCGCTCCCGCCACTGCGCGTGCCGCCGGGCGTGCTCCTCCTGCCGCGCCCGCAGCGCCTCCTCGCGCTCGGCGCGGTCGCGCTCCAGCCGGCGCCGTTCCTCGGCCAGCCGCTCGCGGACCGCGCGCCCGCCCTGCAGGAGGGCGACGAGGGCCGGGATGGCGACCACGGTGCACGCCAGGCAGCCGGCGAGCGCGAGCACCCCGGGCAGCAGGCCCGCGGCGCTGGTGATGAGGAGCAGCAGGGCGACCGCCCCGAGCAGCACCAGCGTCACGACGAGCGGGCGGTTGAGGTCGGCCTCCGTCCGCCGCTGTCCGGCGGCCCACTCCCGGTCGAGCCGCTCCGGCTCGGCGGGGGCGGGCCGGCGCGGCGCCGGGCCGGGGTCGCCGACCAGGACCTCGTGGTGCCACCCGAGGTGGCCCAGGTCCGTCCCCTCCGCACGTTTCCCGGCACCCGAACGCGTCTCGATCACCGCACCGCACCTCCCCGCCCGGCCGTCAGGCGACGGACCGGAGCGGCGTTCGCCCTGGGAGCTCGGCCAGCTGGACGCCCGCGGAGCCGGGCGGCTGGGATCCCTGGATGGCAGAAATGCTGTCAGGCGGTAGCCGGCTTGTCACGGCTTTGCCGGAAATGGTGGGGTACCAGGCGTCACGGATCCACGTACAGCAGCAGGATGCCGAGCGCGACGGCGACCGCGGACACGACGCGGACCCGGCCGAACCGCTCGCCGAAGAGCACCGTGCCGATGACGGCGCCGAAGACGATACTGCTCTCTCGGAGGGCCGCGACGCCCGCCAACACGCCGAACGTCTGCGCCCACAGCACCAGCCCGTAGGAGAGTGTGGCCAGCACCCCGCCGACCACGCCCACCCGCCACACCGGGCGCAGCGCCCCGGGCAGCGCCCGGCGCCGGGCCAGCACCGCGACGGCGGCGAACGGCGGCCCCTGCAGCAGCATCAGCCAGGCGATGTAGCCGACCGGGTCGTCCCAGACCCGGACCCCCAGCCCGTCCACCACCGTGTAGGCGGCGATGAGCAGCCCGGTCGCCAGAGCGGCGAGCAGCGCGGGCGCCTGCGCCCGCCCCGGCCGGCCGCCGGCGAAGACGAGCGCGGTCAGCCCGGCCGAGATGACGAGCACCGCGAAGAGGCTGCTCCCGGACATCTCCTCACCGAGCAGGAGCACGGCCACCAGCGCCACGACCCATGGCGACGTCCCCCGCGCCAGCGGGTACACCTGCCCGAAGTCGCCGGTGCGGTAGGACGCCATCAGCGCCAGGTGGTACAGCACGTGCAGAGCGGCGGAGGCGACCAGGTAGGGCCAGGCGGCCGGGTCCGGCAGGCCGGTGAACGGCACCAGGAGCGCCCCGCAGACCGCGGCCGTGCCGACGAGGACGGTGAACCCGGCCAGCCGGTCGGTGACCGCGTGCGCGATGGCGTTCCAGGAGGCGTGCAGGGCGGCGGCGCAGAGGACGGCGAGGACGGCGAGCGGGCTCATGGCGCGGCGGCTCCGGGGGGACCGGTCGGACACGGTGGCAACCGCCAGTCTGCACTCGCCCGCGACACCGGGGGCCGTTTTCGCGAACGCCTACGCCGCCGTACCGCGCCGCCGTACCGGCCGCCCAGAAGCATGCGGATCGACGTCCGGTCGGTGCCGGCCACTGGCTGCGGCGGACCGGCGGGGCTGCCGGTCGGCGGCAACCGGCGGGAACCGGTCCGCGGGCGGCTCGGCGTTGTCACCCGCCCCGGCCCGCCCGGCCTCGCCGGGGGGCGGCCCACGACTCACCTCGGGCCGAACGCCTGCGCGCGGGCGCCATGCTCGTACCGGCGGCCGGCACGGATCTCCGCGGGGAACGGCAGCACCGCCGTGCCCCGGACCCCGCCGGGCCCCGGCATGGACGCAGGGGGCACCCGCACCTCACCTGCCCTCCGCTGCCGGCCCTCGCGGCCCCTCTCGCCAGAGGGCGCCCCCGGGCCGCGGCACAGAACGCGCGGCGGTCGCCGCCTGCGGCGGGCGGGTTCGCGGCGGGGAGTGCCGGCACCGGCCGGAGCGCGGACGGGCCCTGCGGCGGATGCCCTGCGGCGGATGCCCGGCGGCGCCCGCTCGGGCGTGCTGGGGGCGCTGCCGCGAGGCCGCTCGACCGGGGCTGGCGCGGCGGCTCGGCGTCCCAGCGCCTCCGCCGGCGGCGTGCCACCGTCCTGCGCGGCGCCGGGCTGGGAAGCCGCCACCGGCACCAGAGCACGGTGGGCCATGCGCCGGCCAGCCTAGGCAGTGCTTTTTCGAACGGGTGAGATCGCGTAGTCGGATGCGGATGGAGGGGACGTGAACGGTTCCGTCGTCGACCGCGGCCCTCGTGCCGTACCCGATCGCTGCCGCCCGGTTCTGTTTCCGCAGGTTGATGGAGCGTTCGACGGTGGTGCGGTCCCGGTGGGCGGCCAGGGCCCCCCGCGACCCGCGCCTGCGGTTCCCGCCCTGGAGACCAGGTGGGATCACGCCGAGGTGTTCGCCGGTGGCGGCGTCGATACGCAGCCGCTCGGCGATGCGGCTCCAGGCGCCGTC
>NZ_QEIO01000082.1 GCF_003336425.1 Marinitenerispora sediminis | reverse complement strand
CGCCCGCCCCTCCCGCCGCCGATGGGTTAGCCACATGCCGCGACACGACCGTCCCCTGCGCATCGCCCTGCTCTCCTACCGCAGCAAACCGCACTGCGGCGGCCAGGGCGTGTACGTCCGACACCTCTCCCGTGAACTCGTCGGACTCGGCCACCACGTGCGGGTGCTCTCCGGCCAGCCCTACCCGGAGCTCGACCCGGGGGTGGAGCTGGAGAAGGTGCCCAGCCTCGACCTCTACAACGACGCCCACCCGTTCCAGGCCCCGCCGGTGCGCCAGTGGCGCGACTGGATCGACGCGCTGGAGGTCGGCACCATGTGGACCGCCGGCTTCCCCGAACCCCTGACCTTCTCGCTGCGCGTCCTGCGCGCCCTGCGCACCCGCCGGGACGAGTTCGACGTGCTCCACGACAACCAGACCCTCGGCTACGGCCTGCTCAAGCTGCGCGCGCGCGGCTTCCCGCTCGTCACCACCATCCACCACCCCATCACCGTGGACCGCCGGATCGAGGTGGAACAGGCGCAGGGGTGGCAGCGGCTGTCCAAGCGGCGCTGGTACGGCTTCGTCGGGATGCAGGGCAGGGTCGCCCGCCGCGTCCGTCCGATCCTGGTGCCCTCCCGCTCCTCGGCCGAGGACGTCGCCCGCGAGTTCGGGGTTCGGCGCTCCGACGTCCATGTCGTCCCGCTCGGCGTGGACACCCGGGTGTTCCGGCCCGGGCGCGCGGCCCGTGTCCCGGGCCGCGTCGTCTGCGTCGCCAGCGCCGACAGCCCGCTCAAGGGCGTGGCGACGCTGCTGCGCGCGGTGGCCAAGCTCGGCACCGAGCGCGACGTGTCCCTCACCGTCGTGAGCCGCCCCACGCCCGACGGTCCCACGGACCGGCTGGTGGACGAGCTCTCGCTGCGCGACCGGGTGACCTTCGTCAGCGGCATCGAGGACGCCGAACTCGCCCGGGTGCTCGCCACCGCGGAGGTCGCGGTGGTGCCCTCGCTCTACGAGGGGTTCTCGCTGCCGGCGGTCGAGGCCATGGCCTGCGGCACGCCACTGGTCGCCAGCCGCGCCGGCGCGCTCCCCGAAGTGGTGGGCGAGGACGGCGCCGCGGGCCGCCTGGTGACGCCGGGCGACCCCGAGGAGCTGGCCGCCGCCGTCGGCGCGCTGCTGGACGACGCCGCCGAGCGCGAGCGCATGGGGGCCGCCGCCTGGCGCCGCGTCGAGGAGCGGTTCACCTGGCGTGCCGTGGCCGCCGCGACCGCCGACAGCTACGCGGCCGCCATCGAGGCCGCCCGGCCGCGCGCCGGCGGCCTCGGCCCGCGCCGGTGAGCGGCGGCCGCGGACGCCTGCGGACCGGGCGGCGGCGGGGGAGCACGGTGTCCCGCTGCCCCAGCCCGCCAGGCCCCGGCCGCGCACTGGCGCCCCGCCCCCGACCCACCACCCGAAGGAGCCCGCACTGATCACCGTCGATTTCTCCCTGCTCCCAGTCCGGCCCGGCGACCGCGTGCTCGACCTGGGCTGCGGCGGCGGCCGGCACGCCTTCGAGGCGTACCGCCGCGGCGCCCACGTGGTCGCCTTCGACCAGGACGAGAACGAACTGGCCGGCGTCGCCGGCATGTTCGCCGCGATGCGCGCCGAGGGCGAGGCGCCCGCCGCCGAGGCCGAGACCGTCAAGGGCGACGCCCTCGACATGCCCTTCGACGACGCCGCCTTCGACCGGGTGATCGCCGCCGAGATCTTCGAGCACATCCCGCACGACACCCGGGCGATGGCCGAGCTGTACCGGGTGCTGCGGCCCGGCGGCCTGGCGGCCGTGACGGTGCCGAGCTGGCTCCCCGAGCGGCTCTGCTGGGCGCTGTCGGAGGAGTACCACACCAACGAGGGCGGGCACATCCGCATCTACACCCGGGCCGAGCTGGAGGCCAAGCTCCGCTCCACCGGGTTCGAGGTCGGTCCGCACCACCACGCGCACGCCCTGCACTCCCCCTACTGGTGGCTCAAGTGCGCGGTCGGGCCGGGCGACGACGAGCACCCGCTGGTCCGCGGCTACCACCGGATGCTCGTGTGGGACATGCTCCAGGCCCCCCGGATCACCCGGACGGCCGAACGGCTGCTCAACCCGCTGATCGGCAAGAGCGTGGTCGTCTACCTCCGCAGGCCGCACCACGGCGTGCGCCCCGGGGACGGCGTGTGAGCGGCGCGGAGCTGCCGCACGTACCCGGCGTGCTGAGCGGCGACGACGTCGCCCGCTCCGCGGAGTACCTCCTGGCCTGCCAGGAGGGCTCCGGCGCTATCCCGTGGTTCCCCGGCGGCCACGTCGACGCCTGGGACCACGTGGAGTGCGCCATGGCGCTGTCGGCCACCGGGCACACCGCGGCGGCGGCGCGGGCCTACGACTGGCTCGCCGCCGTCCAGCGCCCTGACGGCGCGTGGCCGGCCAAGATCCGGCAGGGTCGCGCCGCCTCCGGGCTGCGCGAGGCCAACCACGCGGGCTACCTCGCGGTGGGCGTGTGGCACCACGTGCTGGTCACCGGCGACGCGGGCTTCGCGGAGCGGCTGTGGCCGGCCGTGCGCGCGGCGGTCGGGTTCGTGCTCGGCCTTCGCACCGAGCGCGGCGAGATCCAATGGGCCCGCGGTCCCGACGGCCGCCCCGGCGACCACGCGCTGCTGACCGGGTGCGCCAGCCTGCACCAGGCGCTGCGGTGCGCGGCCGCGCTCGCGGAGTGGCTGGGGCGCCCGCAGCCCGACTGGGAACTGGCCGCCGCCCAACTCGGGCACCTGGTGGCCGACCACGAGTCCATCTTCGCCGACCGCGGCCGGTTCTCGATGGACTGGTACTACCCGATCCTGGGCGGCGCGGTGCGCGGCACCCGCGCGGCCGAGCGGCTCAGCGAGCGCTGGGAGACCTTCGTGGTGCCCGGGCTGGGGATCCGGTGCGTCAGCGACCAGCCGTGGGTGACGGGCGCCGAGACCTCGGAACTGGTGCTCGCGCTGGCCGCCACGGGCGACGTCGAGCGGGGCATCCGGCTGCTCGCCGACATCCAGCACCTCCGCGACGCCGACGACGGCGCCTACTGGACCGGCTACCAGTTCGCGGAGGACGTCAACTGGCCGGTGGAGCGCAGTACGTGGACCGCCGCGGCCGTCATCCTGGCGGCGGACGCGCTGAGCGGGGCCACCGGCGGCGCCCGGGTGTTCACCGACGCGCCGGCCGACGTCGCGCCCGCCGACCCCGTCTCCTGCGGCTGCGCCGTCCTGGGCCGGGTCTGACGGGACGCGCCGGTCCGGCCCGCGCGCCGGTCCGGCGGCGCGACCGCGGCCCTGCGGACCCGCGGCGCCGCCGCGGCCCCTCCTCTCCTCCACGACGACGTCGGCGCCGCACCCCGCGGGGTGCGGCGCCGACGTCCGCTGCTGTCCGCCCTGCTATCCGGTGGCCGGAGGGTCACCGGTCTCGGGGTCGGCCGGGGGCGGATCCACCGGCCCCGGATCGCCCGGGCCGGGGTCACCCGGGCCCGGATCCACCGGGGTCCCGGGTCCCGGGTCCACCGGCACCGGATCCACCGGCCCCGGGTCCACCGGCTCGCTCTCGACAGGAGCCTCGGGCTGCTGCGGCGCGGTGTTCTGGTCGGTCCCCTGGCCGGGGGCGGGGACGTTGGGGGCGAAGTTCTCGGTCGCACCGCCGAAGGTGGGCTCCGGGAACGACTGGACCTCCTCGCCCTCCATGGCCGTGGCCATGAACGACCGCCACACCGTGGTCGGCAGCGACCCGCCGGACAGCTGGCCGTACCCGGGCACGCTGAACGGCTGGTTGTTGCCGTTGTAGATGCCCACCGCGGTGGAGAGCTGCGGGGTGTAGCCGGCGAACCATGCCGCCACGCTGCTGTCGGTGGTGCCGGTCTTGCCGGCCACCGGCCGGCCGTCCGGCAGGTTCGCGCCGGTGCCGGTCCCGCCGGCGACCACCTGGCGCAGCGCGTAGGTGACGTCGGCGGCCGCCCCCTCGCTGATCACCTGCTCGGTCGCGACCGGCTCGCGCTCGTCCTCGCCCTCGCGGTTGATGACGGAGCGCACGACGTGCGCCTCGATGTGCTCGCCGCCGTTGGCGAAGGTCGCGTAGCCGCTCGCCTGGTCGACCGGGCTGACGTCGGACACTCCGAGGGCCAGCGTCGGCGCGCTCGCCTGCTCGTCGGTGATCTTGTTGTCCGGGATGCCGGCCGCGTGGGCGGTCTCGACCACGTTGTCGAGGCCCACCTGGAGCGCCAGGTTGATGTAGCCGGTGTTGTTGGAGACGCGGGTGGCCTCGATCAGGTTCATGGCCCCGCCCGCTCCGCCACCGGAGTTGCGGACCTCGCTGCCGTTGAAGACCTGCGGGGAGCTGCCGTCCACGACGGTGTTGAGGCTGTAGCCGTTCTCCAGTGCCGCCGCGAGCACGTAGGGCTTGAAGGCGGACCCCGCCTGCGCCGAGCCGCGGAACGCGCTGTCGTACTGGTTCTCGTTGTAGTCGGCGCCGCCGTAGAACGCCACCACCTCACCGGTGGCCGGGTCGATGGCGGTGAGCCCCGCCTGCACGCCCTCGGGCAGCTGGTCCACCGGGACGTTGGACTCGACCGCCTCCTTGGCGGCGTCCATCAGGTGCTGGTCGAAGGTCGTGATGATCTGGTAGCCGCCGCGGTTGATGTTGTCCTCGGTGTAGCCGAGCCGCTCCAGCTCGGCCATGGCCTGCTGCAGCATGTACCCCTTGTAGCCGCTGAGGTCGATGCCCTCCTGCGGGACCTCGGTCTCGGGCTTGGGGAACTCGTACTCCGCGGCCTGCGCGGGGGTGATGCTCTCCATGGTGACCAGGCCGTCGACCACGTACTGCCAGCGCTGCTCCATCTCCGGCGTGGTCTCGCTGTCGGCCAGGCCGAACTTGGTGGGCTGCTGGATCGCGGCGGCGAGGAACGCCGCCTCCGCCGGGGTGAGGTCGCCGACGTCCTTGTGGTAGTACGCCTGGGCGGCGGCCTGGATGCCGTAGGCGTTGCGCCCGAAGTAGATGGTGTTGAGGTACTGCTCCAGGATCCATTCCTTGGACTGCGAGCGGTCCACCTTGATGGAGATGATGATCTCCTTGAGCTTGCGGGAGATCGTCTGCTCCTGGCTGAGCCCCTCGTAGTAGTTGCGGACCATCTGCTGGGTCACGGTGGAGCCGCCCTGCAGCTGCTGACCGGTGAGGGTCGACCAGCCGGCCCGGAACGTGCCGCGCACCGAGACGCCGGGCTCCGTCCAGAACCCGCGGTCCTCGGCCGACAGGATGGCGTTCTGGACGTCCCTGGGGATCTCCTCCAGTCCGACCGGGTCCCGGTTGACCCCGCGCTCGGCGAACACCGTCTCGCCGTCGGCGTAGTAGAACGTGGACCCCTGGTCGGTGGCCTGCTCCTGGGCGTCCTCGGGCACCGGGATCATGGCATAGGCGACGCCGAAGCCCGCCAGGCCGAGCACCAGGCAGACACCGGCGGCGATGAGGCCGCCGCGGGTGAGGCGCCACCACAGCGGACGCTTCTTCTTGGGCTTGCCCTTCCCGGGGCCGGAGCCGGCGGCGGCTGCCGCTTTACCGGGCTTACCGGGTTTGCCGGATTTGCGGGACTTCGTCTTCTTGGGGGTGCCGCCCGGCCCCGCGGCGGAGGCGGTGGCGGCGGTGGAGTCGTCCGCTTCGTCCGCGGCCGCGGCGGCGCCCGCTCCCAGGGCCGCGGTGGCGGCGGTCGCGGCGGCCGCCGCGGTGGCGGCGTCAGCCGGAACCGGAGCGGTCGGCGCCGGCTCGAAGGCCGGGCGTTGGGACTCCGGGGCACCGTCACCGCCGGCCGCCGGAGCCGGCCGCCCGTCGGCGTTGGCGGCGCCGTGCTCGTCATCGCCATCATCGTCGTCGTCGAAGACGGGCGTGAACTCCGCCGTCCCCTCCGGATCCCACCCGGGGCCCGCGGCCGCGACCGCTCCGGCGGCGGCACCCGCGTCGGCCGGACCGGAGTCCGCCTCCGCGGCCGGTGTGCCGGGCTGGTCGCCGGGGGCGGACGCCGAGGACTCCTCGGTGCGCTCCTCCGCGCTCCCGGCCGCGCGGTCACCGGTGGTGCCGCGGACGGGGGCGTCGTCGTCATCGTCATCGTCGAAGACGGGCGTGAACTGCGCCGTCCCCTCCGGATCCCACCCGGGATCCGGGGCGGCGCCCCCGGCCGCCGCGGCGCCGGTGTCTCCGGACGCGGGGCTCGCGGACGCGGGATCCGCGTCCGCGCCGTCCGTGTTCCCGCCCGCGTCGGCGGTGGTGGTGCCGGCGGTGGCGTCGTCGTCATCGTCGTCGAAGACCGGCGTGAACTGCGCCGTCCCCTCCGGATCCCACCCGGGATCCGGGGCGGCGCCCGCCGCCGGTCCGGCCGCCGCGCGCTCGGCCGGTTCCGCCCGGTCCGGTCCCTCCGCGGCGGGGTGAGCGGCGCCGTCCCCGTCCTCCGGCTCGGCCGGATCGGCGGCCGCCGCGCGCTCCTCGGTCTCGCGGATGGTGCCGTCGGGGGCCAGATCGAGCCCGTACTGCTCGGCGAGGCTCTGCGCGACCTTGTCGCGGAAGAAGCTGCCGCTGTCGTCGAACGCGCTCGCCGCGAGGTAGGGCGACTCCTCCGCCGCTCCGGCGTCGGAGTCGTCGGCGGCCTCCGCCGCCGTCCCCGCCTCAGCCGTGGCTGAGTCGGCCGCGGATCCGGGGTCCGCGGATCCGGTGGCGGCGTCACCGCCCGTGTCGGAGGCGTCCGCCCTGTCCGAGGCCGATCCCCCGGAGAACCAGCTGAACTCCTCGTCGCCGGACGCGCCGGGACCGCGCGCCTCGTCCGCGACGGCGTCGGCGGAACCCTCCGGCGCGTCGTCGGCCGTGCGCCGCTCGGCCCCGGTGTCGGATCCGGTCTCGTCGGCGCCGGAGGTCGCCGCGTCGGGTCCGTCATGCCCGGGGGTCACATCGTCGTTCCCAGTGCTCTCGGGGGCACTGGGGCGGTCGCCGGTGCCGTCACCGGCGGAGTCCTTGGGGTCTGGCTGCTTGGAATCCACGTCGTTCTTCGCAGGAGAGTTGCCGGTCTCGGGAGTGTCAGCTTCGGGGCGCGGCTCGGATGCGCCGTCGCCGTTATTGCTCTCGCTCAGTTGGTAGCCCCCTGATTCGATGCCCCCAACGTGCGGCGCTATATACGTATGACGCGGACGTGGGCCGATCTGGTTTCAGCGAAAATAAGCGGGAATGGGGCCGGCGCTGCGGGGGTCCGCCGAAACCCTCCGAAACACGATACCCGCACTGAGCGACAGGACGGGCGGCGCCATCGGGCCCGCAGTCCCTTCCAACTGGACCGTTGCCCGAGGTGCGCCGCGCTGATCAGTCACGACGCCGTGACGCACCGCGCGCGAGACAGCGCCGATCGGGATCGCCCCCGTGCCGGCGCCGCGCGAGGCGCCCCGCGCGCTCCCGTGGACCCAAACCCGGGTATCGGGGCGACCGTTGCCGCCCGCACCGCACCTCCGCCGCGGCGGCCCGGCTCGGGCGGATAGCCTGCGCTGTGCCGTTCCGGGCCGCACGCCCGCCGAACCGTGGAAGGAAGGCGCCCGAGTGACCCCCACCCCCATGCCGGCCGCGCTGCTGCGCGTCGCCGAGTCCACGAAGGGCTTCATGCCGACCGACGAGGGGGTCGCGCTCTACGAGACCGCCCTCGCCCACGCCTGCCTGGGGCCGGTGGTGGAGATCGGCAGCTACTGCGGCCGGTCCACGGTGTTCCTGGGCGCCGCGGCCCTCCGCACCGGCGCAACCGTCGTGGCGGTGGACCACCACCACGGCTCCGAGGAGCACCAGGAGGGGTGGGAGTACCACGACCCGGCGCTGGTGGACCCGGCCACCGGCCGGCTGGACACGCTCGGCGAGTTCCGGCGGACGATGGCGGCCGCCGGCCTCGACGACCACGTCATCGCCGTGGTCGGCCGCTCCGCCGAGGTCGCGCGGCTGTGGAGCGCCCCGCTCGGCATGGTCTTCATCGACGGCGGCCACACCGAGGAGGCCGCCCAGGCCGACTACGCCGGCTGGAGCCCGCACCTGCGGCCGGGCGGCGCGCTGGTCATCCACGACGTCTTCCCCGACCCGGCCGACGGCGGGCGGCCGCCCTACCACGTCTACCGGCGCGCCCTGGACTCCGGCGCGTTCACCGAGCGGCGCGCCGTGGGGTCGCTGCGCGTCCTGGAGCGGCTGCCCGGGTGACGGCCGCCGGGCCGCGCATCGGGGCACGGAGCGGGTGCTATCAGGCGGACGCCAGCGCGGCGAGCCGAGCCACCGCCTCGTCGAGGACCTCGTCGCGTTTGCAGAAGGCGAACCGCACCAGGTGCCGGCCCTCATCGGGGCGGTCGTAGAACACCTGGGCCGGGACGGCGGCCACCCCGGCGGTCCGCGGCAGCGACCGGGCGAGGTCCACGCCCTCGGACAGGCCGAGCGGCCGGATGTCGGCCATCACGAAGTAGGTCCCCTGCGGGCGCAGTACCCGGAACCCCGCGGCCCGCAGCCCCGCGGAGAGCCGGTCGCGCTTGCGCTGCAGGGCGTCGCGCTGGGCGCGCACCCAGTCCGCCTCGTCGCGCAGCGCGTCGGCGACCGCCAGCTGCAGCGCGGCGTTGGCGGTGAAGGTGAGGAACTGGTTGACCGTCCGCACCGCGTCCACCAGCGGACGCGGGCCCATGACCCACCCGGTCTTCCAGCCGGTCACCGAGAACGTCTTGCCGGCCGAGGAGACCGCGAGCGTGCGCTCCCGCATGCCCGGCAGGGAGGCCAGCGGGACGTGCGCGACGCCGTCGAACGTGAGGTGCTCGTAGACCTCGTCGGTGATCGCGATGACGTCGTGCTCCCGGCACACCTCGGCGATCACGCCCAGCTCCGCCTCGGTGAGCACGGTCCCGGTGGGGTTGTGCGGGGAGTTCACGATGACCGCCCGGGTCCGCGGTCCCACCGCCGCGCGCAGCTCGTCGGGGTCGAAGGCGAACCGGCCGCCCTCGTCGGAGGGGTCGGGCCGCAGCGTCACCGCGCGGCGCACACCCCCGGCCATGGCGATCGCGGCGGGGTAGGAGTCGTACATCGGCTCGAAGACCACGACCTCGTCACCGGGTTCCACCAGCCCCAGGACCGCGGCGGTGATTCCGGCCGTGGCGCCGACGGTGACGTAGACCTCGGTGTCGGGGTCGTACTCCAGCCCGTAGCGCGCCGAGCGGTCGGCGGCGACCGCCGCGCGCAGCTCCGGCCGCCCCGGGCCGGGCGGGTACTGGTTGACCCCCTGCTCGATCCGGCGGGCCGCGCCGGCGAGGAGCGACCGCGGCCCGTCGGTGTCGGGGAAGCCCTGCCCCAGGTTGATGGCGTCGGTCTCGGCGGCGAGCCGGGTCATCTCGGCGAAGATGGTCTCGCCGAACCCCCGCATGCGCGCGACTAGCGGTTCGTCCACAGCAGGCCAGCATAGACCGCGGGCCGACCGGGGGTCAGCGCCACGGCGCCCCGGTGACGTGCCAGCGGGCCGCCTCGGGGCAGCACTCGGCACTCCGTCCGACCAGCCCGCGGGCCACCTGGCCGCGCCGGACCGGCGGCGCGGCCCCGGAGCGCGGAGTCGGGACGCCCGCCTCGGGCTCCGCGCCGGCGTCCGGCCCGGAGGCGGCGCGCCGCCGGCCGCGCAGCCGCTGGTAGTCCTCGATCGACCATCCCTGGCCGAGGACCAGTCGGTCCATGTACTCCCCCGTTCCTCCGGCCGCCGCCGACCGCGTCCGTGCCCCTGGCCGCGATGCCTGCTCGCCCCGCGCGTGTCGCCCCGCTCCGTCCGCGGACGACGCGCCCGGCCTCCGGCGGCCGGCACCGGCGGCTCCGGGCGTTCGACGCACCCGCCACCCGGTTCCCGCTCCGCCGCGCCCCGGTCAGGAGGCCGGCGCCCGCCGGGTCCGGACCTCGGCGAGCACGTCGTGCAGCCGGGCCACCTCCTCGTCGCTGAATCCCTCGACGAAGCGGAGCATGGTCGCGCCCGGGTCCCCGCTGCCGCTCAGTACCTCGCTCATGACCCGGGCGGTGTGCTCCTCGCGGGACTCGCGCGGCCAGTACCGCCAGGCCCGACCGGACTTCTCGCGGTGCAGCAGGCCCTTGTGGAACAGGATGTTGGCGACCGTCATCACGGTCGTGTAGGCGATGTCGCGGTCATAGGTCATCGTCTCGCGCACCTCTCGGACGACGAGCGGCCGATCGGCGTCCCAGAGCGCGTCCATGATCGCGGATTCGAGCTCGCCGAACTCCTTCAGCTTCATCCTCTCCCCCACCTGCGGACCACCCTCCCCGGCTCCGACAGGACATGCTAGGAGCCGGAGTCGGACGCCCGCGGCGAAACGGAGCGGATCGCGCGGATCCGACTCGCACTCCGGACGAAAGCGCACGTTACGCCAGCACTGATCGCGATTTCACGGCTATTTCGGGACTTCGGGCGCCGTTTCGGCGCCCGGGGCGCCGGCGCCGTCAGCGGAGCCCCTGGAGATGCCCCTCCGTGTGCTCGGCGAGGCTGTGCGGGATGACGAACGGCCGCTCGGCGTTGATGTCCGGCCAGTTGTCCAGGATGTCCTCGGCGGTGGCGCCGGGCAGCAGCACCCCGGGCCCCTCGGCCACGAAGACCCGGGCGATCCGCCCGCCGCCGACCGTGTAGACCTCGCCGGTGGTCGAGCAGTCCTCGTGCGCGAGCCAGGCCACCAGCGGGGAGACGTGCTCCGGCCCGAGCCGCTCGGCGGCCTCGGCGGGGAACCGGTCCTCGGTCATCCGCGTGTAGGCGACCGGCGCGATGGCGTTGGCCGTGATGTCGTACTGGGCGCCCTCGATGGCCAGCGCCCGGGTCAGGCCGACGACCCCCATCTTCGCGGCGGCGTAGTTGCTCTGCCCGAAGTTGCCGAACAGGCCGGAGGGCGACGCCGTGTTGATGATGCGGCCGTACCCGTGCTCCCGCAGGTGGCAGAAGGCCGCCCGCGCGACCAGGAAGGACCCGCGCAGGTGCACACCCACCACGGCGTCCCACTCGGCCACCGTGATGTTCTTGAAGGAGCGGTCCCGCAGGATCCCGGCGTTGTTGACGACGATGTCGACCCGCCCGTAGGCCTCCAGCGCCGTGTCGACCAGCGCCTGGGCGCCGTCCTCCGTCGCGACGTCGCTGGTGTCGGCGACCGCCGTGCCGCCGTTCCCCCGGATCCGCTCCACGACGTCCGCGGCGGGCCCCTCGCCCCCGGCCGGCTCCGCGGTGCCGTCGACGCGCCCGCCGACGTCGTTCACGACCACCTTGGCGCCGCGCGCCGCGAGTTCGAGGGCGTGCGATCGGCCCAGCCCCTGGCCGGCCCCGGTGACGACGGCGACCCGACCGTCGAACCGCAGGTCAGTCATGATTCCTCCTTGCTCGCGCCACGGCGCCCGTTCTGCCCACGACCTGGGGGGTCGGCGATCTTGACTCTAACTACCCGATTCGCGAGGGGTTGTGCGCGACGCGGCCCGTCCCTCCAGCCCCAGAACGGCCGGTGGCGCGCGGCCGGTTCCGGTCGGCCCGGGTGCGGGAGCGGCCCGGGCACGCGGGCCGGCGGAGCCCCCGGCCGCCGCCCCGGTCCCCCTGGGACGCGGTCGGCCGCGCGCCGGTTCCGCCCGATCCGCCGGCGTCGGCGAGGGTTAGCCCGCCTCCCGGCGGGGAATGGTGCGCTCCGATGACGCCCCCGTCCCCGTCCCCGACCAGCAGCTCCACGTCACGCCCCGGTGTGGACGCGGCAACGAAACCTCCTCGATTTTGTGAATAATTGTTAGGAATCTCCCAGTTCCGCATCGACCTGGGGTCCCCAGCGCGACGCCCGGCCAAGTAGCCTGTTAGGCGAGATTGCCGGCCGGGCGTGTCTTCGACGCGGCCGAGGTGCTGCTGACCCGTGCCCGCCCCGCGCCGTGGCCATCTCTCCATCACATTCACAAGCGAGCTGCGGAAGAGGGCGATCTCCGCCGTGTCGTCTGAGGCGTCTCAACCCCTGACAGATTTCGGCCCAAATGAGTGGTTGGTCGACGAGCTTTACCAGAAGTACCTGAGCGACCCGAACTCAGTTGATAAGGCATGGTGGAACTTCTTCGCCGACTACAAGTCCGGCGCCACCACCGCCAGCGGAGCCAGTGCTCCGACCACCGGCGCGGCCAAGGCCGGAGCGGGCACCGCCAACGGCGCCGCTCCCGGCGCGGCGACCAGGGCCACGGCCGGCAAGGAGCCGGCCGCCGCGGCCCCCCGCACAGCTCCTGCCAAGCCCGCCACCCCCGCGAAGGGCACCGGCGCCGCGGCCGGGGACGGCGCGCTGGCCGTCACCGAGGAACGGCTCCGCGGCGCACCGGCCCGTACGGCCGCCAACATGGAGTCCAGCCTCGCGCTGCCGACGGCCACGAGCGTGCGGGCGGTCCCCGTCAAGCTGCTGTTCGACAACCGCATCGTCATCAACAACCACCTGCGCCGCGGCAGCGGCGGCAAGGTGTCCTTCACCCACCTCATCGGCTACGCCATGGTGAAGGCCCTGGCGGCGATGCCGGAGATGAACCACTCCTACGTGGAGATCGACGGCAAGCCGGGCGTCGCCAAGCCGGAGCACGTGAACTTCGGCCTGGCCATCGACCTGAAGAAGCCCGACGGCACCCGCCAGCTGCTCGTGCCGAGCATCAAGGCCGCCGACACCATGGAC
This sequence comes from Marinitenerispora sediminis, assembly GCF_003336425.1. Lineage (GTDB taxonomy): Bacteria > Actinomycetota > Actinomycetes > Streptosporangiales > Streptosporangiaceae > Marinitenerispora > Marinitenerispora sediminis. The sequence continues at coordinate 12,446 of NZ_QEIO01000082.1, read as the reverse complement.
TTCAAGGAGTTCTGGACGGCCTACGAGGACCTGGTCCGCAAGGCCCGCGCCAACAAGCTCGGTGTGCCCGACTTCCAGGGCACCACGATCAGCCTGACCAACCCCGGCGGCATCGGCACCGTCCACTCGGTCCCGCGGCTCATGCCGGGCCAGGGCACCATCGTCGGCGTCGGGGCCATGGAGTACCCGGCCGAGTTCCAGGGCATGGCCCCGGCGACGCTGAACGACCTCGCGGTCAGCAAGGTCATGACGCTGACCTCGACCTACGACCACCGCATCATCCAGGGTGCGCAGTCGGGCGAGTTCCTGCGCCGCATCCACCAGCTGCTGCTGGGCGAGGACGGGTTCTTCGACGAGATCTTCGCGGCGCTGCGCATCCCCTACGAGCCGGTGCGCTGGACGCAGGACATCTCCGTGACCCGCGACAACCAGATCGACAAGGCGAGCCGGGTCCAGGAGCTGATCCACGCCTACCGGGTCCGCGGCCACCTGATGGCCGATACCGACCCGCTGGAGTACACGCAGCGCCGCCACCCCGACCTCGACGTCCTGGAGCACGGGCTCACCCTGTGGGACCTGGAGCGGGAGTTCCCCACCGGCGGGTTCGGCGGCAAGCCGGTCATGAAGCTGCGCGACATCCTGGGCGTGCTGCGCGACACCTACTGCCGCACGGTGGGTATCGAGTACATGCACATCCAGAGCCCCGAAGAGCGGGAGTGGATCCAGGCGCACGTCGAGCGGGAGCACGAGAAGGTCAGCCGCGGCGAGCAGCTGCACATCCTGCGCCGGCTGAACAACGCCGAGGCGTTCGAGACCTTCCTGCAGACCAAGTACGTGGGCCAGAAGCGGTTCTCGCTGGAGGGCGGGGAGTCGCTGATCCCGCTGCTGGACGGGGTCATCTCCAAGGCGGCCAAGGCCGAACTGGACGAGGTCGTCATCGGCATGGCGCACCGCGGCCGGCTGAACGTGCTCGCCAACATCTGCGGCAAGTCCTACGGCCAGATCTTCGGTGAGTTCGAGGGCAACCTCGACCCGCGCAGCGCGCACGGCTCCGGCGACGTCAAGTACCACCTGGGCACCGAGGGCGTCTTCGAGACCCCCGACGGCGACAAGATCGCCATCTCGCTCGCGGCCAACCCCAGCCACCTGGAGACGGTCAACCCCGTCGCCGAGGGCATCGTCCGCGCCAAGCAGGACCTGCTGGACAAGGGGCCGCACGGCTTCACCGTCCTGCCGATCCTCATCCACGGCGACGCGGCGTTCGCCGGCCAGGGCGTGGTCGCCGAGACGCTGAACCTGTCGCAGCTGCGCGGCTACCGCACCGGCGGCACCGTGCACGTCATCGTGAACAACCAGGTCGGGTTCACCACCTCGCCCGCGGACAGCCGGTCCAGCGTCTACGCCACCGACGTCGCGCGCATGGTGCAGGCGCCGATCTTCCACGTCAACGGCGACGACCCCGAGGCGGTCGTCCGGGTGGCCCAGCTCGGGTTCGCCTACCGGCAGGCGTTCAACAAGGACGTCGTGATCGACCTCGTCTGCTACCGGCGGCGCGGCCACAACGAGACCGACAACCCCTCGTTCACCCAGCCGCTGATGTACGACGTCATCGACGCCAAGCGCTCCACCCGCAAGCTGTACACCGAGGCGCTGATCGGCCGCGGCGACATCAGCGTCGAGGAGGCGGAGCAGGCGCTGCGCGACTACCAGCAGCAGCTGGAGCGCGCGTTCACCGAGACCCGCGAGGCGGACAAGAAGCCGATCGAGCCCGGTGCGGTGATCAAGCCCGAGGTGTTCGACGAGGGCCGCATCGACCACGCCGCGGTCGAGACCGCCATCTCCGACGAGGTCGTCAAGCAGGTCGTCGAGACCCAGATCGACCTCCCGGAGGGCTTCACCCCGCACCCGCGGCTGCAGCCGCAGCTGCAGCGCCGCGCCCAGATGGTCCAAGAGGACACCATCGACTGGGGGATGGGCGAGACGCTCGCCCTCGGCTCGCTGCTCATCGAGGGCCACCCGGTGCGCCTCGTGGGCCAGGACAGCCGGCGCGGCACGTTCGGCCAGCGGCACGCCGCCCTGGTGGACCGCAACACCGGCGAGGTGCACGTCCCGCTCAAGCGGTTCGAGAAGGGCACCTCGAAGTTCCACGTGCACGACTCGCTGCTCAGCGAGTACGCGGCGCTGGGCTTCGAGTACGGCTACTCGGTCATCCGCCCCGAGGCCCTGGTGGCCTGGGAGGCGCAGTTCGGTGACTTCGTCAACGGCGCGCAGAGCGTCATCGACGAGTACATTAGCGCCAGCGAGCAGAAGTGGGGGCAGCGCTCCAGCGTGACCCTGCTGCTGCCGCACGGGTACGAGGGCCAGGGGCCCGACCACTCCTCGGCGCGCATCGAGCGGTTCCTGCAGCTGTGCGCGCAGGAGAACATGACGGTGGCGCTGCCCACGACCCCGGCGAACTACTTCCACCTGCTGCGCTGGCAGGTGAAGTCGCCGTACCGCCGCCCGCTGGTCGTCTTCACCCCGAAGTCGATGCTGCGGCTCAAGGCGGCCGCCTCGGCGACGTCGGAGTTCACCACCGGCTCGTTCCAGCCCATCATCCCGGACACCACCGGCCTGAAGCCCGAGGACGTCCGCCGCGTGGTGCTGTGCTCGGGCAAGGTCTACTACGACCTCGACGCGGCCCGCCGGCGCACCGGCGACACCAGCACCGCGGTGATCCGGGTGGAGCGGCTGTACCCGCTGCCGATCGAGGAGATCCGGCAGCAGCTGGCCGCCTTCCCCAACGCGGGCGAGGTGCTGTGGGTGCAGGAGGAGCCGGCGAACATGGGCCCGTGGCCGTTCGTCGCGCTGGTCTTCTCCGAGCAGCTGGACCGTCCGTTCACCCGGATCTCCCGCCCGGCGAGCTCGTCGCCGGCGGCCGGTTCGGCCAAGCGGCACGAGGTGGAGCAGCAGGCCCTGGTCAACACGGTGTTCCCGCCGACGGACTGAGCCATGTACTTCACCGACCGCGGGATCGAGGAGCTGGAGCGGCGGCGCGGCGAGGAGGAGGTCTCCCTCGCCTGGGTCGCCGACCAGCTGCGGACGTTCACCGATCTCAACCCGGAGTTCGAGACCGCCGTCGAGCGGCTGGCCACGTGGCTGGCCAGGCTCGACGACGATGACGAGGAGTGACCGCGTCCGCATGAACCGGAGGGTCCCAGCCCGCAGGGCTGGGACCCTCCGCGCGTCGGCACCCCGGCGCCGCGGTCCGGGGGAACCCCGACCTTCCCGGAATTTCCCCCGAACCTTCGCGACATATCTTGAGTCTGCCGCCAGACGCGACATATCGTGTTTCCAGAAGCACCTCAGAGCCGAAAGGGACTGCGATGGCGCGTTGGACCATCGACCAGTCGACGACCCGCAGCCTCGATGGAATCGTGGCGCTGCGCATCAGGATCGTCGGCGGTCTCGTGAACATCCTGCCCACCGACGATCCGATGACCTTCGAGATCTCCGACATCGTGGGCGAGCCGCTGCTCGTCACCCACGAGGCCGGCATCCTCACGGTCACCTACGAGGACCTCACCCGCGGCGGCCTGCTCGACCGGCTGCGCCCGGCCCAGCTCGCCGGCTACCGGGGCGTCGGCCGCCGCGGCGCCACGGTCAGCGTGCGCGTACCGCGGGACTGCCCGCTGGAGGTCACCACCGTCTCGGCGCCCGTCGTCATCGCCGGACTGACCGGCCGCACCCAGGTGCGCAGCGCCTCCGGCGACGTCACCCTGGACGACCTCGGCGGCACGGTCGAGATCAGCACCGTGTCCGGCAACCTGGCGGCCCGCGGCCTCTCCGGCAGCCTGCGCTTCAACAGCGTGAGCGGCCAGCTCGCGGTGGCCGGCGGCCGGCTCGCCGACGTCGCCGCCAAGACGGCCTCGGGCCAGCTGCTCGCCGACGTGGACCTCGCACCGGCCGCCCGGGTCCGGCTCGCCTCGATCTCCGGCGACGTCGCCCTGCGGGTGCCCTCCGACACCTCCGCCGCCGTGGAGCTGCGCTCGGCGACGGGCGCCCTGGACTCCGCGTTCGGGCTGGATCGGCGCGACCTGCGCGGCCGCAGTAACCTGACCGGCAAGATCGGCAGCGGGGTGGATCCGGCCAGCATCACCACCACCACCGTGTCCGGGGCGGTCTCGCTGCTGCGCCGCGAGCCCGACGCTCCGGCCGCCATCCCGAGGGGGGACGCATGAGCACGATATTCGGCCACGGCAGGCTCCGGCTGTACCTGCTGAAGCTGCTGGACGAGAGCCCGCGGCACGGTTACGAGATCATCAGCCTGCTCCGCGACCGCTTCCTGGGCGTCTACTCGCCCTCCCCCGGCACCATCTACCCGCGGCTGGCCCGGCTGGAGGAGGAGGGGCTGGTCACCCACGAGGAGGTGAACGGGCGCAAGGTCTACCGGCTCACCGACAAGGGGCGCGAGGAGCTGCGCGACCGCTCCGCCGAGCTCGACGACCTGGAGCGCGAGATCACCGACTCAGTGCGCGACGTGGCACGCGCCGTCAAGCAGGACGTCCGCGACACGATCAGTTCGCTGCGCGAGGAGCTGAAGTTCGCCGCGGGCGACTTCCGCCGCACCAGGACGGCCCGCGAGCGCGGCGCCGGCTCCGCACCGCCGGAGTCCGACGACGTCTGGCGGCAGGCGAGCTCGGAGCCCGCCGGCGAGCCCGCGGGCGGCGGGGACGAGGCGGCCGGCGGGAGCGGGTCCGAGGAGGAGCGCGCCCGCGGCGGTACCTGGTGGGACCGGGACTGGGAGAAGCTGGCGCACGGGTTCTCGACGTGGGGCGCCGCGTGGTCACGCAGGTCGGGAGAGGGCGCGGGCGGGCGCCCGGACTTCGAGCACACCCTGCGGGAGTTCACCGACCGGGTCCGCGACGTCGTGCGCGAGGCGGGCCACGTGGGCGAGAGCGCGGCCGCGGACCTGCGCCGGATCCTGGACGACACCGTGGAGGTGATCCGCCGCGACGCCTCGTCCTGGGGGCCGCCGGGGACCGGCCGGGACGCGCGTGAGGAGACCGGCGCCTCGGCCGGACGCGGCCCCGAGGAGGGCAGCGCCGACGCCGGCGGCCGGCCCGCGGCCGACACCGCGTCCCCGCCGCCGGACGCGGGCGACCCCTGGAGTTCGGCGGTCCGGGAGACCCCGGACGGGCCGCGCGATCCGGGCGGGGCGTCTGGCACCGGGCCGGCCGGGGACGAGCGGCCGGACGGCCCGTCCCCGAGTTCCTGACCGGTCCGACGGCGCCGGAGGGCCGGCTCCCGCGGGGGCCGGCCCTCCGGCGCGTCCGGGCACGCCGGGGCGCCCGTCACACCGTGAAGACGATCTTTCCGAACAGGTCGCCGTCCCGCATGGCCGCGAAACCCGCGCGGGCCTGGTCGAGCGGCAGCACCCGGTCGATCTCGGGGCGCACCCCGGTCCGGGCGCAGAACTCGGCCAGGCGGCGCAGCTGGTCGCGGCTGCCCATGGTGGAGCCGACCACGGACAGCTGCAGGAAGAACACCCGGGTCAGCTCCGCCGACGGCGCGTCCCCGCTGGTGGCGCCGCAGGTGACGATCCGGCCGCCCGGCCGCACGGAGCGCACGGAGTGCGCCCAGGTGGCCGCGCCGACCGTGTCGAAGACCGCGTCCACCTTCTCGGGCAGGCGCTCACCGGACTCCAGCGCGGCATGCGCTCCGAGCGCGAGCGCGCGGTCGCGCTTAGCCGCGCTCCGGCTCGTGGCGTAGACCCGGTGCCCGACCGCGGCCGCCAGCCGGATCAGCGCGCTCGCCACCCCGCCGCCGGCTCCCTGCACCAGCACCGTGGACCCGGGCTCCAGCCCGGCCTTCTCGAACACCATGCGGTAGGCGGTCAGCCACGCGGTCGGCAGGCAGGCGGCCTCCTCGAAGGAGAGTGCCTCGGGCTTGGGGACCAGGTTGCGCCGCGGAACCACGACCTTCTCGGCGAAGGTCCCGTCGTGCAGTTCGGAGAGCAGCGTGCGGCGGGGGTCGAGGGTCTCGTCGCCGCTTCCGGCGTCGGCGTCGCCGATCACGGCGTGCACGATGACCGGGTTGCCCTCCTCGTCCACGCCGGCGGCGTCGCAGCCCAGCACCATGGGGAGCCGGTCCGCGCGCAGCCCGACCCCGCGCAGGCTCCACAGGTCGTGGTGGTTCAGCGCCGCCGCCCGGACCGTGACGGTCGCCCAGCCCTCCGGGGCCTCCGGGTCGGGACGCTCCCCCGCTCGCAGTCCGGCCAGCGGGTCGTCCTTGTCGATGCGCTCGGCAGTGATGGCGAACATGGGTCGACACTAACCAGTGCGCGTGATCCCCCGCACGCCCGGGGCCGGGCGAGTCCGCGCCCCGCCGGCGGCCGCGGAGCGGCCCTCGCCAAAACGGCCGACCGCAAAAGCCTCCGACGGTCATTCGCACCGTGGCATAGTGATCTTCAGGCAGCTCCCGAACCTGAGCCGCAATTGCCTTAGTGAATTCTCCTCGTATTTTCCCGCTCCCGGAGTCGAGTAGCCTTCTTGCGTTCTCGACTCAGCCTTCCCCCGGAAAAGGAGGCTTATGGTGGCCGCTGGCTATAACCCCACGGTTCGGCGCCGTCGGCTCGGTGTCGAATTGCGGCGCCTGCGGGAGACCGCCGGGATGACCGGCGAGGAGGCGGCGGAGCGCATGTCCTGGTCCGGCAGCAAGCTGTCGCGGATCGAGCGCGGACAGGTCGCCACCAATTCCGACGACGTCCGCGACCTGCTGGAACTCTACGGCGTGCAGGATCCCGGCCTGCGCCAGACCCTCGTCATGCTGGCGCGCGAGTCGCGCCGCCGGGGCTGGTGGCACGTCTACGGAGACGTCCTGCCCGAGCGTTTCGAGGTCTATCTCGGGCTGGAGCCCGAGGCGAGTGTGCTCCGGTTCTTCCAGTCCCAGATCGTCCCCGGGCTCTTCCAGACCGAGTCCTACGTCCGTGCGCTGCTGTCCTCCCACCCCGACGTCACGGACGGTGACGAGGTCGAGCGCCGCGCCGCGGTCCGGATGCGCCGGCAGGAGCTCCTCACCGCGGAGGACCCCCCGGACGTGTGGGTGATCCTGGACGAGTCGGCGATCCACCGGCCCATCGGCGGCCCACTCGTCCTGGCCGACCAGCTACGCCATCTGGTGGAGATAAGTCAAAAGCCACATATAACCCTGCAGGTGCTGCCCTTCGACAGAGGAGCCCATCCGGGCGTCAACGGCTCCTTCGACATCCTGGAGTTCGCCGAGTCGGACATTTACGCTCCCAGGCTCGTCCATTTGGAAAATCTGACCAGCAGCCTCTATCTCGAAAAGACGAAAGAGGTCACGGAGTTCGCGGTGGCCTTCGAGCACCTGCGCACCGCCGCGCTGCCGCCCGCCGAGACGCGGGAACTCCTGACCGAGGTGGAACAGCGGATCCGCTCCCGGCATGCGAAGGAAGACGAGGAAAACCATGGATAGGGAAGGGGGCGCGGCATGGCCGCGGATCAGACGGAGAGCGCCCGTTGGCGCACGAGCTCCTACAGCACCTCCAAGGGAGGACAGTGCGTCGAAGTCACCGACCTCGGTGCCGGCGTCGCGGTACGCGACTCCACGGCACCCGGCGGCGTAGTACTCGACTTCTCCCCCGGCGCGTGGACGGCCTTCGTCGGGGCCGTCACGCGCGCCGGACTGTGAGCCGGAGACGACGCTTGGACGCAGCCGACAGCCGCGCTCGCCAGCCCGCCGCGCCAGGAGCGGACCCCTCCCGGGCGACCCCGGACGAGCATCCCAGGACCGCCGACCCCGGCGGCCGCCCATGACCACGTGGCGCCCGGTCCCACCGCAAGCGCCGGACCACCCCCGAGAACGCGATCCGGAGCGGGATACACCCCGCTCCGGATCGACTACGCTGCAGAGTCGGTCGACTACAGCCGGGCCACCCCGTCGGCACGGGCCTGCGCCGCGACGGCCGCCGCGATGGCCGGCACCACGCGCTCGTCGAAGGAGCTGGGGATGATGTAGTCGGGCGCCAGGGCGTCGCCGACCAGGTCGGCCAGCGCGTCGGCCGCGGCGATCTTCATGTTCTCGGTGATGTCCGTGGCGCGGACGTCGAGCGCGCCGCGGAACACGCCGGGAAACGCCAGCACGTTGTTGATCTGGTTGGGGAAGTCACTGCGTCCGGTGGCGACCACGGCGGCGTACTTCTGGGCGACGTCGGGGTGGATCTCGGGGGTCGGGTTGGCCATGGCGCAGATGATGGCGTCCTTGGCCATGGTGGCGACGACCTCCTCGGGCACCTGTCCGGAGGACAGCCCGATGAACACGTCCGCCCCCTCCAGGGCCGTCTCGATCGGACCGCGCAGGTCCGCCCGGTTGCTGATCGCGGCGATCCCGGTCTTGGCCTCGTTCAGGCCGCCGCGGCCCTGGTGGATGATGCCCTTGCTGTCGGCCACCGCGATGTCGCCGATACCGCCGTTGATCAGCATGCGGGTCACCGCCAGCCCGGACGCGCCCGCGCCGGAGACCACGGCCCGCAGGTCGCCGAGGGTGCGGCCGGTCAGCCGCGCCGCGTTGCGCAGCGCCGCGAGCACCACGATGGCGGTCCCGTGCTGGTCGTCGTGGAACACCGGGATGTCGAGCCGCTCCCGGAGCCGGCGCTCGACCTCGAAGCAGCGCGGGGCCGAGATGTCCTCCAGGTTGATGCCGCCGAAGGACGGCGCCATGCGCACGACCGTCTCGACGATGCCGTCGACGTCGGTGCAGTCCAGGGCGATCGGCACCGAGTCGATGTCGCCGAAGCGCTTGAACAGCAGCGACTTGCCCTCCATGACGGGCAGCGACGCCTCGGGGCCGATGTCGCCCAGGCCGAGCACGGCCGAGCCGTCGGTGACGACCGCGACGACCTTGCTCTTCCACGTGTAGGTGTCGACGAGTTCGGGAGTGTCGGCGATCGCGCTGCAGACCCGGGCCACACCCGGCGTGTAGGCGAGGGCGAGACCCTCGTGGTCGTTAACCTCCACAGAGGACTCGACCCGAAGCTTGCCTCCGCGGTGCAGCGCGAACGCCGGGTCCTCGTCGAGATCGGAATGTGCCTGAACGGTCACTGGGAAACCCCTCGGTCATGATGCTGGTACGCCGGCGGCGCGCCGGCCGGCGGCCGGTCCGGTCGGCTGGTAGCCGGGAACGCACCCGGCTGGCAGCCGGCGGCACACCCGGCCGGTGGTCGGCCGCACACCCGGCCGGTAGTCGGGAACACGCCCGGCCGGCAGTCGAAACACCGCCGACTGGTAGACGATGGCACAGTCGGCTGGAATCTGGATAAAACAGCGCACGGAGGCGAGGTGCGAGGGAAGGAGGACCACCCGCGCCCGGCCCCGGCCCGGCGACGGGAGTGGGTCTGCGTGGGGCTCGAACGAGCTCAGCGCTGTCGGCAGGTACGGGGTTCACCCGTTACACAATCATCTCACAACGGTGACCCTGGACGACATCGTGATCCGACACCATGGACCGCCCGCATCCATTCGCACTTTTATCATGATTTCGCACCGATTGACCAAAGTGCCGCGCTGGTTGGCGACACCAGCGGCCCACCCGCGCAAAGGAGACTGACGTGGCAGTGCCGAAGCACCGCATCGTCTCGGCTGCCCGCAGCCGCCGGCCGTACCTCGGCCTCGTGTCCATCGCCTCGGTCCTCGCCCTCACCGCCTGCGGCGGCGGAGGCGAGACCGAGGAGTCGGCCCCCTCCGTGGCCGCCGACCCCGAACTGACCGCCATGCTGCCGGACGACCTCCGGGAGAGCGGCACCATCACCGTGGGAGTGGACGCGAGCTACGCGCCGGGCCAGTTCCTGGACACCGACGGCAGCACCGTCATCGGCTTCGACGTCGAGCTGTTCGACGCGGTCGCCGGCAAGCTCGGCCTGCGCACCCAGTGGGAGCCGGCCCCCTTCGGCAGCATCATCACGGGTGTGGACTCGGGGCGCTACGACGCCGGCGTCTCCTCCTTCACCATCAACCCCGAGCGCCTCGAGCAGACCAACATGGTGAGCTACTTCAACGTGGGCACCCAGTGGTTCACCCGGGCCGGCAACCCCGAGAACGTGGACCCCGACAACGCCTGCGGCCTGCGCGTGGCCGTGCAGAAGGACACCGTGCAGGTGCCCGACATCGAGGCCCGCAGCGAGCAGTGCGAGGAGGACGGCCAGGAGCCGATCTCCATCGAGCAGTTCGAGGGCCAGGACCAGGCCACGGAGTCGATCGTCTCGGGCAAGAACGACGCCGGCCTGGCCGACATGCCGGTGGCCGTCTACGCCGTCGAGCAGACCGGCGACCGGCTGGAGGCCCTCGGCGAGCAGTACGAGGCCGCGCCGTACGGAGCCGTGACAGCCAAGGAGAACACCCAGCTGGCGGAGGCCATCGCCGCCGGCTACGCGGCCATCATCGAGGACGGCACCTACCAGGACATCCTTGATGAATGGGGCCTGACCCAGGGCGCGGTCGAGACGCCCACCGTCAACCCGGACATCGAAGCCTGAGTCGAAGAAGTACGCATACCGTGACTGTTTCTGCAGACAACCCGGAGCAGCCGGAGACCCCGGCTCCCGGGCAGTCCCCGCCCGAGCCCATCAAGGCGGTCCCGGTGCGGCACCCGGGCAGGTGGGTGGCCGCTGCGGTGATCCTGGTGCTGGCCGCCATGTTCGTGCACATGCTGCTGACGAACGAGGCGTTCCAGTGGGGCTTCATGTTCGAGAACATGTTCCTGCCCCCGGTGCTCATCGGCGTCCGCACCACGCTGCTGCTGGCCGTCCTCGCCATGGTGATCGGCGTCGTGCTCGGCGTCATCATCGCCATCATGCGGCTGTCCACCAACCCGATCCTGTCCGGGGTGGCCTGGCTGTACACCTGGTTCTTCCGGGCCACGCCGCGGCTGGTGCTCGCCGTGCTGTTCGGCAACCTCGGCATCCTGTACCAGACGATCGAGTTCGGCCTGCCGTTCGACAACTACTGGATGCCGCTGCTGGGCCTGGAGGGCGACGCCCGCATCTTCAGCGTGGACGCCACCACGTTCCTCAGCGGCTTCATGGCGGGCCTGCTCGCGCTGGCGCTCTCCGAGGCCGCCTACATGGCGGAGATCGTCCGCGCCGGCCTGCAGTCGGTGGACCGGGGCCAGACCGAGGCCGCCCAGGCGCTCGGCATGAGCCGCGGCAAGGTGCTGTGGCGCATCACGCTCCCGCAGGCGCTGCGGGTCATCGTGCCGCCCACCGGCAACGAGAGCGTGGCGATGCTCAAGGACACCGCGCTGGTCGCCTACGTGCCGGTCACCAGCGAGCTGTTCTTCCAGCTGAGCGCGATCGGGTCCCGGACCTTCCAGCTCTTCCCGATGCTGGTGGCCGCCTGCCTGTGGTACCTGGCCATCACCAGCCTGTTCATGATCGGGCAGTACTTCCTGGAGCGCAGGTTCCTGAAGGGCGACCCGCGGCGCAAGGCCGGAATGCGCGCCCTCGGCGGCGCCGGAGGGGGGACGCGATGACGGCGCCGCAGACCACCGCGGACGACCGGATGGTCGTCGCCGAGAACATCCACAAGAGCTACGGCCGGCTGGATGTGCTGCGCGGGATCGACCTGGAGGTGCGGCGCGGCGAGGTGATGTGCGTCGTGGGCCCGTCCGGGTCCGGCAAGTCGACCTTCCTGCGGTGCGTGAACCACCTGGAGAAGATCAACGCGGGCCGGCTGTGGGTGAACGGCCAGCTCATGGGGTACCGCGAGAAGAGCGGCCGGCTGTACGAGCTGCGGGAGTCCGAGGTCGCCGCGCAGCGCCGCGACATCGGCATGGTGTTCCAGCGCTTCAACCTGTTCCCCCACATGACGGTGCTCGGCAACGTGATGGAGGCACCGGTCCAGGTGAAGCGGGAGCCCCGGGCGGAGGTCCGCGAGCGGGCGCTGCGGCTGCTGGACCGGGTGGGCTTGGCGGACAAGGCCACCAGCTACCCCGAGCAGCTCTCGGGTGGCCAGCAGCAGCGGGTCGCGATCGCCCGGGCGCTGGCCATGGCCCCGTCCCTCATGCTGTTCGACGAGCCCACCAGCGCACTCGACCCCGAGCTGGTCGGCGAGGTGCTGGACGTCATGAAGGACCTCGCGCGGGACGGGATGACCATGATCGTGGTGACTCACGAGATGGGCTTCGCCCGCGAGGTGGGCGACTCGCTGGTGTTCATGGACGGCGGTGTCGTGGTCGAGTCGGGTTCCCCGTCGGACGTGCTCACCAACCCGCGGCACGAGCGCACCCAGGCGTTCCTGTCCAAGGTCCTCTGAGCGCCGCGGTGCCGGGCCGGGCGGGCACCCGCCCGGCCCGGCACCGCCGGACCCGTCCGACCACGGCTAACGTGGAGGGGGAGGCAACCGCCACCCGCTCCCCGACGACAGAGGCAGCCGCACGTGATCCGACCCGCC
>NZ_QEIO01000081.1 GCF_003336425.1 Marinitenerispora sediminis | reverse complement strand
TTCGAGCCTTTTCCGGGTCCAACCCCCCGCCCGGTCGCGGAACCCCGCCGCTTCCCCCGCTTCCCGCCGCACCTGGTGCGTGGCGCGGCGTCCAGCGAGGCAAGCACCGGACCGCTCGACCGGCCCGTCCAGTGCTGGACTGGTCAGTAGATTACCCAGACTGCCGACCCGCCGCCGCAACCCCCGCCCCGTGTCGGCGGACCTCGTGGGGCGCCTGGGCGGGCCGTGGGTCAGCGACCGCGGGGCCGAGACCGGGTAATCGTCCGCCAGGCTAACGCACCGGCGACGCCGGGCGCCACTCCGGCGGTCCGGCCGCGGCTCCGGGCGCCCGGCGGCCACTTCGATCAGCCGAACGATCAGCCCCCACCCCAAAACGTCGCTCCGTGTCCCGCTATATCTCAAATAGTGAACACTTCCCGCCGCAACACGCCCATAGTCTCGACAAAACGGTCGGCAATGGTGTTCGATACAGGCGATCGATCGATAAGAACCGATCAGCAAATGAACATAACGTTCGAAGCCGGTCGAATCGCATCCGGGCAGCACCGCCCGCTCCCGCCGGACCGTCCGGCCACCCGCCCTGCCCGCCCGGTCCGAGCGGCCGCGGAGCGGACGACGGAGGACGGCGCGGCCGCAGCGACCGACCACGCACGAAGGAGCTGTTGAGCCATGGCGAAGATCGTCCTCGAGAACGTCGACAAGGTGTACTCCGGCGGGGTCAAGGCCGTCGACAACCTCAACCTGGAGATCGCCGACGGCGAGTTCATGGTGCTGGTCGGACCCTCCGGCTGCGGCAAGTCCACCGCGCTGCGGATGATCGCCGGCCTGGAGGAGATCAGCGACGGCACGCTGAGCATCGGCGACAAGGTCGTCAACGACCTCCCGCCCAAGAACCGCGACATCGCCATGGTCTTCCAGAACTACGCGCTGTACCCGCACATGACGGTGGAGCAGAACCTCGCGTTCGGCCTCAAGCTCCGCAAGACCCCCAAGCCCGAGATCGAGCGCCGCGTCAAGGAGGCGGCCGCGATGCTCGGCCTGGAGCCCTACCTGAAGCGCAAGCCGGCCGCGCTCTCCGGCGGCCAGCGCCAGCGCGTCGCCATGGGCCGGGCGATCGTCCGCGAGCCGCAGGCGTTCCTCATGGACGAGCCGCTGTCCAACCTGGACGCCAAGCTGCGGGTGCAGATGCGCGCCTCCCTGAACCAGCTGCACGAGCGGCTGGGCGTCACCACCGTCTACGTCACGCACGACCAGATCGAGGCCATGACGCTCGGCGACCGCGTGGCGGTGCTGCGCGACGGGCGGCTGCAGCAGGTGGACACCCCGAAGAACCTGTTCGACCACCCGGTCAACCTGTTCGTCGCCGGGTTCATCGGCTCCCCCGCGATGAACTTCGTCACCGCCGCCCTGACCGAGAACGGCACGGGCGCCACCCTGAAGTTCGCCGACCACACCCTGCCGGTCCCCGCCGAGACGCTGGAGGAGCGCCCCGCGCTGCGCGACTACTTCGGCCGGGAGATCGTGCTCGGCATCCGCCCCTCCGACTTCGACGACGCCGAGATGGCCGCGCACAACAGCGGGACCATGGAGGTGGTCGCCGACGTCACCGAGGAGCTGGGCACCGAGATCAACGTGATCTTCACCGTCGACGCCCCGCCGCTGGAGCACGAGGACGCCGCCGCCCTCGCCGCCGACGCGGCCGGCGACGGCGACGACGAGGACGGGGTCGGCGCCGGCCTGCCGCTGGCCCGCGACAAGTCGGTGTTCACCGCCCGCGTCAACCCGCGCAGCGTGGTGCGCCCGGGCCAGCCCATCACGCTGGCCGTGGACACCCGCCAGCTCCACTACTTCGACAAGGTCAGCGGTCTGGCGATCGGCCACCCGGCCAACGTCGCGGCCAAGGCGTGATGCCGCGGGCCGCGCGCCCGCCCGAGTGACGGCCGACGGCGGGCCGCCCCCTCACCTGGGCGGCCCGCCGTCCGCGTCGCTGGCCCGGCCCGGCCCGGGCCGGGCCGGTCCAGCTCAGCCCTGGCGGAGGAGGTCGCGCCCGATGACCAGGCGCTGGATCTGGTTGGTGCCCTCGACGATCTGCAGCACCTTGGCCTCCCGCATGAGCCGCTCGGCCGGCAGGTCGGCGGTGTAGCCGCTGCCCCCGAGCACCTGGACCGCGTCGGTGGTCACCCGCATCGCGGTGTCGGTGGCGAACAGCTTGGCCATGGCCGCACGGGTGCCGAAGGGCCGGCCGGCGTCGCGCAGCCGGGCCGCCGCCAGGTACAGCTCCCGGGCCGCGGCCACCTGGGTGGCCATGTCGGCCAGCAGGAACGAGACGCCCTGGAACTCCCCGATCGGCCGGCCGAACTGCCGGCGCTGCCGGGCGTGCTCCACCGCGAGGTCCAGCGCCGCCTGGGCCACCCCGACCGCGCCGGCGGCGATGCCGAGCCGCCCGGAGTCCAGCGCCGCGAGGGCGACGGTGAAACCCCGCCCCTCCGCGCCGATGCGCGCCCCGGCCGGCACCGCCACGTCGTCGAAGCGCACCACCGCGGTGGGAGAGGCGTTCAGGCCCATCTTGTGCTCGGGCGGGTCGGCGGCCAGACCCGCGGCGGACGCGGGCACATGGAAGCAGCTGATGCCGCCGGCGCCCGAGCCCGGCTCGCCGGTGCGGGCGAACAGCGTGTAGAAGTCCGCGACCCCGCCGTGCGTGATCCACGACTTGGCGCCCCGCACCCGGTAGCCGCCCGCGGCGTCCGGCCCGGCTCCGGGGGCGACGGCCTCGGCGCGGGTGCTCAGGGCCGCGGCGTCGGAGCCGGAGTGCGCCTCGGAGAGGCAGTAGGCGCCCAGCGACTCGCCGCCGAGCATGCCCGGCAGCAGCTCGGCCCGCTGCTCCTCGGTGCCGAACTCCGCCACGGGGAAGCAGGCCAGCGTGTGCACGCTCAGCCCGAGCCCCACCGTCAGCCACTCTCCGGCGAGCTCCTCCACCACCTGCAGGTAGACCTCGTAGGGCTGGCCGCCGCCGCCGTAGCGCTCCGGGTAGGGCAGCCCCAGCAGCCCGGCGCGGCCGATCGTGCGGAAGACGTCGCGGGGGAACGCCGCGCTGCGCTCGCCCTCGGCGGCCCGCGGCCGGAGTTCCTTCTCCGCCAGTTCCCGGGCGAGTTCCAGCAGTTCCGCGGCCTCCGGTGTCGGAAGCCGACGCTCCACGGCCATGCAGACCTCCAGCAGAGTTCCCGCACACCATCAATTTATTAGGTCGTCCACATAAATGGTGACGTTCGGCACTCTACCCACGCCCCGGCGCGCGCGCCAGGCACGCCGGCGCCCGAATGCGGCCGGCCGCCGCGCACGGCCCCGCGGCGGGCTCCCGCCCGCGTGCTAGCCGCGCACCAGCTCCACGACGCGCTCCGCCACGCCGTCCCACGTCCAGGCGTCGAGCACCCACTCCCGCCCGGCCCGGCCGAGCACCCGGCACCGGGCCGGATCCGCCAGCAGGGCGGCCAGCCGGCCGGCCACCGCCCTCGGGTCGCGGCCGTCCACCACGTACCCCGTCTCCCCGTGCCGCACCGCCTCCGGCGCGCCGCCCGAGTCGCCCACCAGCACCGGGAGCCCGCTGGCCGCGGCCTCCAGGAAGACGATGCCGAGGCCCTCGGCCTCCAGGCCGCCCAGCCGGCTCCGGCACGGCATGGCGAACACGTCGGAGACGGCGTACCACCCCGGCAGCTCGTCGGGCGGGTGGGCGCCGACGAACACCACCCGGTCGGCGACCCCGGCCCAGGCGGCCAGCGCGCGCAGCCGCCGCTCGTCCGGCCCTCCCCCGACCACCACCAGCCGGGCCCCCGGTACCGCCCGGCGCAGCCACGTCATGGCGCGGACGAGGGTGTCCACCCCCTTGCGCGGCACCAGGCGGCAGACGCACAGCACCACGGGGTCGGTGCCCAGCCCGAACCGCTCGCGGAGGGCGTGGCCGTCGGCGTCGGGCCGGAAGCGCCCCGGGTCGACGCCGGGTGCCAGCCGGACCATCCGGTCGCCGACGTCGGTGGGCAGCGCGCGGCGCAGCACGTCGCCGGTGAAGTGCCCCAGGTGCGTGAGGACGTCGACGTCGCGGGCGATCCGCCGCAGCAGCTGCCGCGCCCCCGGCACGCGCGCCCACCACAGCTCGTGGCCGTGCGTGATGGCCACCAGGCGCCGCGCGCCGGCGCTGCGCAGGTCGCGCGCCAGCAGCCCCATCGGGGCCGCGGCGCCGAACACCACGCGGTCGCAGCCGTGCTCCCGGAGCAGCTCGACCGCGCGCCGGGCGACCCGCCGGGTGGGCAGCATCGTGCTGCCCGGATCCCGCACGACCCGGAAGGGCAGGCCGGCGTCGAACTCGTGGTCCCCCGACGAGCGCGACGTGTAGACGACGAGCTCCCCCTCGGCCGCGCCGGGCAGCCGGACCGCGAGCTCGTAGCAGAACGTCTCGATGCCGCCCCTGCGCGGCGGAAAGTCGTTCGTGATCAGCAGGATGCGCTGCGACATGCCCGGCCGTGCCCCTCCCTGGCCCGCCGGGCACCCGCCCGGTCGGTCTACCCCTTCACCGCGCCGGCGGTCAGCCCGGAGACCACGAACCTGCGGAACACCAGGACCAGGATCGCGATGGGCGCGGTCACCGACACCGCCGCCGCGAAGATCGTGCCATAGGGAACCTCGTAGACGGTGCCGAACAACGCCATGCCCACCGGAATAGTCCGGTAGGCGTCCTGCGAGTTGATCGTCAGCGCCATCAGGAACTCGGTCCAGGTGGCGGTGAAGGTGAAGACCCCGACCGTGAAGAGCCCCGGGCGCACCTGCGGCAGGATGATCCACAGCACCGTGCGGGTGGGCGTGGCGCCGTCGACCCGGGCCGCGTCCTCCAGCCCGCGCGGCACGCTCAGCATGTAGTTGCGCATGATCCAGATCGCGAACGGCAGGTTGAACGCCACGTAGGGGATGATCAGCCCGAGATGGGAGTTGAGCAGGCCCAGCTGGCGTTCGGCGAGGTACAGCGGCGTCAGCACGGCGATCGCCGGATACACCGAGATCATCAGCAGCGCCACCATGATCGGGCCGCGGCCGCGCATGGGCAGCCGGGCCAGCGCGTACCCCGAGAACGTCGAGAGCCCCACCACCACGACCGTCGCCGACAGGCTGATGAGGAGGCTGTTGCCGATGTAGGTGCCGAACCCGGCTCCCACGAACGCGTCCTCGAAGTTGTCGAGCGTGGCGTCCTCGGGCCAGGCCGTCGGCGGCACCCGGCCGATCTCGGCGCCCGGTTTCAGGGCGTTGGCCACCAGCCAGTACAGGGGGGCCGCGGTACCGAGGGCCAGGAGGAGCGCGCCCAGGTTGACCAGGGTGAACACGCGGCGCCGGCCGCGCGGTCGGGACCGCGTCACGACAGCTCCTCCCGCCCGATCTGGGACCGGAACGCCTTGAGGCAGAGCAGGCACGCCCCGCCCACGAGCAGCCCGGTGCTGGTCGCGATCGCGGCGCCCGGACCGATGTTGAGGTCCTGGAACAGCACCTTGTAGCCCATGACCGCCAGCGACTGGGTGGCCACCCCGGGGCCGCCGCCGGTCAGCACGAACGGCAGGTCGAACACCCCGAACGCCTGGAGCACCCGGAACAGCAGCGCCACCGCGATGGTGGCGCGCAGCTGCGGCAGGGTGACCCGCCAGAACATGGTCCAGGAGCTGGCGCCGTCCACCTCCGCGGCCTCGTAGACGTCGCGCGGCAGCATCACCAGGCCGGCCAGCACGATGATCGCGACGAAGGGGGTGGTCTTCCAGATGTCGGCCACCATCATCGCGGTGATGGCCGGCAGCGGCCGGCCGAGGATCAGCGGCGCGGACTCCAGGCCGAGCACCGCCTCCAGGACCCACGTGATCACGCCGTAGGAGGAGTTGTACATGTAGGACCACAGCTGCGCCGAGACCACCGTGATCATGGACCACGGGATGAGCAGCAGCGCCATGAGCCAGCCGCGCGCGCCGGCCAGCCGCTCCAGGATCAGGGCGGCGAGGGTGCCCAGGACCAGCTCGACCGCCACGGTCACCACCGTGTAGCCGACCGTGAAGGCGATCGCGTAGTACCAGTCGCCGGAGTTCAGCAGGGCGAGGTAGTTGCGCAGGGTCAGCGCCTCGACCGAGAAGCCCTCGTAGGTGATCCGCACCCGCGCGAAGCTCAGCACCACCGAGAACAGGATCGGGAAGATCGTGACCGCGGCGATGACCACCAGGGACGGCATCGTGTAGATCCACCCGACCCGTGCCATCCGCCGCTCGTTGGCGTCCCGGTGGTCGCGGACGGGGGCGCCCGCGCGCGGGCGCCGGTCGTCCCCCGGTGGTCGCGGCGCGGGCACGGCCGCCCCTTCCGTCAGCATCCTCACAGTGCCGCTCCGTCCCGTGCCTGGGTCATCTCGTCGGCCATGGCGTCGACGGCGCCGCCGACGTCGCCGCCGCCGGCGACCACGATCGGGTTGACGTTGGTGTAGACGGCCTTGCTGATCTGGGGGTAGTAGGGCGAGCGGGTCGGGCGCAGCACGAGTTCGGCCTCGGAGGCGAGCCGGAAGGTGGGGTTGTCCTGGCCCACCACCGCGGGGGCGCTGAGGACGGAGCTGAGCGCCGGCGTGTAGGGCGAGGTCGTCGCCATGAGGGTCTGCGCCTCCTCCTCCGCCATCCAGCGCGCGAAGGCCAGGGCCGCGCCGAGCTGCTCGGTGTGCGGGTTGACGAAGTTGTGCCAGCCGCCCATCGTGGCCAGCCCGCGCCGGCCGACCCCGTCGAACGCCGGGCGCAGGGTGGCGCCGACCTTCCCGCGCACGGCCGACCGCTCGGCGTTGGCCGCGCCCCAGGCGTAGGACCAGTTGCGCAGGAACGCCGCCTGGCCGCTGGAGAAGGCGGTCATGGCCTGCTCTTCGGCGAACGTCCCGACCGCCGCCGGCGACACGCCGTCGGCGACCAGCCCCGCCATGAACTCCAGCGTGTGGCGCGCGGCGTCGGAGCGCACCAGGACGCGGCGCGCCTCGGCGTCCATGAGGGCGCCGCCGGCGTCGGCCAGCAGCTCGTTGACGTTGCAGGTGAGCGCCTCGGAGGACGCCGCCTGCCACACGAACCCGTAGCGCACGTCGCCGGCCTCCTTGAGCCGCAGCGCGGTGCGCACCAGCTCCTCCCACGTGCGCGGTACCGCGAGTCCGTGCTTGTCCAGCAGGTCGGCCCGGTAGTACAGGAAGGCGTAGTCGACGTAGAGGGGATAGGCCCACGCCTGCCTCCCGTAGCGGACCGCCTCGGCCACCGGCTCGGGGAAGCCGTCCCAGAACCGGCGGTGCTCCGCGACCGCCCCCAGCGGCGCGGCCAGCGAGTTGTGGGCGAACTGCGCCGGCCACACGCAGTCGCCGAGGTAGACGTCGGGCTGCGGGGAGCCGCTGGCGATCTGGGTGGTCAGGGTGGTGCGCCGCACGTCGGTCGTCGGCGGCACCTCGGTGAGGTGGACGGTAATGGTGGGATAGCGCCGCTGGAACGCCTCGGCCAGGGTGCGGCGGAGGTCCCGCCCCTCGTTGTCGGCGAGCCGCTGGGCCATCCACCCGATACTGACCGGCTCCTCGGGAACGGCGGTGCTCCGGCCCGCCAGGGGGTCGCCGCCGCCGGTCGCGCACCCGGCCAGCGAAGTCGCCGCCATCGCCGCCGCGGCGCGCAGCAACGTCCTCCGCGAGAGTCGCATGCGTCACTCCTAGGGGCCGTCCCAGATGGATGCAAACGTTGCCATTTCAAGTGTGTTCGAGTCAACACTCAGTGAAACCAATGGCCGATAGATTGCGCCAATGTGTACGCCCTTGACCTGAGAGCGTTGCCATTGCGGTGAGCCGCGGTTAGCATCCGGGCCATGGCGTCCCCGGAGCATCCGCGTATGAGCGACGTCGCGCGCCGCGCCGGCGTATCCCTGTCCACGGTGTCGCGGGCGCTGCGCGGCGCCCCGGGCGTCTCACCGGCGGTCCGCGCGAAGGTGGCGCGCGCCGCGGCCGAACTCTCCTACGTGGTGTCGCGGGACGCCTCCAGCCTGGTCACCGGCGCCACCGGCCGGGTGGCCGCGATCGTGCCGTTCCTGCGGCCCTGGTTCTTCGGCGCGGCCCTGGCCGGTATCAGCGCGGAGCTGCGCGCGGCCGGCCTGGACATGCTCGTCTACGAGGTGGGCGACGCCGAGGGGCTGGACAGCTACGTGCGGGCGCTGCCGCTGCGGCGCAACGTCGACGCCGTCATCGCGGTCTCCCTGGACCTCGACGACCGCGAGACCAAGCAGCTGGACGAGATCGGTGTTCCGGTCGTCTACTGCAGCCAGCGGGCCGAGGGACGGCCGAGCGTGTTCATCGACAACGCGGCCGCCGCGGCGGCGGCCACCCGCTTCCTGCTCAACCTCGGGCACCGGCGGATCGCCTACGTGCAGTCGCGGGACGAGACCGGGTTCTCCTGGATCTCGCGCCACCGCAGGGACGGCTACCTCCAGGCCATGGCCGAGGCCGGCGCCGAGGCGGTCGTCGTCACCGAGCGGGACGGCCCGCGCGGCGGCGCGGCGGCGGCGGCCCGGCTGCTCGGCGCGCCGAATCCGCCCACCGCCCTGTTCGCGGAGTCCGACGACGTCGCCATGGGCGCCCTCGGCGTGCTGCGCCGCTCCCGGGTGCCGGTGCCCGAGGCGGTGTCCGTGGTGGGGTTCGACAACCACGACGTCGCCGAGGTGCTGGACCTCACCACCGTGGCGCAGCCGGTGTCCGAGCTGGGGGCGGCGGCGGCCCGGCTCGCCGCGCGCCTGCTGCGCGGCGGCGCCGACCCCGCCGAGCACGTCCTGCTGCCCACCGAGCTCGTCGTCCGCCGATCCGCCTCCGCCCCCCGCACAGCACCCGGCCCGACCCCGGAGATCCCCACCGATCGCAGAGGGAGACTATGAGCGACACCTGGTGGCGCGACGCCGTCATCTACCAGATCTACCCCCGCAGCTTCGCCGACACCGACGGAGACGGCGTCGGCAACATCGCCGGAGTCACCCGGCGCATCGACCACCTCGCCGCGCTCGGTGTGGACGCCGTCTGGCTGTCGCCGTTCTACCCCTCCCCCTGGGCCGACGGCGGCTACGACGTCTCCGACTTCCGCGACGTGGACCCCCTGCTCGGCACGCTCGACGACTTCGACGCGCTGGTCGCCGCCGCCCACGAGCGCGGCATCCGGGTCATCGTCGACATCGTCCCCAACCACACCTCGCACCGGCACACCTGGTTCCAGCAGGCGCTGGCCGCCGCCCCCGGTTCGCCGGAGCGCGAGCGCTACATCTTCCGCGACGGGAAGGGCCCGGACGGGTCGCTGCCGCCGAGCAACTGGGAGTCGCGGTTCGGCGGGCCGGCCTGGACCCGCGTCGCCGACGGCCAGTGGTACCTGCACCTGTTCGCCCGTGAGCAGCCCGACCTGAACTGGGCCAACCCCGAGGTCCGCGCGGAGTTCCTCGACATCCTGCGCTACTGGAGCCGCCGCGGGGTGGACGGGTTCCGGGTGGACGTCGCCTACGCGCTGATGAAGGACCTCACCGAACCGCTGCGCGACGTGGTGCTGGTCCCCGACGCCGAGAGCAACGGCCTCTCGGACATCACGGTGAATCCCGACCATCCGCACTGGGACCGCCCGGAGACCCACGAGATCTACCGGGAGTGGCGCCAGGTCTTCGAGGAGTTCGACCCGCCCCGGATCGCGGTCGCCGAGGCCTGGCTGCCCAGCGACCGGCTGGTGCGCTACCTGCGCTCCGACGAGCTCCAGCAGGCGTTCAACTTCGAGTTCCTGCGCTGCCCGTGGGACGCCGTCGCCTACCGGAAGGTGATCGACACCTCGATCGCCGACGCCACGTCGGTGGGGACGGTCGCCACCTGGGTGCTGTCCAACCACGACGTGGTCCGCCCCGCCTCGCACTTCGGGCTGCCGCCCGGCACCGACCTCACCGCGTGGCTGCTCAGCGACGGCACCGACCCCGCCCCCGACCTGGCCCTGGGCCTGCGCCGCGCCCGCGCCGCCGCGCTGCTGGAGCTGGCGCTGCCGGGCTCGACCTACATCTACCAGGGCGAGGAACTCGGCCTCCCGGAGGTCGCCGACCTGCCGGCCGAGGTCCTGGAGGACCCGAAGTGGGAACGCACCGGCCACACCGCCAAGGGCCGCGACGGCTGCCGGGTCCCGATCCCGTGGGAGCGGTCCGGCCCGTCCTTCGGGTTCGGCACCGCTGCGGGCTGGCTGCCGCAGCCGGGCGGCTGGGGCGATCTGTCGGTGGAGGCGCAGACCGGCGACCCGGACTCCACCCTGGAGCTGTTCCGCACCGCCATCCGCGAGCGGCGGGCGTTCTCCCGGGACGAGTCGTTCGCGTGGGACGACGGGCGCGACCAGGGCGACGTGCTGGCGTTCCGGCGCGGGCCGGACGTGCTGGTGCTGGTCAACACCGGCCCGGCGGCCGTCCCGCTCCCGGAGGGCGAGGTGATCGTGGCGAGCGCCGACGTGAGCGGCGGGACGCTGCCGGCGGACACGACGGTGTGGCTGCGCGGGCGCTGGGAGGACGCGGCGGACTGAGCGGGAACAGCTGTCCGGTTTGACCGGGACGCCGACCTTGACGGCGTAGATTCCGTTTGTCGTGCCACAGGCGCGGGCCGGGGGTGTTCCGAGCACCCCCGGCCCCGCCGTCGCGCGTTAGACCTCGTCCCGGTGGACGGCGGACAGGAAGGCGGCCCACTCGGCCGTGGGGAAGGTCAGGTGACCGCGCTCGGGGTGGTGGGAGTCCCGCACAGCCACACGAGCGGGAAGATCGGCAACCTCGACACAGTCGTCGTGATAGTCGGAGTACGAGGACTTGCGGAACTTGAGAGGCATGGCGGACGACTCACTTCGATAGTTCTTCGGCGATCCGGGAGATCAACGCCAACGAGTCGGTCGGGCTCAGCGCCACTCCCTGGACATAGTCGTATACGAGCGTATATCGGGCGACATATGCCGGATCTTCTACATAGAGGGACCCAACAGCATTGGACAAGGTGACAATCCCCGGCTCAGGGTGCGGAAAATCGATGAGCGAGAAGGCCCCAGTGACAGCCGGATGCACGCCGGCGCTGTTCGGGACGACGAGAATGGTCACGTTGTAGTGCGCCGCCATTCCCGCCAGGTAGCGCAGCTGTTCGACCATCACTTCCACTGAGCCGGCCGCCTTCCACAGCGCTGCCTCATCGATCAGCGCGTGCAGAGGCGGCCCATCCGGCGCGTCAAGCACCCGCCGACGCGCCATGCGTGCCTCGACCTTGCTGGCGATCTCGCCGTCAGGCATGATCTGCCCGCCGCGAAACACCGCCGCTGCGTATTCTGGCGTCTGGAGTAGCCCAGGAACCACCAGCGCTCCATAGGTGCGGATTCGGACGGCTTCCGCTTCGAACTCCGGAAGCGGCCCCCAGAACAGATCCTGGTAGGCCCGCCACTCGCTGCGATCGCGGGATTCCTGGACGAGACCGAGAAGATGCGCGCGCTCGTCGCCATCCACGCCGTAGGCGTCAAGGAGCGCGCCTACATCCCGCGCGCTCGGTCGGCGCCATTCGTTGCGTTCGATGCGGGTGAGTTTGCCGGCAGACCAGCTCAGCTGCGCCGCGACTTCCGCCGCCGTCCTTCCAGAGTCGGCCCTCAGCGCCCGCAGCGCAGCCGACAACCTCCGCCGCCGCACCCCCGGACTATGACGATCCGCCACAAACACTCCCTCTTTCTCCGCCAGCGAAAGAAATTCTTGATGGACTTACAAATTCGACTTGAAATCTTAGCGCGTCAAGATTCACACTGAAGTCGGTCCATCACGCTGTGTAGCGTAGAAGCTTTGAGGAGATCGGCATGCCAGCTGTCCGCCTGCCCTCGGCACTCACCACCACACTGGTGGAGGTCGTCCAGGGAGGAGAACCCGACGACCACGGCGTCGACCTGAGCCGCTGGCGCTCCCCCGTGCGTCCCTCGCTCTCCGGACCCCCGTGCGCGTGCGCGGCCCTCGCCCTGATGAGCGAGCTCTGGGATTCGCTGGAGGCCCATGCCCTGTTCACGCCGGGGGCGGGCCTGTGGCTGCGCACCGTCGACCCCGACCGCTATCCCGCGCTGCCCGCCGGCTCCCGTGTCGTCACCACACGCACGGTGCTGCTGGGCGTCGCCTGACGCCCGCGCCGCGTCCGGCGCCGGGTCCGCCACGTGCCCTCCGCGGCAGACCCGGCCCCGCGGGCCGTCACCCCACCGAGGAGTACGCCACCACCCCGCGCCGCACGGCGTCCATCGCCGTGCGGGCGTTGCCGCGCACCGCGCTGCCCTCGGGGGCGGCGTCGGCGATCTGGCCCAGCATGTCGATGAGCATCTTGGTGGCGCGCACGAAGTCGCCGGCCGGCATGCCGGCCTCATCCAGGATGCGGTCCAGCCGGTCGCCGTTGGCCCACCGGTAGGTGGCCCACACGAACCCCAGATCCGGCTCCCGCAGGAACGACACCCGGTGGTCGCGCTCGACCTCGTGCAGGTCGCCCCACAGCCGCACCATCTCGGCCAGCGCGTCCTGCGCGGCGCCGGCCGGCACCCGGGGGTAGGTCTCGTCGGAGCGCCGCGCCTCGTACACCAGGGTGGACAGGCAGGCGGCCAGCTCGGCCGGCGTGAGGTCCTCCCACAGGCCGCGCCGGAGGCACTCCGCCGCGAGCAGGTCCAGCTCGGAGTAGATCTTGGCCAGCCGGCGCCCCTCGGGGGTGACGGTGTCGCCGTCCAGGTAATCGAGCTGCTGGAGCACCCCGCAGACCCGGTCGAAGGTGCGGGCGATGACGTGCGAGCGGCCCTCGACCCGGGCGCGCAGCGTGTCGGTCTCCTTGGCGAGCCGGAAGTAGCGCTCCGCCCAGCGTGCGTGCTCCTCGCGGTCGGCGCAGCCGTGGCACGGGTGGGAGCGCAGCCCCCGGCGGAGCCGGGCGATCTCGGGGTCGTCTCCCCCGCCGCCGCGGGACCGCTGCGGCGGCGGCGCCTCCGCTCCCTCCAGGCGGGAGCGCAGCGCCGACGCCAGGTCGCGCCGGGACTGCGCGGAACGCGCGGAGAAGTTCTTCGGGATGCGCAGCCGCCCGGCCGGCTCGGCCGGGACCGGGAAGTCCGCCGCGTTCACCCGCTTGACCTGCCGGTTCATGGTGAGGACCAGCGGCGCGGGATCGTCGGCCCCCCGGTTGCCCGGGTCGAGCACCACCGCGTAGCCGGAGTGCCGCCCGGCCGGCACCCGGATGATGTCGCCGACGCGCAGCTGCTCCAGGCTGCGCAGCGCCTCCTGCCGCCGCCGGGCACCGCGGCTGCGGGACGCCTGGGCCTCCCGGTCGCTCAGCTCGCGGCGCATCCGCGCGTACTCCATGAAGTCGCCCAGGTGGCACTCCGCCGCCTCGGCGTAGCCCTCCAGCGCCTCCTCGTGCTTGCGGAGCTGGCGGACCAGGCCCACCACCGCCCGGTCGGCCTGGAACTGCGCGAAGGAGGACTCCAGCATGCTGCGGCTGCGCTGCCGGCCGACCTGCCCCACCAGGTTGACCGCCATGTTGTAAGACGGCTGGAAGCTGGAGTTCAGCGGGTAGGTCCGGGTGCTCGCCAGGCCGGCCACGGCCTGCGGGTCGGTGCCCGGCTGCCAGAGCACGACGGCGTGCCCCTCGACGTCGATGCCGCGGCGGCCGGCCCGCCCGGTGAGCTGCGTGTACTCGCCGGCGGTGAGGGCGGCGTGCGTCTCGCCGTTCCACTTGTCGAGCTTTTCGATCACCACGGTGCGGGCCGGCATGTTGATGCCGAGCGCGAGGGTCTCGGTGGCGAACACCGCGCGGATGAGCCCGCGGGAGAACAGCGACTCGACGACCTCCTTGAAGGTCGGCAGCAGCCCGGCGTGGTGCGCGGCGATCCCCCGCTGCAGCGCGATGATCCACTCGTGGTAGCCCAGGACCGCGAGGTCGGCCGGCGGGATGTCGGCGCACTGCCGCTCGGCGTACTCGCGGATCTCCTCGGCCTCCTCCTCGGTCGTGAGCGAGAGGCCCGCCATGACGCACTGGCGCACCGCGTCGTCGCAGCCCGCGCGGCTGAAGACGAACGTGATCGCCGGGAGCAGCCCGTCGCGGTTGAGCTCCTGCACGATCTGCACCCGGTTGGGTGGCTGGAACTTCGAGCGCGGCCGCGGCCCGCCGGAGCGCGCCCGCGACTGCGGGGCCCGGCGCCGGTACGCGAGCTGCGCGAGCCGGTCCTCCTCCTCGGCCAGCCGGACCAGCCGCGGGTTGACCTGCATGCGCTCGCCGTTGACCAGCACCTCCGCCGCGGCGGCGCCCTCGCGCCGGCGGCGCTTGGCACGCCGGCCGCGGCCCGCGGAGTCGGAGGCCTCCTCGCCGGGGTCGGCGTCGGACAGGTCCACGAACAGGTCCTGGATGCGGTTGCCCACCATCACGTGCTGCCAGAGCGGCACCGGCCGGGTCTCGTCCACGATGACCGTGGTGTCGCCGCGCACCTGGAGCAGCCACTCGCCGAACTCCTCGGCGTTGCTCACCGTGGCCGAGAGCGCCACCATCCGGACCGACTCCGGCAGGTGGATGATGACCTCCTCCCACACCGCGCCGCGGAACCGGTCCGCCAGGTAGTGCACCTCGTCCATGACGACGTAGGCGAGTCCGCCGAGCGTCTGCGACCCGGCGTAGAGCATGTTGCGCAGCACCTCGGTGGTCATGACCACGATCGGGGCCTCGCCGTTGACGCTGTTGTCGCCGGTGAGCAGGCCGACCCGCCCCGCCCCGTAGCGGCGCACGAGGTCGGTGTACTTCTGGTTGGACAGCGCCTTGATGGGGGTGGTGTAGAAGCACTTGCTCCCGTCGCGCAGGGCGCGGTGGACGGCGTACTCCCCGACCACGGTCTTGCCGGAGCCGGTCGGCGCGGCGACCAGCACGCCGTGGCCCATCTCCAGGGCCTTGCAGGCCCGGATCTGGAACTCGTCGAACTCGAACCCGTACAGGTTCTGGAAATCGGCGATGTCGGCGCTGGACTCGCTCTGGCGCCGCCGGAACTCGGCGTAGCGCGCGGCGTGCGTACTCATATCGCACAAGCCTAGGCCGTCGCGGCTGGTCGCGCGCGCACGGAACGCCCGGTTGGGGACAGCCGCGCCATATCCGGCCGAACGCCCGTACCGGTCCACCGGGGCCGCGCTGCCGCGCCGGGCCGGCCCGCCGGTCGGGGGCCGGCCCGGGGGCGGCTAGTCGCCGTCCTTCGGCGGCGCGGTGTTGTGCGGGGACGGCACCGCGAACACCGGCACCTCGCCGCGCTGGATCGCGGCCTCCTCCGGGGTCAGGTACTCCTCGGGGATGTCGAACTCGCCGTCCTTGGCACCCAGGACGAACGCCTCCCACTCGGCGGGGGTGAAGAACAGGATGCCCTTGTCGGGATTCTTGCCGTCCCGGACGGCGCGGTAGCCGTCGTCGAACTTCGCGACCTCCACGATGGCGTCGGAGTCCTCGCTGGACAGCGACGAGCGCTTCCAGACGGCGTGCGTGGTGTCGTGCCACTTCTCGTTGCCCTGCGCCTCGGGCGGCAGCTCGCGGGCGGGCGACTGGCTGGGCTGCTCGCTCATCTCTGGGTCCTCTCCGAAGGAGTGCTCGGGGGCGGCCGGAGTAGTTCTCTCCCTACTCTCCGGCTCCGGCCCCGACCCTAGCGGTTCGGCGCGATGGAGGTTTCGTCTTCCTCGTCGTCGATCGAGGAGATCTCGTCGTCGCCCAGCCCGGCGTAGGGGTCGCGCCGCGGCAGCCGCCGGTCGTGCAGGAACGCGATCAGCTCGGCGAGTTCGAACAGCAGCACCACGGGCACGCCCAGGGCCATCATGGTGATCGGGTCGCCGCCCGGGGTGGCGACGGCGGCGAAGACGAACGCCACGAAGATGATCATGCGCCGCCACTTGGCGATGGCCTCGTGCGGCAGCACGCCGAGGAAGTTCAGCAGCACCACGATGAGCGGCAGCACGAAGGCGGCGCCGAACACCAGCAGCATCATGATGATGTAGCTGAGGTAGTTGTCCATCGTGATCAGCGGGACCGAACCGTCCGGCCCGAAGCTGAACATGATCTGCATGGCCTTCTCGGTGATGTAGTAGGCCAGCGCCGCCCCCGAGAGGAACAGCGGCACGGCCGCACCGACGAAGACGTAGGTGTAGCGCTTCTCCTTCCC
Source organism: Marinitenerispora sediminis (assembly GCF_003336425.1). Taxonomy (GTDB): domain Bacteria; phylum Actinomycetota; class Actinomycetes; order Streptosporangiales; family Streptosporangiaceae; genus Marinitenerispora; species Marinitenerispora sediminis. The sequence goes on along the minus strand of NZ_QEIO01000081.1, from coordinate 8,942 downwards.
GCGCAGGGCGGGGGCGACGAAGGCCCACAGTTGGTACAGCCAGAAGGGGCACGAGAGCACGATCCCGATGATGATCGCGACCTTGAACTGCAGGAAGAAGGCGTCGAAGATGCCGGTGTAGATGAGGTTGCAGCCGTCGGAGTCCAGCTGGCTGGACTGCGGCAGCGCGCAGTAGGGGCGCTGGAGGAAGTCCCACACCAGTTCGAACTGCCAGAACCCGACCACAACGCCGAGCGCCACGAACAGCAGCGCCTTGACGACCCGGTTGCGCAGTTCACGCAGATGGTCCATCAGCGGCATGCGTCCCTCGGGGTTCGCCTCTCGCCGCTGTCGCCTCAGCCGCATGACCTCTGTCTCTCTCCGCCGGACCGTATCAGGACGGACGCGACGCCGTCAGGGCGCCGCGTTCCCACCGTGCTTGCCGTCTGTGTGGTGCGTCAGTTGCCGTACGGGCGCTGGGCCGGGTCGTTCACCGATCCGTCGACGATGCGCTGCCCCGCGGGAAGCTGCGGGTAACCGGACTGCTGGGGCTGCGCGGAGTAGGGCTGGTTCGCCCCGCCGTAGGGCTGGTACGGCTGGGGCTGCCCCTGCTGCTGCTCGTGCTGCTGGGGGGCCGCGGGGTCGGGCTGGCCGGCGGCCTGCGCGGGCTGCGCCTTGGAGTCGCCGCCGCTCTCCTCCTCGGTGAGCCCCTTGGCCTCGGCCTTGAGGATGCGGGCGCTGCGGCCCATCGAGCGCGCGAGCTCCGGGAGCTTCTTCGCGCCGAACAGCAAGAGAGCGATCACCAGCAGAATGAGGATCTCGCGCGCTCCGATACCACCCATGTGTCCCAACCTCTCTCAGGGGCGCTTCCCGCGCCATCGATGGTACGCCCTGTCTGCCCGAATTTCACCGGACGTCCCGGCGGGCGTCCTCCGTGAGCTCGCGTAACACCCGGCAGCGCGGCTCCAGCTCGGCCCGGGTCCGCGCCACCTGCGCCCGCAGGCGCCGCGCCTCTCCGAGGAGCCGGGCCGCCAGGAGGCCGACGAGCGCGAGGCCGGCGGCGACGCCGCTGAGGAGACCGACCATGGCGAACACGGCTTCGAGCCTACTCGGTCGCCGCCCGCCCTTCGGCGGCCCCCGGGTGAATTCGCCCGGTACGGCCGGCCACCGCGCTCACCCGGCCCGACCGGCGCCCTCACTCCCCGGCGTAGCCGGACAGCGCCCGCGCGGCCTCGGCGCGCACCCCCTCGGCGAGGTCCCGCGGCGCCACCACCCGCCCGTGCGGGCCGAGCCGCAGCGCCAGCCGGCGCGCCCACGCCGGTGCGGGCGTGCGCAGCGTCGCCCGCAGCCGGTTGCCCGGCAGTTCGCGCAGCCCCGAGCAGACGTACTCCTCGGCCACCCAGCGCGCCCCGGGCCCCAGCTCCAGTGTGACGAACGCGTCGTCGGCGGAGAACTGCAGCACGCCGGCCCGCAGGTCGCGCGGGTCGGCGTGCGCCGGGACCTCGGCGGCGACGGGGAGCACGGTGAGGTCGAGCACCCGGTCCAGCCGGAACATCCGGACCGCCCCGCGCAGCCGGCACCAGCCCTCCAGGAACGGCTGGCCGTCCAGCACGACCAGCCGCATGGGGTCGACGTCGCGCTCGGTCACCTCGTCGTCGTAGCCGGCGAGGTAGCGCAGGTGCACCCGGTGCCCGCCGCGCAGCGCCTCCTCGGCGCGGCGCTGGAGCGCGCGGACCTCGTCGCTGAGCTCGATGCGGACGTCCACCGCGGCGGTGAGCCGGTCCACGCCCACGCCGGCGGCCGCGCGCAGCTTCTCCCCGACGCTCTTCAGGGCGTCGCTGTGGGCGGCGCCGGCGATCTCCGCCAGCAGGTCCACGCCGACGATGAGGCTGGCGGCCTCGTCGGCGGTCAGCCGCAGCGGGGTGGCGAGGGTCTCGGCGTTGCCGATGATGATCTCGCCGGTGGACTCGGCCGCGTCGAGGTCCACCTCGATCAGGTCGCCGGGGGTGTAGCCGGGCAGACCGCACATCCACAGCAGGCCGAGGTCCTTGAGCACCTGGCGCTCGCTCAGGCCGAAGTGCTCGGCGACCTCGGAGACGCGCACGTCGTGGCTGAGCGCGTAGGGCACCAGCATCAGCAGCCGGCGCAGCTGCTCGGCGGAGGCGGCGGCCCGCCGGGCGGCCGGGGCCGGGGTGTGCCGCGCCTCGGGCTCGTCGGGCGCCTCGGCTCCGGGCGCCCGCTCGGCGACGGCCCGCAGGTGGTCGCGGACGGCGGCGCGCGCCTCGGGCGGGGACTCCACCACCACGCGGTCGCCGAACTGCGCGACCTCCCCCACCAGTTCGGAGAGGTCGGCGTAGGGGTACTCGACGAGGTCCCAGCCGGGCGCGGTGACCGAGTGCGCGCCGGGCACGATCCGGCGGGCGCCGCGCCGCAGCACGTGCGCGGAGTCGGCCCGCACCCGGACGGCGGCGATCTGCTCGGGCTCCGCCCGCTGCCCGCGCACCACGGAGCGCACGTCGACGTCCTCGGGCACCCGCACCGGCGGCCCGCTGGTCAGCACCCGGACGTCTCCGACGATCCGGCCGAGGCGGAACACCCGCCGCTCGCCGCGGCCCCGGTCGAACCCGGCGACGTACCAGCGGCCGCGCAGGTTGACCACGCCCCACGGCTCCACCTCGCGGCGGCTCAGGGACTGGTCGGGCTTGCGGTAGTCGAAGGCGACGGGGCGGTGGTCGCGGACGGCCTGCCAGATGGGGAGGAACGCGGGCTCGTCGGTGCCCAGGACCGGCGTGATGTCGGGCGCGGCGGCGCCGTCGACCGGCACGCCGGCGGCGCGCAGCTTCAGCAGCGCGTTGGCGGCGGCCTCGCCCAGCGCCGCGTGCCGCCACGCCCGCGCGGCCAGGCCGAGCACGGCGGCCTCGTCGGGCCGCAGCTCGATCGGCGGGAGGTCGTAGTCGGCGCGGGAGATGCGGTAGCCCTCCTCGTCGCTCCACACGTCGCCGCCGCCGGTCTCGACCGGGATGCCGCTGTCGCGCAGCTCCTTCTTGTCGCGCTCGAACATGCGCTTGAACGCGGCGTCGCTCTCCGCCTCCGCGTAGCCGGGCACGATGGCGCGGATCTCCTGCGCGGTCAGGAAGCGCCGTGTGGCCAGCAGGCAGATCACCAGGTTCAGCTGCCGTTCGGTCTTCCGCTGCGACATCGTCTCGCCCTTCCGCAGTGTGTCACGCCCGTATCCCCAGCGCCCGTCCCGCCAAGACGGTACCGTGCCTCACGTGATCAGATGGCGCGCCGGCGCGGTCAGCCGGATCCGACGCGAATGGCCGGGTGCGGCCGAGTTGGAGGTCGCCCTGGAGGCGGACGGCGGCGGGGCGGACGGCTCCGCGGCGCCCGCCGCCTGCCGGGCGCTCGCCTACACCGCGCTGGTCGGGCGCCCCGAGGCCGGCGACCGGGTGCTGCTGAACACCACGGCGCTGGCCATGGGGCTGGGGACGGGCGGCTACGCGCTCGTGGTCGCGGTGCCGGACCGGCTGCCGCCCGATCCGGCCGGCCCGGGGCACCTGGTCAAGGCCCGCTACACGCCGCTGCAGTGCACGGTGCTCGGCGCCGACGAGCAGGGGTCGCCGCACCACGAGATCCTGCGCGGCGCCGACGGCGTCGACGGCATGCCGGTGGTGACCGCGGACCTGCACTCCGCCCTGCCGGCGGTGCTCGCGGGCGTGGAGGCGACCCGGCCGGGGACGCGGGTGGTCTACGTGATGCTCGACGGCGGCGCACTGCCCGCCTGGTTCTCCCGCAGCGCGGCCGCCCTGCGCGCCGCCGGGCGGCTGGCCGCCACCGTCACCGTGGGGCAGTCCTTCGGCGGCGACCTGGAGGCGGTGACCACCCACACGGGTCTGCTGACCGCCCGGCACGTGCTCGGCGCCGAACTGGCGGTGGTCGCCCAGGGGCCGGGCAACCTCGGGACCGGGACCCCGTGGGGGTTCTCCGGGGTGGCCACCGGCGAGGCCGTGAACGCGGCCGCCGTGCTGGGCGGGCGGCCGGTCGCGTCGCTGCGGGTCAGCGAGGCCGACGCCCGCGAGCGGCACCGGGGGGTCTCCCACCACAGCCTGACCGCCTACGGGCGGGTGGCGCTGGCCGCCGCCGACGTCGTCGTACCGGCGCTGCCGGGCGCGTTCGGCACCCGGGTGCGCGACCAGGCGGCCGAGCTGGCCGGCCGGCACCGGCTGGTGGAGGTGCCCGTCGACGGCCTGGAGGACGCGCTGCGGGCGCTTCCGGTGCGGGTGTCCAGCATGGGGCGGGGGCTGGCGGAGGACCTGGCCTACTTCCTGGCGGCCGCGGCGGCGGGCCGGCACGCGGCCGGCCTGCTGGCCGCGGCCGGCTGAGCGGCCCCGCCCCGGCACGCGCGACGCCCGGCGGGCGGGCCCGCCGGGCGTCGGTTCGCGGTCGCGGCGGCCCGGCGTCGGTGCCGGGACCGCGCGGGCTACTGCGGGCTCTCCTCGCCCTCGGCCGGCGGCTCCTCCGCCGGCGGCTGGCCGTCGACGGCGGCCAGGAGGTCGACCACGAAGACCAGCGCGCCCTGCGGAGCGCCCTCCTGGCCGTCGTAGGCGAGCTCCTCCGGGATCGCCAGCAGCACGCGGCTGCCCACCTTGCGGCCGACCAGCCCCTGGTCCCAGCCCTCGATGACGGCGCCGACGCCGATCTGGAAGGTCGCGGGGGCACCGGCCCGGCTCCAGGTGGAGTCGAAGACCTCGCCGTCGGACCAGGTCACGCCGGTGTACTGCACGACGAGCTGCTGGCCCTCCTCGACCTCGGGGCCGTCGCCCTCGATGAGGTCGACCGCCTCCAGGTCCGCGGGCGGCTCGTTGTCGGGGATCGAGATGTCGGGGGCTTCGTGGCCGTTGTCGGCCACCGTGGGCAGTTCGCCGCCGCCGTCGGTGGCCTGCTCGCCGGGGACGGTGTCGCCCTTGCCGTAGCGGCCGCGGATGTCCACGATCGACACCGACGCCCCGGTGGGCATCTCGCCGCCGGCGGCCTGCTGCTCGCTGGCCGGGAAGACGTAGACGACGCGGGAGCCGACCGGCTGGTCGACGAGGTCCTGGCGCAGCTCGTCGGTCATCTGCTCCAGCTGGAGCAGGACCGGGGCACCGGTCTCGTAGGTGGACTGGGTCTGCTCCGCCTCGCCCTCGCCGGTCCACTGGTAGTCGACGATGTCGGCGAGCAGCAGGTCGTCGGCGCGGACCAGGTCGTTCTCGCCCGAGCCCCGGGTGACGACTCCGGAGATCTGCTCGTCCGGGGGCGCGATGTCGGGGAAGGAGACGTCGGGCTCCTCGCCGAGGTCCCCGGTGACCGTGGGCAGCCGCTCGTCCAGCTCCTCCTCGGACCTGAGGAAGGCGGGCGTCCGCCAGTCCTCGGGGATGACCCCGCAGCTGGACGTGGCCAGGAGGAGCGCGGAGAACGGCACCACGAGGGCCGCTGCGGTGCTACGACGCATAATGCCAACCTCAAGATTCGGTCCGGAGTCCCCGACACACTATCGAAGCCGCAATACTGCACGGACCGGGTTAGAGCACCGTAAGAGGGGGCGTCCCCCCTGCGGGTTCCGCCCCCTCACGAGCTGGTCGGCGGCCGTCGCGCCGGGCCGGCTACATGCCGGCGATGAGCTTCTCGACCCGCTCGTCGACCGCCTTGAAGGGGTCCTTGCACAGCACGGTCCGCTGCGCCTGGTCGTTGAGCTTGAGGTGCACCCAGTCGACCGTGAAGTCGCGGCGCTTCTCCTGCGCCCTGCGGATGAACTCGCCGCGCAGCCGGGCGCGGGTGGTCTGCGGCGGCACCGCCTTGGCCTCGAAGATCTTGAGGTCGTCGACCACCCGCTCCATCTGGCCGCGCCGCTGGAGCAGGTAGAACAGCCCGCGGTCGCGGTGGATGTCGTGGTAGGTGAGGTCGAGCTGGGCGATCCGCGGGGAGGAGAGCGAGAGCCCGTGCTTGGCGCGGTAGCGCTCCAGGAGCTGGTACTTGGCGACCCAGTCGATCTCACGGGAGACGAGGTCGAGGTCGCCGGTCTGCACGGCGTCGAGCGTGCGCTGCCACAGCTCCAGCACCCGCTTGCCGGTGGCGTCGACGCCGTTGCGGTCGGTGTAGTTCTGCACCTTCTCCAGGTACTCGCGCTGGATCTCCAGCGCGCTGGCCTCGCGCCCGTTGGCCAGCCGCACCTTGCGGCGGCCGGTCATGTCGTGGCTGACCTCCCGGATGGCCCGGATCGGGTTCTCCAGGGTGTAGTCGCGCATGACCACCCCGGCCTCGATCATCCGCAGCACCAGGTCGGTGGAGGCGAGCTTGAGCAGGGTGGTGGTCTCGCTCATGTTGGAGTCGCCCACGATGACGTGCAGCCGGCGGAACCGCTCGGCGTCGGCGTGCGGCTCGTCGCGCGTGTTGATGATGGGGCGGGAGCGGGTGGTGGCCGAGGAGACGCCCTCCCAGATGTGCTCGGCGCGCTGGCTCACGCAGTACAGGGCGCCGCGCGGCGTCTGCAGCACCTTGCCCGCGCCGCAGATGATCTGCCGGGTGACGAGGAACGGGATGAGTACGTCGGCGAGCCGGCCGAACTCCCCGTGCCGGCCCACGAGGTAGTTCTCGTGGCAGCCGTAGGAGTTGCCGGCGGAGTCGGTGTTGTTCTTGAACAGGTAGATCTCGCCGGCGATGCCCTCCTCGTGCAGGCGCTGCTCGGCGTCGACCTGGAGCCCCTCCAGGATGCGCTCGCCGGCCTTGTCATGCGCGACGAGGTCGGCGAGGCTGTCACACTCCGGAGTGGCGTACTCCGGGTGGCTGCCGACGTCGAGGTAGAGCCGGGCCCCGTTGCGGAGGAACACGTTGCTGCTGCGCCCCCATGAGACCACCCGCCGGAACAGGTAGCGCGCCACCTCGTCCGGCGACAGCCGCCGCTGCCCCCGGAACGTGCAGGTGACGCCGTACTCGTTCTCCAGACCAAAGATGCGACGTTCCACGCGGCCTCACCCAACTCCCGTCCCACGTCACCGCAGGCAGGCACGCCGCGGTGCTCCAGACCTCACACTATTGCCCGGTCCCGTCCTGTGCCAGGGCGGCGGCACGCGATTCGCCCGGCCCCGCGGGGGCGCGGGCGGAGCGGGCGGAGCGCCCCCCGCCCGCGCCCCCGCGCACCTCGCTGCGGCATCAGGCCCCGGTGTCGTCGCCGGAGGCGTCGGAGCCGCCGGACTCGGTGGCCGCGTCCGGTTCGCCGCCGCGCGACTCCGCGATCAGCCGGTTCAGCCGGGCTCCCTGCACCCGGCGGAACTTGCGGTGCTCCTCGCGGGAGCGGTCGAGGACGGCGACCTCCAGGCTGCCCGCCTCCAGCTCGCGCTGCTCGCCGTTCTCGTGGGCCAGCGCGTGGATGGCGGCCGACAGCGCCTCCGCCAGGGAGGCGTCGCGGACGTAGCGGTCCTTCAGCGCCGCCTTGACGCGTTCGGCGGAGCCGCCCATGGCGACGAAGTCGCGCTCGTCGACCACGGAGCCGTCGAAGGTGATGCGGTACAGCTGGTCGTCCTCGGCGGTGTCGCCGACCTCTCCGACGACGAGCTCGACCTCCCAGGGCTTGTTGCTCTCGGTGAAGACGGCGCCGAGCGTTTGCGCGTAGGCGTTGGCGAGCATCTGCCCGGTGACGTCGCGGCGGTCGTACATGTAGCCGTGGGAGTCGGCGTAGCGGACCCCGGCCAGCCGCAGGTTCTCGAACTCGTTGTAGCGGCCGACCGCCGCGAAGGCGATCCGGTCGTAGAGCTCACTGATCTTGTGCAGGGTGCGGGACATGTTGTCGGCCACGAACAGGATCCCGCCGTCGTACTGGAGGACGACGGCGCTGCGGCCCCGCGCGATTCCCTTTCGCGCGTAGTCCGCCTTGTCCTTCATGACCTGTTCGGGCGAGACGTAGAACGGCATCGACACCGCGGGTGCTTCCTTTACTGGTCGAGCCGGTGCCCCGGGGCGTGGCCCGGGCGGCACGGCGAGGGAGGGTCAGGGTCTCAGCGCACCGGCGCGGTGGGACCGTCGGGGCGCTCCGAGCGGCCCCGCACGATGGACGCGGCCAGGTCCGCCACCGTGCCGGTCGGCAGCCGGCGGTGCCCCTCGTCGGTGATGACGTCGACCAGCGGGTAGATCTCGCGGTGCAGGTCCGGCCCGCCGGTGGCGGAGTCGTCGTCGGCCGCGTCGTAGAGCGCCTGCAGCGCCACGACCACGGCGTCCTCCTCGCCGAGGTCATCGCGGTACAGCTTCTTCAGCGCGCCCCGGGCGTAGACGGACCCCGAGCCGATGGAGTGGAAGCGGTGCTCCTCGTACCGGCCGCCCACCGGGTCGTAGCTGAAGATCCGGCCCTGCTCGCGGGGCTCGTCGTAGCCGACCAGCAGCGGGACCACCACGAAGCCCTGCATGGCCAGTCCGAGGTTGCCCCGGATCATCGCGGCCAGCCGGTTCGCCTTGCCCTCCAGGGAGAGCGGCTGCCCCTCCTTCTTCTCGTAGTGCTCCAGCTCGACCTGGAACAGCTTGGCCAGTTCGATGCCGATACCCGCGGAGCCCGCGATGGCCATCGCGGAGAACTCGTCCGTGCGGAACAGCTTCTCCATGTCGCGGTTGGCGATGACGTTGCCGGACGTGGCCCGGCGGTCGCCGGACAGGACCACACCGCCGGGGAAGGTGAGCGCCACGATGGTGGTGGCCTCGGGGGTGAGGTGGGAGGCCGAGCCGCCCTGCGGCAGGTCGCGCCGGCCCGGAAGCAGCCCGGGGTTCACCGACGCGAGGAAGTCGGTGAACGACGACGTCCCCGGATTCATGAACGCTGCGGGCAGCCGTCCGCCGCCCTCGAACGCTTCAGACACGCGGTTCCCTTCGACTGGCACGTCTGGCGCGCCTGCCCGGGCCGAGGGGGCGAGCGGGGCGCGCCGGATAGTTCGGTTGGCTAG
>NZ_QEIO01000009.1 GCF_003336425.1 Marinitenerispora sediminis | reverse complement strand
TGTACCGGAGGCTTCACTCATGCCCGGGATCGACACGCGCACGGTTACTGTTCTGACGCTGATTGCCCCAGTTTCAAACAGTTTCCAAACACTCCCTAGGCGCCACTCTCCCTTTGCACCGCCATGATGGAGTGCCGTGCCGGGCGTTCTCGCCGGTAACCCGGTGCACCGCAGCGCGTGGCGGCGTCCATCCGGCCGACCACACGCAACAACTGGCCGGAGACCTGCCCATGAGCGACCGCCTCCTCATGGCTGATCTGTCCCTGACGGCGGCCACCCGTGACCTCGTTCAGCAACTGTGCTCCCGCCTCACCAACGACACGATCGCCAACATTGACGGGGGGGGGGAACTCAACCGCATCCTCATCGACCGCCACCACGTCGATACCGCCGTCCGCCATCACGCCGTCATGGTCCCCGCCCTTGCCGACGAACCCGACCTGCCGGCACGCCGTCGCCTGTTGGGCGTGTCGGGGCGTGGTCGCAAGCTCGCCGACCGTGCGGCCGGGAGCTCACGCGCCAACAACGAGCCACGCCCGAGGCTCGGCCCGCGCTGAGGCCGTCACCCGCGGTCAGCGCCGCACACGTGGACGATCCCCATGCGCCGGGGCCGGGCGGCCGGGCTCATCACCCGAGGCATTGGCGAGAGCGGCTCTCAGGAGCGTGCCCGATGCGCGGCGGCTCCCGGACGACCTTCGGGAGAGGAAGGAGAGGCCGACCCCAGGCTTCCCGATCCCGGCCATGGCCAGCCGCCGGCTGTACGGTGCCCACGCGAACGCGGAAGCCGCTCAGCCCACCCGGTCGATCACCAGGGGCAGCGGGTCGTACTCCCCGTCGACCTCGTACCCCTGCGCCAGCACCTGGGCCGCGCGGTCGAACCGCTCCGGCTCGTCGGCGTGCAGCGTGAACAGCGGCTGCCCCGCGCGGACCGGGTCGCCCGGTTTGGCGTGGAGGGTGACGCCGGCGCCGGGGGCGACCGCGTCCTCCTTCCGGGCGCGGCCGGCGCCCAGGCGCCAGGCGGCGAGGCCGACCGCGTGGGCGTCCAGGCGGGTGAGGGTGCCCGTCGCGGCGGCCAGCACCGTGCGCCGCTCCCGGGCGGTGGGCAGCGGGGCGTCGGGGTCGCCGCCCTGGGCGGCGACCATCCGGCGCCAGGCGTCCATCGCCGTGCCGTCGCGCAGCGCCTCGGCCGGGTCCTTCGCGGCGGTCAGGCCCGCCGCCGCCAGCATCTCGCGGGCCAGTGTGACGGTGAGCTCCACCACGTCCTCCGGGCCGCCGCCGGCCAGCACCTCGACGGCCTCGGCCAGCTCCAGCGCGTTGCCGACCTGGCGGCCGAGGGGAGTGTCCATCGCGGTCAGCAGCGCGACGGTCCGCACGCCGTGGTCGGTGCCGATCGCCACCATGGTGCGCGCGAGCTCCCGGGCGGCGGAGGCGTCCTTCATGAAGGCCCCGGAGCCGACCTTGACGTCCAGGACCAGCGAACCGGTGCCCTCGGCGAGCTTCTTCGACATGATCGAGCTCGCGATGAGCGGGATCGACTCCACCGTCCCCGTGACGTCGCGCAGCGCGTACAGCCGGCGGTCCGCCGGCGCCAAGCCGCTGCCGGCCGCGCAGATCACCGCGCCGACGTCGCGCAGCCGGTCCCGCATCCCGGCGGGCGTCAGATCGGCCCGCCAGCCCGGGATCGACTCCAGCTTGTCGAGCGTGCCGCCGGTGTGGCCGAGGCCGCGCCCGGACAGCTGCGGGACCGCGGCACCGCACGCGGCCACGGTCGGCGTGAGCGGCAAGGTGATCTTGTCGCCGACCCCGCCGGTGGAGTGCTTGTCCGTGGTGGGCCGGGGAAGGTCGGAGAAGTCCAGCCGCTCGCCGGAGGCCAGCATCGCCTCCGTCCAGCGGCTCACCTCCGCACGGGTCATCCCGCGCCACACGATGGCCATCGTGAGCGCCGACATCTGCTCCTCGGCGACCGCGCCCCGGGTGTAGGCGTCCACCACCCAGTCGATCTGCTCCGCCGTGAGCTCGTGGCCGTCGCGCTTGGCCACGATGACGTCGATGACGTCCATCCGGCCTCCTCTCGGTCCTCGGATACGTGGCGGCGCGCGGTGCGGGGCTGCCACACCGCGCGCCGGATCCGGTCTAGCGTGCCAGGTCCTCGGGGCCGAACGCCTGCGGCAGCACGTCCGCAAGCGTCAGCACCCCCTGCGGGGTGTCCATGAGCAGCGGCGCCCCGCCGTGCTCCCACAGCAGCTGGCGGCAGCGCCCGCACGGCATCAGGAGCCGCTCGGCGCCGTCCACGCAGGTGAACGCCACCAGCCGGCCGCCGCCGCTCGCCCGCAGCGCCGAGACCAGGCCGCACTCGGCGCACAGGGCCAGGCCGTAGGACGCGTTCTCGACGTTGCAGCCCACCACGGTCCGCCCGTCGTCCACCAGGGCGGCGGCGCCGACCGGGTAGTCCGAGTAGGGCGCGTAGGCGTTGCGCATGGCGGCCGCGGCCGCCGCGCGCAACGCCGGCCAGTCCACCTCGGTCGCGGCCGTCATGAGCCGCCCCTCGGCCGCCACTGCCGGCCGACCGCGGCCGGCGCCCGCAGGCGCTGGGTGGCCAGCGCCATCACCAGCAGGGTGGCGATGTGCGGGCTGTAGGTGACCAGCTCGCGCGGCAGGGTGTCGGTGAAGGCGAACCACACGCCCAGCACCACGGCCAGCGCCAGCGCCACCACGGCGGCGGTCCGCCGGCCGCGCAGCCACTGCACGACGGCCGCCGCCACCAGCGCGATGGCGATGAGCAGCAGCAGCGCGTGCACCGCCGCGGTCGCCCCGCGCACCTGGAGCGCGTCGGTGTAGCCGAACAGGCCCGCGCCCATGGCCAGCCCGCCCGGCCGCCAGTTCCCGAAGATCATCGCGGCCAGGCCGATGTAGCCGCGCCCGTTCGTCTGGCCCTCCTGGTAGATGTTCGAGGCCACCATGGCCAGGAACACCCCGCCGAGGCCGGCCAGCCCGCCCGACACCAGCACCGCCAGGTACTTGTACCGGTACACCGGCACGCCGAGCGACTCCGCGGCGTCGGGGTTCTCGCCGCAGGAGCGCAGCCGCAGCCCGAACGGGGTCTTCCACAGGATCAGGTACGACGCCGGCACCAGCAGGATCGCCAGCAGCGTGATCACCGACATCCCGGTGGTCAGGCCGATGACCAGTCCGGCGAGGTCGGACACCAGGAAGATCCGCTGCTGCTGCAGCGGCCCCAGCACGTCCGCGACGAACGGCAGGCTGATCCGGGGGAACCCGGGGAGCTGCGGCGACTGCGAGGCGCCGCCGCCGGGAGCCTCCTGGAAGAACAGGATCGACAGGTAGCGCATCGCACCCACGGCGAGGATGTTGATCGCCACACCGGACACGATGTGGTCGACGCCGAATGTCACCGTGGCGAGGGCGTGGATCAGCCCGCCGAACACCCCGCCGAGCACGCCGGCCGCCAGGCCGAGCCACGGATCGCCGGTGACCCAGGCGGCGTAGGCGCCGAACCAGGTCCCGAAGACCATCATGCCTTCCAGACCGATGTTGACGATCCCGGCCCGCTCCGCCCACAGCCCGCCGAGCCCGGCCATGGCGATGGGGACCGCGAACGCCAGCGTCGCCTGGACGGTGCCGCTGTCGGTCAGCGGGTTCTGCCCCGTGAAGGCGCGTACCGCCGACAGGGCGGCGAACGCCGCCAGCACCGCGGCGGCGATGCCGAGGCCCCGCCACCTCCTCCACAGCCCGCCGAGCCGCGAGGGCGGCGCCGTGCGGGGCGCCGTCTGCTCCATCGTCCGCGTCATGACGTCGCCACCTTCACCCGGCCGAGCTCCCTGCCCACCTGTTGCTGCTCGTAGCGCCGACCCCAGCGGTGCACGAGCTCGTACACCACGACGACGGTCAGCACGATCGTCGCCTGCGTCACCACCGCGATCTCCTTGGGGATGCCGTCGATGTCCAGAATCTGCGACGACTGGTTCAGCCACGCCCAGAACAGCGCCGCGAACGCGATGCCGACCGGGTGGTTGCGGCCCAGCAGCGCGATCGCGATGCCGGTGAAGCCGAGGCCCACCGGGAAGTCCAGCGCGTAGTAGTGCGAGTCGCCGAGCAGCTGCGGCATGCCGACCAGGCCGGCCACCATGCCCGAGATCACCATGGAGGCCACCACCATGCGGCGGACGTTGACGCCGCTGGCCTCCGCCGCGCTGGCCGACTGGCCGGTGGCGCGCAGGTCGAAGCCGAACCGGGTGCGGTTCAGCAGCGCCCAGTACCCCACACCCACCGCCACCGCGAGCAGCGTCAGGCCGAAGATCGGCCGGCCGGCGCCCATGAACTCGGTGGGGATACCCGGGATCCAGCCGCTCTCGGGGATGGGGGCGGTGCCGATGTTGTTGCTGCCGATGTTGACGGCCAGCCGGTCCGTGCTGAGCAGGTAGGCGGTGATGCCCGTGGCGATCGCGTTGAGCATGATCGTGGAGATCACCTCCGAGACGCCGCGCGCCACCTTCAGGTAGCCGGCGATCCCGGCCCAGAACCCGCCCACCGCGACCGCGACCAGGATGATCGCGATCTGGTGCAGCACCGGCGGCAGCGCCCAGGCGGCGCCGGCGGCGGCCGCGAGCAGCGCGGCGAGCCGGTACTGCCCGTCGACGCCGATGTTGAACAGCTTCATCTTGAAGCCGATCGCCACCGCCACCGCCGAGAGGTAGTAGGTGGTGGCGCTGTTGATGACGGTCACCACGCTGTTGGGCTCACTGCCGTAGCTCAGCATCCGGCCGAAGGTGTAGCCCGGGTCCACGCCGGTGCCCACCAGGACCAGGGCTGTGAGCGCGAACGCCAGCGCGCCGGCGACCGCGACCGCGACGAAGGCCAGCGCCAGCGTGGTCGCCATCCGCCGGTACAGCAGCGGGCCGGTCAGCGAACCGGCCAGGGCGCCCAGCGCGTAGGCGACCGGCTCGATCAGCCACAGGTCGGCGATCACCGCCGTGAGCAGGCCGACCACCACGGCGAGCACGAGCGACGTCGGCGCGACGAGCCCCCGCCGCAGGGCGCGGCTCTCGCCGTCGGCCGGCGCCGTCAGCAGCACCGCGGCGACGCAGGCCGCCGCGACGCCGATCGCCAGCGCGGCGGGCGCGAGCAGCGCCAGGTCCAGCAGGAACGTGCCGAGCACGCCCAGCGCGGCGGTCGCACCGAGCACCGCCGGGGTCGGGAGGGACTTGATCATCGCGCGGCCTCGTCTTCCGTGCTTGCTCCGGGCTGCCCGGGCTCCGGCGCGCCACCGGCCGCGGCCGCGGCGGAGGAGGCGTCGAGCGCCGCCCCCGTCATGGCCGAGCCGAGCTCCTCGGAGGTGACCGTGGCGGGGTCGGCCTGGGCCACCAGCCGGCCGCGCAGGATCACGTGCAGGGTGTCGGACATGCCGATCAGCTCGTCCAGGTCGGCCGAGACCAGCAGGACCGCCAGGCCGCGGGCGCGGGCCGCGCGCAGGTGGTCCCAGATGGCGGCCTGCGCACCCACGTCCACCCCGCGGGTCGGGTGCGCGGCCAGGACGACCTTGGGGTCGCCGCTCATCTCCCGGCCCACGATGAGCTTCTGCTGGTTGCCGCCGCTCAGCGCGTCGGCGTTGACGTCGATGCCGGGCGTGCGCACATCGAACTCCGCGACGATCCGCTCGGTGTCGGCGCGCGCCCCGGCGCGGTCGATCCACGGCCCGCGGGCGTTGGGCCGCCGCGTCTGGTGGCCGAGGATCCGGTTCTCCCAGAGCGGCGACTCCAGCAGCACCCCGTGCCGGTGCCGGTCCTCCGGGACGTAGCCGATACCGGCCTCCCGGACCGCCCGGGTCCGCCATCCGGTGATCGGCGTGCCGTCGAGCGTGATCCGCCCGGCGGCGACCGGCCGCATCCCCATGATCGCCTCGATCAGCTCCGCCTGGCCGTTGCCCTCGACCCCGGCGATGCCGACGATCTCGCCGCGGTGGATGTCCAGCGAGACGCCGTCCACCACCGCGCGGCCGTCGGCTGCCTCGACCCGCAGGCCCTCCAGGCGCAGCGCCGTGTCGGAGGTGACGGTGGACTCCCGCAGCTCCGGCACCGGCAGCTGCCCGCCCACCATGAGCGTGGCCAGCTCGCGGGCGGTGGTCCCCGCCGGGTCCACCGTCGCCACGGTGGTGCCGCGCCGGATCACGGTGATGGTGTCGGCGACCGACAGCACCTCGTCCAGCTTGTGCGAGATGAAGATGACGGTGAGCCCCTCGCGCTTGAGCTCCCGCAGGTTGCCGAAGAGCTCGTCCACCTCCTGCGGCACGAGCACCGCGGTCGGTTCGTCCAGGATGATGGTGCGCGCGCCCCGGTAGAGCACCTTGAGGATCTCCACGCGCTGGCGGTCGCCGACGCCCAGGTCCTCCATCAGCCGGTCCGGCCGGACGCCGAGGCCGTACTGGTCCGAAAGCTCGGTGACCCGCCGCCGGGCCCGCGCCCCGATCCCGTGCAGCCGCTCGGCACCGAGGACCACGTTCTCCAGCACGGTGAGGTTGTCGGCCAGCATGAAGTGCTGGTGCACCATGCCGATCCCGTGCCGGATGGCGTCGGACGGCGTGTGCAGCTGCACCGGCTGCCCGCCGATCAGGATCTCGCCCTCGTCCGGCCGGTGCATGCCGTACAGCGTCTTCATCAGCGTCGACTTGCCGGCGCCGTTCTCGCCCACGATGGCGTGCACGGTGCCCGGTGCGACGGTGATGTTGATGTCGTGGTTGGCCACGACTCCGGGAAACCGCTTGGTGATCCCGCGCAGCTCGACGGCGGGAGGTGCCGCCCCGCCGTCGGATCGCGTGCTGCTCATTCCACTCCTCGGTCAATAGTGGGCCGCCCCGCGCCTGTCTGGCGCGCGGCGGTCGCGACGTCGGCAGCGGGGGCGCACCCGGGAGCGGGCTCCCGGGTGGTGGGCCTGGGGCGCGAGCCCGGTCGGCCCTCCCCCGTCGGCCCCGGCGCCAACGCGCTGAACCGGGCCGTCCAGGGCACACTCCCTGGACGGCCCGGCTCGTCATGCCGGGGGCCGACCCGCGGCGCGGGCGGTACCGCCCGCGCCGCCCGGATCGGCCCCCAGCCGTGAACCCCTGGGGATCACGGCTCGGTCGGGACCTCGATCTCGCCGTCGATGATCCGCTGCTTCAGCTCGTCGAGGCGCTCCTGGATGTCGCCGATCTGCTCCTCGTTGCTGGTCGTGTAGTCCACGCCGCCGGTGGCGAGGTCGAAGCGCTGCACACCGGACTGCGCCTCACCGTCGGCGACCGACTGCACGAAGTCGAACACCGCGGTGTCCACGCCCTTGACGGCGGAGGTCACCACGTACGGCTTCTGCTCGTCCGACGCGTTCTGGTACTGGTCGCTGTCGACGCCGATGAACATCGCCTCGCGGTCCACGACGGCCTCCAGCACGCCGTTGCCGGAGGCTCCGGCCGCGTGGTAGATCACGTCGGCCCCGGCGTCGAGCTGGCCCTCGGCGGCGCTCTGGCCGCGTGCCGGGTCCTGGAAACCGCCCATGTCCGGCGGCTGGGTCAGGTACTGGACCTCGACCTCGATGTCGGGGTTGATCTCCGCGACGCCCGCCACGTAGCCGGCCTCGAACTTGTGGATCAGCGGGGTCTCCACGCCGCCGATGAAGCCGACGTGGTCCTCCTCGGTCTTCAGCGCCGCGGCCGCGCCCGCCAGGAACGACGCCTGCTCCTCCGAGAACACCAGGCTGGTGATGTTGTCGACGTCGTCGATCTCGTCGTCCACGATCGCGAAGTGGACGTCGGGGAACTCCGGCGCCACGTTGCGCATCGGCTCGGCGTAGGCGTACCCCACGCCGATGATGACGTTGTAGCCCTCCTCCGCCATCAGGGTGAGGCGGTTCTCCTTGTCGCTGTCGGACTCGCCCTCGGAGGGCTCGATGTCCTGGATGTCGGAGATTCCGAGCTCGTCCTCCACGCGCTGGAGGCCGCGGTAGGCGGAGTCGTTGAAGGACCGGTCCCCCCTGCCGCCGATGTCGTAGGCGAGACCGACACGGATGTCCGAGGTACCGGCAGAGCCGCCGTCGTCCTCCCCCGTGTCGCCCCCGCCGCTGCTGTCACAGGCCGTCATGGCCAGGCTCAGTGCGCCGGCCGCCGCGATGGCGGCGAACTTGGCGACGAACTTGCGCTTCACGCTTCCTCCCGTTGGGCCCTCGGCGGTTCGCACACGCGCGTAACCGCCGGGTCATGCAGCGGGACCCTATCCGTTCCGTGAAATGCCACCAATCGCCACCCAAAGGTTGTTATGAAGGCGAGAGCGGAGTGAAACGGACGTTACCAACCGGCGACCGCCTGACGGCATTATCCGCGTCCTCGCTGGTCGCGGGCGGCGGACACAACGGCGATTCCTGCCGAGCGCGAACCGGGGGCCGGTGGCGCGCGGTGACCGGGCGGCCACCGCTCCGGGTCACCGGCCGGCCGGCCGCGCGGCCCGTGTGCGGTCACCGTGCGTGACGTCGCCGGGCGGCGCCAGGAACTCCAGGACGGCGGACCGCAGCTCCCGCGACGTCACCGCCGTGCGGTGGTCGCGGCCCGGCGCCCGCACCACCCGGGCACCGGGGACCCGCGCGGCCAGCGTCTCGACCCCGGCGGCGAGGCTGTCGCGCTCACCGGCCGCGAACAGCAGCGGCACCCCCTCCGGGACCGGGTCGGCGGTGAACGGGTGCGCCGCCTGGCCCCGCGCGCACGCGGCGAGCGCCGCCGGGTCGTTGTGCGGCAGCGCCGCGGCCGTGCGGAAGACCTCGGCGAACGGACCCTCGAAGGGGTCGTCGGCGGGAGCGGTGGGCCCGGCCTGCCGCGCTGGACCGGAACCGGGTCCGCCGAGGACGTCGGCCGGTCCGAAACCCGCGAGCACGGCCCGCCGCACCCGGTCCGGGTGCCCGGCCGCCAGCTCCCACGCCAGCCGAGCGCCCATCGAGTAGCCGAGGACGTCCACCCGAGGCTCGCCGAGTGCGTCCAGCAGCCGCAGCACCTCCTCGACCAGCCGCGCCGGCGTGTACCGGTCCGCCGCGTGCGGCCGCGGACTGCGCCCGTGGCCGGGCAGGTCCGGCGCGATGGTCCGCGCCCCCGCCAGGTGCAGCGCCCGGAGCCAGCCGGTCCGGCCCCAGTTCAGCTCGGCGGTGGACCCGAAGCCGTGCAGGAGCAGGACGGGCGGGCGGTCGCGGCCGGGGCCCTCTGCGGCGGCCGCGCCGGCCGGCTCGTGCCAGAGCACCGGGGCACCGGCGTCCGCCGGGTGCGAGGTTTCGGACATGGAGCGCCTCCCGTGTTCGAGCCGCCTCACTCGGGCGGCGGTCGCAGCCGTACCCGCCGCGCGGGCGGCTCCTCGTCGGGGACCGTCCCCACGATCCCGGGGCCGGCCGCGGCGTCCGGGCCGGCCGCGGCGTCGATCGTCACCAGCGGCGCGCCGACCGCCAGGGTCGCGCCCTCGGCCGCGTGCAGCCGGGCCACGGTCCCGGCGTGCGGGGAGGGGATCTCCACCGCGGACTTGGCGGTCTCCACCTCGACCAGCGGCTGGTTGCGCTCCACCGTATCCCCGGGGGCCACCAGCCACGCGAGCACGGACGCCTCGACGAGCCCCTCGCCGAGGTCGGGCAGCAGGAAGGTGTGTTCGGCCATGGCGCCTCAGAACTCCAGAACGCGCTGCACGGCGAGCAGCACCCGGTCGACGGTGGGCAGGTACTTCGGCTCCAGCGGCCCCGCCGGATAGGGCACGTCGAAGCCGGTGACGCGCTGGACCGGGGCGGCCAGGGAGCGGAACGCACGCTCCTGGACCAGCGCCGCCACCTCCGCACCCAGCCCCGCGGTGAGCGGCGCCTCGTGCACCACGACCGCCCGGCGGGTGCGGGCGACGGAGGCGGCGAGCCCGTCGGCGTCGATCGGCTTGAGCCAGCGCAGGTCCACCACCTCCAGCTCGACGCCGTCCTCGGCGGCCAGCCGGGCGACCTGCAGGCAGCGGTGCACCATGGCCCCCCACGCCACCAGCGTCGCGTGCCGCCCCGGGCGCACCACTCGGCTGGTCCCCACCGGAGGGGCGGGACCGTCGTCCGGGACCGGACCGCGCTCCCAGTAGCGGGCCTTGGGCTCCAGGTAGACGACCGGGTCATCGGCGCGCACGGACTGCAGCAGCAGCTGGTGCGCCTCGGCCGGGCTGGACGGCGCGCACACCTTGAGCCCCGGTACGTGCGCGAACAGCGCCTCCAGGCTCTCCCCGTGGTGTTCGGGGGCGCGGATCCCGCCGAAGCTCGGCACCCGCAGGGTCACGGGCATCGGCGCGGCGCCCCGGGTGCGGTAGTGCATGCGCGCCACCTGGTTCACGATCTGGTCGACCGCCGGATAGGCGAACCCGTCGAACTGGAGCTCGGGGACGGGCCGCCAGCCGTTCATGGCGAGTCCGACGGCCAGCCCGACGATCCCGGACTCCGCCAGCGGGGTGTCGAAGACGCGGTCCTCGCCGAAGCGCCGCTGCAGGCCGTCGGTGACACGGAAGACGCCGCCGAGCCTGCCGACGTCCTCGCCGAACACCAGCGTCCGCGGGTCCTCGGCGAGCGCCTCGGCGAGGGCGCGGTTGATCGCCTGCTGCATGGTCAGCACGGCGGGCCGCGCCGGAGCGGCGCCGTCGGCGCGCCCGTCCCGCTCGCCGCGTGCCGCGGGGGCCGAGGTGGTCATGGCCGCTCCTCCTCGCACCAGGCGGCGCGCTGCCGCAGCAGTTCCGGCGTGGGCTCGCGGAACACGTGGTCGAACATGTCGGTGCCGGGCGGCTCCGGCGCGGAGGCGACGCCCTCGCGGATGCGGGTGACGCGCCCGCGGGCGTCGCGCTCCGCGGCCTCGAAGAAGTCCGGCCCGACCAGCCCGGCACTCCGCAGCGCGTGCGCGAGCCGGGGCAGCGGGTCGCGGCCGCGCCAGTACCGCTCCTCCTCCGCGTCCCGGTAGCGGCCCGCGTCGTCGGAGGTCGAGTGCGGGGCGAGCCGGTAGGTGCGCGCCTCGACCAGCGTCGGGCCGCCGCCCGAGCGGGCGCGGTCCAGCGCCTCCCGGGTGGCGCGGTAGACGGCGGCGACGTCGTTGCCGTCCACGACGACGCCCGGCATGCCGTAGCCCGCGGCGCGGGCGGCGACCGACCCGCCGGCGATCTGCCGGTGGTTGGGCACCGAAAGCGCCCACTGGTTGTTCTGGCAGAAGAACACCACCGGGGTCCGGAACACGCCCGCCATGTTCATCGCCTCGTGCACGTCGCCCTCGGAGCTCGCGCCGTCGCCGAAGTAGGCGATCGCGCAGCCCGGACCGCCGCGCAGCCGCTCGCCCAGGGCCCATCCGACCGCGTGCGGCACCGGGCCGCCCACGACCGCGTTGACGGCGCCGAACCGGGAGCGCACCGGGTCGTAGTACCCGCCGTGCCAGAGTGCCCGGTGGCTCGCCAGGTAGCCCACCATGTCCACGCCGAACGCCAGCGCCACGGCCATCTCGCGGTAGGTGGGGAAGACGAAGTCGGTCCCGCGGTCCAGCGCGGCGGCGCTGCCGACCTGGGCGGCCTCCTGGCCGAGCAGCGAGACGTAGGCCGGGAACACCCCCTGGCGCTGCAGCGCGACGGCCTCGGCGTCCAGCAGCCGGGCGGTCAGCATGTGGCGGTAGCAGTCCACGAGCAGGTCGGTGGGCAGGCCACCGAGGTCGATCGGGTCGGGGACGGCGGGGTCCAGGACCTCCGCGACCGTCCGGTCCGGCACCGGCATGGCGTGCTCCCTCCGACGGATCCGCGCCACTGGCCTTATGTAGACGATTGTCGGCAAATACTCGACAGACATGCCAGTGTCTGAAGGAAATATGAGACGATCGTTCAGTGAAACGGTCCACAGCTCCGCGATCGTCTAATCCGTGGGGTCATGGCGCGGGAGGAATCCGACACGGTGCCGAACCGGCGCCGGAGAGTGGTGGACCGGGGGTGCGCTCAGCGGTGGTTCCGACGTGCGCTCAGCGGTGGACCGGGCGTGCGCCCCCGGCCGCGGTCAGAGGTCGGCGAACGGGTCGCGCGGGAGGCGGCCGCCGCCGAGTTCGGCGTCCGCCGCGTTGATGACCGGGATGTACTCCTCGTCCACCTCGAAGTGGTGGCCGCCCAGCTCGAACGTCGGGATGAGGTGCGTGTCCACGGGGCCGATCCGCACGTCGCGCGGGAAGACCCGCCAGATCCGCTTCGGCCGGGAGCGGCGGAACAGCGCGGTGCTGAGCACCACCACGCTGGAGTCGGTGACCGCGATCAGGAAGTGGCTGGTCTCGTGCCAGGAGGCGGGGAAGAGGTAGCGGATCGTGGCGTCGACGGGCAGGAATCCGCGTACCCGATCGCGGACGACGGAACGGACCGGCACGGTGACCGCCTCCTCACGCACGGCGACCCTGTGATTCCACGATGGTACGCGGCCGATCGCGGAGCGTGGGGTGGCGTGCCGGGAAATCGCCGGCGAACTGTGCGATTCGTCTCGCGATTCGAGAAAAATTCGGACGTGCGGCGGTCTCTTCTGGTAGTCCGTTCTCGGGCGTCCGGTTCTGGCGCCGCACGGACACGGACGACGGGGGCAGATGTGGCGGAGGGCGCGTTATGACGAGTGGCGGACGCCGACCGGGCGGACGGCTGCTGGACTCCACGGACCAGGCGATCATCGACGCCCTCGCCGTGGACGCCCGCACCGGTATCTCCGAGATCGCGGCCATGGCCAGCGTCTCCCGGGCCACCGCCTACAACCGCATCAACCGGCTCACCGACGACGGTGTGATCCGCGGCTACTCGGTCGTCGCCGACCACGCCAAGATGGGCCTCGGTGTCACGGCCCTGGTGCTGATCTCGGGCAGCCAGCCCGACTGGCGCGCCAACCGGGAGGTCATCTCGGCCTACCCCGAGGTGGAGTACGCGTGGTACGTGGTGGGGTCCGCCGACATCGTCCTGCTGGTGCGGGTGGCCGACACCCACCAGTTGCGCGACCTCATCCTCACCCGGCTGCAGGCGCTGCCCGGCGTGACCGCGACCCAGACGCTGACCGTCATCGACGAGGTGGTGCACCGCCCCGTGGTCCGCCCGGGGGAGTGAGGGCGGCCGAGCGATCCGCCCCGGGCGGTCACCGGACCGCGGCCGTGCGCATGCGAGGGGGCGCGCGATCTGAGAGTATCGCTGTACCGGAACCTCAACGCTTTCACGGCTTTCGAGCGTTTTCGACCATGCAGGGCGCATCCGTGCGAAGCGTGCGGCGGTGGCTCCCCAGGCCGGTGCGACCAGGACGGTCGGCAGGTGGCGCGGAGCCTGGGGCCGGACGGGCCGCTCCAGGGCGCGAGCCCCGGGCGGGCCGGGGAAATCCCCGCGCGATGCGCCGTGCTCATGGCCAATCTCATGGGAGAGAGAACGAGAATGTCCCCCAAGGTGCTGATCGTCGGTGCGGGCCAGTCGGGTCTGTATTTCGGCCACCAGCTGCTCAACCAGGGCGTCGATGTCACGCTGATCACCGGCCAGACGTCCACCGAGATCCGCAACGGGCGCACGTCCATCACGCAGTTCTCCATGCCGTTCACGCGGGCGCTGGAGGAGCAGGCCAAGCTCGATCTGTGGCAGGACTCGGCGCCGCGCTTCGACCGGGTGAACATGTCGCTGCGGCCCGACGAGGGACCGGCCGTCCAGTTCTACGGCTCCCTCGGCAGCTCGCAGTTCGCCAGCCGGGTCGGCGGACACGCGGTCAGCGTCGACCGCCGGGTGAAGATGGCGGACTGGCTGGAACACTTCGAGGACAACGGCGGCCGGGTGGTCATCCACGGCATCACCGAGTCCGACCTCGCCTTCTTCGTGGGCCGCGGGATGTACGACCTCGTCGTCATCGCGGTGGGCGCCGGTGAGCTCGGCGCCCTCTTCGACCCCGACCCGACCCGCTTCTCGGGCGCGCACGACCGCGTGGCGACGCAGGTCATGCTGCACGACGTGGCGTGGGAGGACTCCACCTCCGCCGATGTGTACTCCATCAACGGCGGTGAGGTCTTCTTCATCCCGGTGCTGACCGACGAGGGGCCCGCGACCAGCATCACGATGCTGGCCAACCCGGGCGCCCTGCTGGACGCGAGCGGCATCCGCGGGCGCTCCGCCGGCGCCGTGCTGGAGCGGATGCAGGAGGTGCTGCGCCAGCACCTCCCCGACGTCTACGAGCGCTTCAGCGGCGCGACGGTGGACGATCTGGTGGGTGGTGCGAAGAATGGTGTGAATTCGGCCATCCAGACCCAATTCAGGCCTGGTGTCCGAAACCCGGTGGGGTGGATGGCAGGCAAGCCCGTCCTGGGCATGGCCGACGTGGTCGTCACCTCCGACCCCGTGTCGGGGCAGGGGTGGAACAACTCCACCTACTGCGCGCAGGTCTACGCCGACGCCTTCGCCGCGCACCGCGGTGCCTACGACGAGGCCTTCATGGCCGCGGCCTTCGAGCGGTTCTGGATAGAGCGCGGCCAGCACTCCGCGGTCTTCTCGGAGATGGTGGACGGCTTCTGGGGCGGCGCGCTGCCGGAGCACTTCGGTGAGCTGATCGGTGCCGTCATGACCAATCAGACGGTCGCCGACCGCTGGATCGGTGGATTCGACGACCCCGCCGACTACGCCCGCTGGATGTTCGACCCCGCGGCCGCGCGGGCCTACCTGGCCGAGGCGGGCGCGATCCCGCCCCGGTAGCCTCGCCGGCCGGCCCCCGGTCGCAGGTTCCGGACCGTGCTCGCGGTCCGTCGCCAACCGTCACCCCCTTCCTCCAACGGCGAATCCACCGCCGGGAAGGGGGTTTTTCGTATTGCGCCCCTGTCGTTTTCCTGTGAGATCAGTAAAATGATCATCCGTGACATGTGGGACAAGACGGGCAGTTGTGCGGTCTTCTTCGCTATCTCGCTCGTCTTTTTCCATGTCATGCCCACTGCGAAGTGACGTTCTCCCCGTCGACTCCTGGACCTGCCCCCTCTACGACGAAAGAGAACCCTTCCCATGCCGTTGCCGCTGGTCACCGTGCCAGCCCGCGCTGGTGTCCGGAACCGGACACGCTCAAGGGCGGCCCCGCGCCGGCCCGGTGCCCGTCGCGCCGGGACCGCCGCGACGGGTCCGCCCTCGCCCGCCGCCGGGCGCTCTCCGCCCTGCCTGTTGGCTGCCGACCTGAGCGAACATCCCTTCCGTCCGAGTTTTTCCAGCTCAAAAAACGAGGTTCTGCCGTGCCCGAAAATTGGTCTTCCGCCGAATTGACGGTCAACGAGAAGAACGAAGGCATGTACAGCCGCGCCGGTCTCACGCGCGTCTACACCCCGTTCGTCATCCGGTTCTCCCACCGCTTCGCCTGGCGCGTCTCCAACGAGGTGCTGCACCGCAACCACCGCGAGCACATCGGCCAGACGCACGTCACGGTGGGCCCCGGCAACGGCTACTTCCTGAGCAAGCTGCCCGCCGACACCCGGCTGCGGACCCTGCACCTGCTCGACATCAACCGCACCTGCCTCGACGTGGCGGCGGAGCAGCTGCGCAGCCGGTTCGACGTCCACACCCACGAGCAGGACGCGCTCAAGCCGTGGCCGCTCGCGGACGCGAGCGTGGACAGTGTCGATTCCCACATGGTCCTGCACACGTTCCGGGGCGACGGCATCCAGGCGAAGGCCGGCCTGGTGGCGGAGGCCGCCCGGGTGCTCAAGCCCGGCGGCCGGTTCTTCGGCTGCACCATCCTGTCCAAGGGAGAGGGCGTGCGGAAGAACTGGCTGGCACGCCGGCTGCTGGCGCTGTACAACGGCCAGAAGAACACCTTCTCCAACGCGGGCGACTCCGCGGACGACCTCCGCGCCGTCCTGGAGAAGCACTTCGAACCCGGCAACGTCGACTTCCGAGTCGACGGGTGCGTGGGCATCTGGGTGGTGACCCGGTGACGCGTCCCACCAAGGATCCGGACACCCGCGCGGCGATCATCGGGATCGGCTGCCGGCTGCCCGGCGGCGTGCACACGCCCGGCCGGCTGTGGGAGGCGCTGCTCAAGGGCGAGACGCTGACCGGTCCCGTCCCCCAGGACCGGTGGGCGGCGATGAGCGAGCGGCTGCACCCGTCGCAGTCCCCCGACCGGCCGTGGACGGCCGGGCTCATCGACGACATCGAGGCGTTCGACCACCAGGTGTTCGGCATCAACGCGCACGAGGCCGCGGAGATGGACCCGCAGCAGCGCATGATCCTGGAAGTCGTCGTGGAGGCGCTGGCCGACGCCGGGATCGCCCCCTCCTCGCTGGACGGCACCCGTACCGGCGTGTGGGTGGGGTCGGCGAACGTCGACCACGCCGGCACGGTGCTGGAGCCCGCCAAGCGCGTGACCATGGTCACGGCCTCCGGTGTGTCACCCGCCATCCTGGCCAACCGGGTCTCCTACCAGCTGAACCTGCGCGGGCCCTCCATGACGGTCGACACCGCGTGCTCGGCCTCCGCCACCGCGCTGCACCTGGCGCGGCAGTCGCTGGAGCTCGGCGAGGTCGACACCGCCATCGTGGCCGGCGCGCAGATCACCATGATCCCCGGCTTCACGGCGGCCTTCTCCGAGGCCGGCGTGCTGGCCTCGGACGGGGTGTGCCGCCCGTTCGACGCCGACGGCGACGGCTACGTGCGCTCCGAGGCCGTGGCGGTGACCGTGCTGCGCCGCCTCGGCGACGCGCGCGAGAACGCCGACCGGGTCTACTCCGTCGTCCGCGGCTCGGCCGCCAACTCCGACGGCCGCTCGCCGGCCGGGCTCTACGCGCCCAATCCGCCCGCGCACGACGACCTGCTGCGCGACGCCTACGCCGACGCCGGCCTGGACCCGGCCGAGGTCGACTACGTCCAGTGCCACGGCACCGGGACCAAGGCGGGCGACTCCGCTGAGGGCCGCAGCCTCGCCCGGGTGCTGGGCCAGAACCGCGACGCGGCGCTGCCCATCGGCTCGGTCAAGGCCCTCCTCGGTCACGGAGAGGGCGCGGCCGGCCTGGTGGGGGTGGCCTGCACCGCGCTCGGCCTGTACCACTCGGTCCTGCCCCCGACCATGCACCACACCCGGATGCGGCCGGCGCTGGCCCGGCTGCCGCTGCGGGTGGTGACGGAGCCGGAGCCCTGGCCGCGGACCGGCCGGCCGCGCGTGGCCGGGGTCAGCACCTTCGGATTCGGCGGCTCCAACGTGCACGTCGTCCTGGAGCAGGCGCCGGAGGCGGCACCCGCTCCGGAGGGCGGCCGCAGGGAGGCCGAAGAGCACGTCATCCCGGTCAGCGCCGCCTCGGAGAGCCGGCTGGCCGCGACCGCCGGCGCGTGGGCGCCCGCGGTGGCCGCCGAACCCGACCTCGCGAGGGTGGCGGCGACCGCCCAGCACCGCCGCGACCATGACACCGTGCGCGCCGCCGTGGTCGCCGCCACGCCCACCGAGGCCGCGGCCGCCCTGCGCGCGCTCGCGGAGCGGCACCCGCACCCCGCTGTCGTCGCGCCGCGCACGGCGGCCCGCCGTCCGGGACCGCTGGTGTTCATGTTCGCCGGCCACGGCTCGCAGTACGCCGGCATGGCCGAGCGCGCCTACGAGCGGTTCGCGCCGTTCCGCGCGGCGTTGGACGAGGCGCGCGCGGCGCTGGCCGCGGCGCTGGGCCGCGAGCCGTGGCGGCCGGGCGATCCGGTCGGCGACTTCGAGACCGCCCAGCACGCCATCTGGCTGACCCAGGTCGCCCAGAGCGCCCAGTGGCGGTCCTGGGGCCACCGGCCCGCGGCGGTGCTCGGCCACTCGCTCGGCGAGGTCGCGGCGGCGTACGCCGCCGGCGCGCTGAGCCTGGGCGACGCCGCGCGCGTGGTGGCGGCCCGCTCCGCGCTGCTGGCCGAGACCGCGCCCCACGGCGGACTGCTCGTCACCGACCTCTCCCCCGAGGAGGCCGGGGCGGCCATCGCCGAGGAAGGCCTGGCCGGCGCCCTCGTGGTCGCGGCCGTGAACGGCCCGGAGACCGCGGTGGTCAGCGGAGCGGAGGAGCCGCTGGAGGCGCTGCGCGCCGCGCTGGAGGGGCGCGGGCGCTACGTCCGGCGGGTCGCGCACGACGTGCCGGCGCACTCGCCCGCGGTCGAGGAGCTGCTGCCGCGGCTGCGCGCCGCGCTGGAAGGGCTCGCGCCCTCCGACACCCGCGACGGCACGGTGTTCCACTCCACCGTGACCGGCGGGCCGGTGGAGGGCGCCCGTCTGGACGCCGAGTACTGGGTGCGCCAGCTCCGCGCTCCCGTGCGCTTCACCGACGCCCTGGCCGCCGCGGCGCCGGCCGACGCGGTGGTGGTCGAGGTCGGGGCCCGCTCCACCCTCTCCCGCGGAGCCGTGCGGACGCTGTCCGCCGTCGGCCGGTCCGAGGCGGTCGTCATCGGCGCCGCCACGTCGGAGCAGTCCGACCAGGTGGCGCTGCTGCACCAGTTCGCCGCGCTGCACACCACCGGGCACCGGCCCGAGCGCTGGCCCGCGCCGGCGCACGTGCCGCCGGTGGTCCTGCCTGTCGTCTGGCAGCGGACGGAGGAGGGCGCCCTTGAGGAGGAGGCGGACCTTCCCGCCGTTCTCGCCGAGGACCGGCCGGACCCCGACGCGGTGCGGCTGGCCCTGGTCCGCCTCGTGGCCGACACGGTGGGAACCTCCGCCGACACCGTGGACAGCACCGAGCCGCTGCACCTGCTCGGCGTGACCTCGGTCGCGGTCATCGGCCTGCGCGACGCGATCCGCTCCGCGCACCCCTCCCTGGCCTCGTTCCCGGTGCGGCTGCTCATGGACAGCGACACCGACCTGGCCACGGTGACCGACACCGTGACCGGTCTGCGCGTCGGCCACGCCACCTGACACCCCCGTCCGGCCGCCCCAGCGGACACGGACACCGCGGAAGCGGGCGGCGCACCCCGTGCGCCGCCCGCCCCGCGCGGGCGGAACCGCGCCGGCACCCCGTGCCGGGTGCCGCTGGTCGTCCGCGGGACCAGCCGCCCGAGACCGGCCGGCACAGCCCCGGCCACCAGGGACGCCCGCGGCGTCGAGGCCGGGGAACCGCCGGTAGCAGTTCCGCCAGGGGCCGCACCGCTGGGTGCCAGGGCGCGCCGGCCCGCACCCGCCAGCCGATCCCGGCGCGCCGAACACAGCGATCCGGCAGCAACCGGCCGACCAGCGCCTCGCCCCAGCCAGCCGGTGGCCCCCGGCAGCCACTGACCAGCA
Organism: Marinitenerispora sediminis; assembly: GCF_003336425.1. Lineage (GTDB taxonomy): Bacteria > Actinomycetota > Actinomycetes > Streptosporangiales > Streptosporangiaceae > Marinitenerispora > Marinitenerispora sediminis. The sequence continues at coordinate 44,125 of NZ_QEIO01000009.1, read as the reverse complement.
CACCGACCCCCATCAACGGTCTAGCTAGGTCGCGGCCGGGCCGCGATCCCGTTCAGATGCGGCTGGGCTGGTCTGCCGGCAGGCCAACGTCCGAATCCACGATCGTGCGCGCCGACCAGCGGGCGGCCGGCGCGGCGGATCGGGAAAGGGGCGAGACCGCGAAGCGGTCCAGCCAGACGGCCGCGCACGGGGCCGCTCCCGTGGCGGGTGGGCCCCAGACATCCGCTGGGCCGGCGAGGGGGCCGGACATCCCGCGTGGCTCCCTTCGCGGCAGGGAAGCGCGAGGGGGCCCTGGTCCGCAGCGGTCATGGAACGCGTCGACGTGGCGCCGCAGCGGCTGGGGTCAGGCGGGCGTCTGCCCGGTAGGGGCGGCGCGCCGCCACCGCGTACAGCTCCGCAGGATCTGTTCCGACCTGGGCGGGCGCGAGATCGAGGCGGCCGTCCCGGGGCCCGGTGGTTCGGGGCCGCCGACCGCGAGCACGGAGGCCGCCTGAGTGGTCGGCCGCCCCTGTCCGACGGGGTCGGCTACGGCGACCGTCACGTGGTGGAGTGCGGGATCGGCCAGCTCGAACCGCATGCGGCGGCGTTCGCCCGTGCCAGGCCGGGGGACGGCGTCGCGTCGTCCAGACGGCATGGCCGGCCGCGACGGCGTGGTGCCTGGCGGTGGCCGGGCGGCTCCGCTACCGGACTGCCCCCGGCCGCGGGGCGCGGCGGGGCGGCGACGGACCGCGCGCCGGCGGCCGCGCGAGGCGCTCGCAAACCGGGGACAGGCACCCGCGCCGTCCGCCGTGGGACGCCCCGGTCGCGTCCTTCCCGGCCCGGTGCGTGCGGCGGCCGGCATCGGTCCCGGATCCGGCGGTAGAGCGCTTTCGTTTCTCCAGTACTATGCGCGTGCCCGGGGCTATTCGGGGGTTTTCGGGGATCAGGAGGCAACGTGGCCGAGCTTGTGGTGGTCGACGCCGGAACGGCGGCCGTCAAAGCGGCCGTCATCGACGACACGGGCCGGACGCTCGCGCGGACGCTCGTCGACCACCCCACCCGCCGGCCGCGCCCCGGGTGGGTGGAGCAGGACCCGGCGGACTGGTGGGCCGCGCTCGTCCGGGCGGTGCGGCAGGTGGCGCCCGCCGCGCCGCGGCCGACCGCGCTCGTCGTCACCGGCCAGATGCAGGACGTCGTGCTGGTCGACGACGACGGGCCGCTGCGTCCGGCGATCCTGTACAGCGACCACCGCGCCACCGGCGAGTACGACCGGCTGCGCGCCGCCCTCGGCGACACCTGGGAGCGGGTGACCCGCAACCCGCAGGACGCCTCCACCATCGCGGCCAAGCTGCGCTGGGTCCACGACCACGACCGCGCCGCCCTCGACCGGGCGCGGCACCTGCTGCTCGGCGCGCACTCCTACCTCGTCTGGCGCGCCACCGGCCACGCCGGATGCGACCTGACGACGGCGTCGACCACCGGCCTGCTCGCCGCCGGGGACCGCCGCTGGTGGCCGGAGCCGCTGCGCGCGGCCGGCGTGCGCGGCGACCTGCTACCCGAGCTGCCGGCCCCCGACGAGCCCGACGACTGGCCGCTCACCCCGGAGGCCGCGGCCGAACTCGGCCTGCCCGCCGGCCTGCCGGTGCTGCACGCCCCCGGCGACGCCCTCACCACCACCCTGGGCATCACCGGCGGCCGCCGGGACGCCGACTACGCCTACCTCGGCTCCAGCGGATGGCTGGCCGCCGTCGTCGACCGGGCGGCCCCCGACCTCGCCGGCGCCTTCCGGCTGGCCACCGGCGACCCCGGCACCGAACTCCTCGTCGCTCCCACGCTCAACGCCGGCTCCGCCGCCGACTGGGCCCGCCGCCACCTCCTCGACGGGGTGAGCCACGCGTCGTTCGAACGAACCCTGCACGGGGTGCACGCCGCCCCGCGCGGCCTGCTCGCGCTGCCCTACCTCGACGGCGAGCGGGCCCCGCACATGGACCCGTGGGCCCGGGGCGTGTTCGTCGGCGTCTCCGGCCGCACCACCAAGGCCCAGCTCGCCGTGGCCATCCTCGAAGGCGTCGCCTTCGTGCTGCGCTCGCTGCGGGACCGCGTCGTGGGTGCCGGCACCGGCGCCGAGCTCCCGCTGTGCGGGGGCGGCAGCCGGTCCGACGTGTGGTGCGCGCTGCTGGCCAACGCGCTGGGCACGCCGGTCCGGCGGATCAGCGAGACCGATGCCGGGCTGCGCGGTGCGGCCCGGTACGCGCGCGCGGTCCTGGGCCGCCCGGAGCCCGCGGAGGAACCCGGCACGGCCGGCGGCCGGGTCTTCGCCCCGGACCCGGTCCTCACCGAGCGCTACGCGCGCGCCTACGAGCAGCACCGCCACCTCTACCCGGACCTGCGCGGTGTCATGGCCGACCTGGCCGACCTGGCCGCGCTCGGAGCGGACCCCGCGGAGGGCCAGGACGCGCGCCGCTCCTGAACGCCGGACGCCACCGGGTGCCGCAGGACCCGTCCCCGGCCCCCGGCCCGCCCCAGGACTGACCCGCCGGTCCGCGGGTAGCGGAACCTCCCGTTCACCCGAGGACGAGGAGGAGAGCCACGGTGCGCACCACGGCGGCGCGGACGCCCACGACCCCGCTCGACGAGCACGAGCTGCACGGGATCGACCTGTACTGGCGGGCGGCGAACTACCTCTCGGTCGGCCAGATCTACCTGCTCGACAACCCCCTGCTGCGCGAACCACTGCGCCCGGGGCACATCAAGCCCCGGCTGCTCGGCCACTGGGGCACCACCCCGGGCCTGAACTTCGTCTACGCCCACCTCTCGGCGCAGGTCCGGCGGCGCGGCACCGACATGATGTGGGTGATCGGACCCGGCCACGGCGGCCCGGCCGCGCTGGCCACGGCCTGGCTGGACGGCACCTACTCCGAGGTCTACCCCGACGTCGGCCGGGACGCGGAGGGCATGCGCCGGCTGTTCCGCCAGTTCTCCTTCCCCGGCGGCGTGCCCAGCCACGCCGCGCCCGAGACCCCGGGCTCGATCCACGAGGGCGGCGAACTCGGCTACTCCCTCGCCCACGCCTACGGCGCGGCCTTCGACAACCCCGGCCTCGTCGTGGCCGCGGTGGTGGGCGACGGCGAGGCCGAGACCGGCCCGCTCGCCGCCGGCTGGCAGTCCGCCCGCTTCACCGACCCCGCCCGGGACGGCGCGGTGCTGCCCATCCTGCACCTCAACGGCTACAAGATCGCCGGCCCCACCGTGCTCGCGCGCATCCCCGAGTCCGACCTCCTCTCGCTGCTGGAGGGGCACGGCTTCCGGCCCCGCGTCGTCGCGGGGGAGGAGCCCGCCCCGATGCACCGCCAGATGGCCGACGCGCTCGGCGCGGCCCTGGACGAGATCGGGGAGATCCAGCGCGCCGCCCGCGAGGACGGTGCGGCCGGTCCGGTGCGCTGGCCGATGATCGTGCTGCGCTCGCCCAAGGGCTGGACCGGCCCCGGCACGGTGGACGGGCGGCGGGTGGCCGGCACCTGGCGCTCCCACCAGGTTCCGCTGGGCGGTGTCCGCGAGAACCCCGAGCACCTGCGCCAGCTGGAGGAGTGGCTGCGCGGCTACCGGCCCGACGAGCTCTTCGACGCCGGCGGCGCACCGCGCCCGGAGGTGCTGGCGCCGGTGCCGGAAGGCCCGCGCCGGATCAGCGCCAGCCCGCACGCCAACGGCGGAACGCTGCTGCGCGCGCTGGACCTCCCGGACTTCCGCGACTACGCCGTGGACGTGCCGGAGCCCGGAGCCGGAACCGCGGAGGCCACCCGGGTCTGCGGGCGCTACCTGCGCGACGTCATGCGCCGCAACCCGGACCGCTTCCGGCTCATGGGCCCGGACGAGACGGCGTCCAACCGGCTGGACGCCGTGTTCGACGCCTCCGACCGCACCTGGGAGGCCGAGCGGCTGCCCGGCGACGAGCACCTCGCCCCCGACGGCCGGGTGATGGAGGTGCTCAGCGAGCATCTGTGCCAGGGCTGGCTGGAGGGCTACCTGCTCACCGGCCGGCACGGGCTGTTCAACTGCTACGAGGCGTTCATCCACATCGTGGACTCGATGTTCAACCAGCACGCCAAGTGGCTGAAGGTCAGCCGCGGCCTGCCGTGGCGGCGGCCGATCGCGTCGCTGAACTACCTGCTCAGCTCGCACGTGTGGCGCCAGGACCACAACGGCTTCAGCCACCAGGACCCCGGCTTCATCGACCACGTCGTCAACAAGAAGGCCGAGGTGATCCGGGTCTACCTGCCGCCGGACGCCAACACCCTGCTCTCGACCGCCGACCACTGCCTGCGCTCCCGGGACTACGTCAACGTGATCGTGGCCGGCAAGCAGCCGGGGCCCAACCTCCTGCCGATGGACGAGGCCGTCGCACACTGCGCCCGCGGGGTGGGCGTGTGGGACTGGGCCGGCACCGAGGACGGCACCGAGCCTGACGTGGTGCTGGCCTGCGCCGGCGACATCCCCACCCTGGAGACGCTGGCCGCCGCCGACCTGCTGCGCCGGCACCTGCCGGAACTGCGGGTGCGCGTCGTCAACGTCGTCGACCTCATGCGGCTGCAGCCCGTCGACGAGCACCCGCACGGCCTGCCCGCCCGCGAGTACGACTCCGTCTTCACCGCCGACCGGCCGGTGGTCTTCGCCTTCCACGGCTACCCCTGGCTGATCCACCGGCTCACCTACCGCCGCAACGGCCACCAGAACCTGCACGTGCGCGGCTACAAGGAGGAGGGCACCACCACGACGCCCTTCGACATGGTGATGCTCAACGACCTCGACCGGTTCCACCTCGTCATGGACGTGATCGACCGGGTGCCGAGCCTGGGCGTGCGGGCCGCCGGCCTGCGCCAGCGCATGGTGGACGAGCGGCTGCGCTGCCGCGCCCACACCCGGGAGCACGGCGAGGACCCGCCCGACATCCGCGACTGGAGCTGGCCCGGCCGGCGTGCCGGGCGGTGAGGGCGGCGTGCGCGTCCTCGTGGTCAACACCGGCTCGACCAGTGTCAAACTGCGGCTGCTGGACGAGCGCGACGACGTCCTGGAGCGGCGCGACCTCGCGGCCCAGGCCGGCCGGGTGCGCGAGGAGGAGCTGGCGGACGCCCTCGCCGGCCTCCCGCGCGCCGACGCCGTGGGGCACCGCGTGGTGCACGGCGGCGACGACTTCCGCGCGCCGGTGGTGGTCGACGGCCGCGTGCTGGAGCGGCTGCGCGCCCTGACCGAGCTCGCCCCGCTGCACCAGCCCGCGGCCCTGGCCGGGATCACCGCCCTGGAGCGAGCGCTGCCCGGGGTAGCGCAGGTGGCGTGCTTCGACACCGCGTTCCACGCCGACCTGCCGCCCGAGGCCGCCACCTACGCCGTGCCGAGGCGCTGGCGGGAGGAGTTCGGGCTGCGCCGCTACGGCTTCCACGGCCTCTCCCACGCCTACGCGGCACGGCAGGCCGGACGGCTGCTCGGCGCGGACCCCGGACGGCTGGTCACCGCCCACCTCGGGGCCGGCGCCTCCCTGGCGGCGGTGCGCGACGGCCGGAGCGTGGACACCACGATGGGGTTCACCCCGCTGGAGGGGCTGGTGATGGCCACCCGTGCCGGCGACGTCGATCCGGGGCTGCTGATGTGGCTGCTGCGCAACGGCCACCTGGAGCCGTCGGAGGTCGACACCGTCCTGGAACGGCGGAGCGGTCTGGCCGGCCTGGCCGGGACCGCCGACATGCGGGAGGTGACGGCCCGGGCCGACGGCGGCGACCCCGCCGCCGGACTGGCGCTGGCCGTCTACCTGCACCGGCTGCGGGCCAAGATCGCCGCCATGGCGGCGGCGCTCGGCGGACTGGACACCCTCGTGTTCACCGGCGGAGTCGGCGAGGGCTCGCCGCGGGTGCGCGCCGGCGCGGCCGCGGGAATGGGCTTCCTCGGCCTCGCGCTCGACCCCGACGCCAACGCGGCCGCCGCCGGCGACGCTGAGATCACGGCCGGCGGCGCGGCAGTGCGGACACTGGTGCTCACCGCGCGCGAGGACCTCCAGATCGCCGCCGACGTGCGGCACGCGCTCGGTGCCCGGGACCGGGGCGGGTGAGCAGCCCCACACGGCCGCCGGCCGGAGGGGGCGCGGATCCACCCCGGCTCAGGCGGCGACGAGTTCGCCCTCGGGGGCGGCGGAGACGACGGCGCTCGGCAGCGCGGGCAGTGCGAAGCCTTCGCCGTCGAGCGCGTCGAGCGCGTCGAGCTCGGCCTGCGCGAGCCGGCGCTTCCGCGCGACCAGTGTCCCGGGCGGCCGTCCGTCGCTCGCCGGACCGGTGATCACGCCGCCGGCGTAGCCGGACACGGCCCTCATGCCGAAGACCCGGCGCACGAGGTAGATCCCAGCGCTGAGGAACTGGAAGGCGGCGCGCCGCTCCAGCCAGCCGACGTAGCGCTCCGGGACGGTCGTCTCGAAGGTGTCCGACACCGAGTGCGCCGCCTCCCAGTCCAGCCTGAGCGTCGTGGAGGCCGTGGTCTTCAGCACCGGCAGGAAGGACGCCTCCAGCCACGCGGCCGGGGCCACGCCTGTCCGGGGGGTCGTGGTGTCGGCCCAGGTGACGCCCTCCTTCGCCTCCCCCGGACCGGGTTGGCGTAGGCGTCTGCGACCGCGTGGGCCGGACCGGAGCCGAAGACGAGCGCCCGGGGCCGGATGGCGATCTCGCCGTGCGGCCGGTTCGCCAGGAAGCCCTGCGGGGTCCTGGTCCCCTCGTCGGCCGGGAGGTCCACCCGCACGAGGGGGACGTCGCGGTGGGGCTTCCGATCGACGTCCACCCCGTAGTCGCGGAGTCTCCGGCCGATGTGGGCGTTGTCCGGCGTCCGGGTGTCCGGGTCCGGGTAGGCGGTCATCGCTGCTCCTGACGAGGTGCGTCATGACGCGTCGCGCGTCCGCCATCCGCGGGCACCGCGACGGAGAACCCGGGACTGGTCGAAGCGGGCCGAGCACGGATCCCGGTCAGCCGAACACCGCGCGGTACCACGTGTCGACGAGCACGACGGGCACCCCGGCCAGTGCGACGAGCAGCGCGAGGGCTCCCAGGGCGATCGCCCACCGGGAGCCGGCGCGGTCGGTGGAGAACCCGACCGCCAGCGACACCGCGCCGCCGACTCCGAGGAGGACCAGGACCATCGGCAGCATCGGCGCCCCCGTCTCCGGTGCGGACCGCCGGCGGGCGGCGGTCACCGTTGGTGACGGTCATACCTGCGCCGGGATGCGGCCAACCGCGGGGCGTGGCCGCATCCGGCCGCCGCGCCGCCCGGCCCCGGCCCGCGCGCCGGTCGGGGCCGGGCGGAGGTGTCAGGCCGGCCCCGACCGCGCCGCCGCGCGCCGTCGGTCACCCTCCGCGCCGCCGGTCAACCTCCGCGCCGAGCGCGATGGGTGCCGCCAGCCACGCGTCGGGCAGCCCGAACGCGTCGATGAGGGCGGCGGCGTGCGGGCGGAGCCGGCGGCACAGCGAGTTGACCGCGGCGGTCACCGCCTTGGCGCGGGCCGGGGTGAGCCGTCCGTGCTCCAGGAACCAGGCGCGGTCGGCCTCCACCAGCGAGAGCACGTACAGGTCGCACAGCCGGTCCAGGACCCAGCGGGCGTCGGGGTTGACGCACCGGTCGATCGCCGCGATGAACGCCTCCAGCACCACCCGGTCGACGTGCGCCCGCCCGGCCTTGAGCACGTGGTCCTGGGCGTCGTTGAACGCGGCGAAGGCCGTCGCCGGGTCGGATCCGGCGCCGCGCAGCCGGCGGGCCAACCCCTCGACCACGTGCCGCTCCCGGTCCTCCAGCAGCCGGTACTGCCACGCCCGGTCGTAGAGGTCGGCCTCCTCGCCGCGTCCGGGCGCGGCGCCGACCAGCCGGTCGATGAGGGCCCGGGCGGCGGTGCGCTCGATGACGGCGCCCACGAACTGCCCGGCGGCGAACCGCGCCATGCCGAACGCGTCGAGGCTGCCGAACTCCTCCCGGTAGTTGGTGAGCAGGCCCTTGGCGACGAGCTGCAGCAGCACCGTGTTGTCGCCCTCGAACGTGGTGTAGACGTCGGAGTCCGCCTTGAGCTGCGGCAGCCGGTTCTCGGCGAGGTAGCCGGCGCCGCCGCACGCCTCCCGGCACTCCTGGACGGTGCGGGTGGTGTGCCAGGTGGCCACGGCCTTCAGGCCGGCCGCGCGCGCCTCCAGCTCCCGCTGGCGGTGCTCGTCCAGCGGCGTGCCGGTCCAGCCGTCGTGCAGCGTGGACACCAGCTCCTCCTGCGCGAAGTGCAGGGCGTAGCTGGTCGCCAGGGCCGGCAGCAGCCGGCGCTGGTGCGCGAGGTAGTCCAGCAGCGGCACCTCGCTGGCGGGACCCTCGCCCCCCGGCCGCTCGAACTGCCGGCGGGCGTCGGCGTAGCGCACCGCGATCGCCAGCGCGGCCTTGGCGGCGCTGTTCGCGCCGCCGGCGACGCTGATACGGCCGCGCACCAGTGTGCCGAGCATCGTGAAGAACCGCCGGTTGGGGTTGGCGATGGGGCTGCGGTACGTGCCGTCGGCGTCGACGTCGCCGTAGCGGTTCAGCAGCGCGGCGCGGGGGACCCGGACCCGGTCGAACCACAGCCGGCCGTTGTCGACCCCGTTGAGCCCGGCCTTGGGGCCGCAGTCCTCGATGCGGACCCCGGGCAGCGGCCGGCCGGCCTCGTCGCGGATCGGCACCAGCAGCGCGTGGACGCCGTGCCGCTCGCCGCGGGTGACGAGCTGGGCGAACACCACGGCCATCCGCCCATCGCGGGCCGCGTTGCCGATGTAGTCCTTGCGGGCCGCCTCGTCGGGGGTGGTGACGACGAACTCCTCCGCCGCCCGGTCGTACTCGGCCGTGGTGCGCAACCGCTGCACGTCGGAGCCGTGCCCGGTCTCCGTCATGGCGAAGCAGCCGGGCAGCTCCACCGACATGATCTTGGCCAGGTACGCCCGGTGGTGCGGCTCGGTGCCGAGCGACTGGACGGCGCCGCCGAAGAGCCCCCACTGCACGCCGACCTTCACCATGAGCGACAGGTCGCAGACCAGCATCTCGAACGCCACCATGGACGCTCCGACGTCGTCGCGGCCGCCCACCGAGGCGGGGAAGCCGTAGGACGGGATCTCGGTCTCCGCCAGCGCCGCGAGCTGGCGGGCCACGCGTTCGCGGTGCGCCGCCATGTCGAGTCCGTACACCGGGGCGAACAGCTCTCCGCGGAGGGTGTCGCGCGCCAGCCGCCGCACGTGCGCCCAGCGGCCGTCGAGCAGCGTGCGCAGCGCCTCGACGTCGATGCGGTCCGGTTCCGTGGTGATCGCCATGAGCCCCTCCGTCGCAGTGCCTACGCCACTGGTTCTGCTCGCTCCGGGGGCCGCTGACACGGCGGAAGACCAGGTGGACTGACCGGGACTTAGCCGGCCGCTGAACATCACTTAGCCGGATTTGTCCTGCCAAATCGCCGTAGTTCGGTGCGGCTCGGGGAAGAACTTCGAGCACTGCTGACACCGGTCGAGGAGAGGACAGCCATGCGGACCTCGGTGCGGACCACCACCACGCGGACCCCGCTCGGACTGAGCGTGCGGGACGCCTACGACAGCGATCTGGACGCCGTCGCCGACCACGTCCACCGCGAGTGGCGGGAGCGCCACCAGCGGGCCCCCGGGCTCGCCCGGGTGGCCACCGACTCCCGGGAGTTCCACCGCGCCCGGCTCGCGCACGCCCTCGCCACCGGTGGCGCGGTGTGCCTCGTCGCCGAACGCGGCGCCGAGCTCAGCGGCTACCTGTTCGGCTCCCTGGCGCGGACGGTGCCCGACCACCTGCCCGCCCGCGGCACCGCGGTGGTGGCCCGCGTCCGCGACTTCTCGGTCTTCCGGCCCGACGACTGGTGGGGGGCCGGTGCGGCCCTGCTGGCCCAGGCGCGCCGCCGGCTGCGCCTGATGGGAGCGTCGGCCGTCGTCGTGGACTCCGCCGGGGAGGACGCCGGCAAGAAGGCGCTGCTGTGGCGGTCCGGGCTCACCCTCACCGGTGAGACCTACCTGGCCGATCTCGGCCGCAGTTGAGCCGCGGCGCCGCCGTCCTCGCCCGTCACCGCACCGGCCGGCGGGATGTCGGCTTGGTCACCCCCGGCAACCGGGTTCAACCCGAGGTGAACCCGGGCACAGCATTCTGTACGTCCGAATTGGGGGTGCCCCATGGCTCGTCTCTCCGACGCCGACGTCCACGAGTTCGTCCACGGAATCTGCTTCAAGACCGGACCGCCCGGACGCGTCGGCGTCGAGTCCGAATGGCTGGTCCTCGACCCGCGGCGGCCGCGCGAGGCGGTGCCGCTCGACCGGCTGGCCGCGGTCGTCGCCGAGGCGGGCCCGCTGCCCGCCGGCAGCGCGATCACCTACGAACCCGGGGGGCAGCTGGAGCTGAGCTCGCTGCCCCAGGACGGCCCGGCCGCCGCGCACGCGGCCATGACCGCCGACCTCGACCACGTCGAGTCCCGGCTGCGCACCGCCGGACTCCGGCTGCGCGGGGCCGGCCTCGATCCGCACCGCTCGCCGAAGCGGCAGCTCACGCTGCCGCGCTACCTCGCCATGGAGCGCTACTTCGACGGCGGCTGGCCCAGCGGCCGCACCATGATGTGCTGTACGGCCTCCCTCCAGGTCTGCCTGGACATCGGGGCCACTCCGGCGGACGCCGAACGCCGGTGGCGCCTGGTGCACCGGCTCGGCCCGCTGCTCGTCGCCGCGTTCGCCAACTCGCCGACCTGGCGGGACCGGCCCACCGGCTGGCGGTCCACCCGGTGGGCGATCTGGGCCGCCATGGACTCGTCGCGCACCCGGCCCGTCCCCGCCGGCGACCCGGTCGAGGCGTGGACCCGGTACGTGCTGGACGCCCGGCTCATGACGATCCGCCGCGACGACCTGCCGTGGCTCAGCGACCCCGGCCTGCGGTTCGGGGAGTGGCTGCGCGCGGGCGACCCGCGGCGCCCGACGCTCGACGACCTCGAGTACCACCTGACCACGCTGTTCCCGCCGGTGCGCCCGCGGGGCTGGCTGGAGCTGCGGATGATCGACGCCCTGCCGCAGCGCTGGTGGCCCGTCCCGGTCGCGGTGGCCGCGGCACTGGTCGACCACCCCAAGGCGTCGGAGGCCGCGTTCGCCGCCACCGACGAACTCTGGCACGGCGCCGAGCCCGGCCCCGAGGCGTGGCTGGCCGCCGCCCGCGACGCGCTGACCGATCCCGGCATCGCCACCGCGGTGCGCGACTGCTTCGCCGCGGCCGCCGCGGCGCTGCCGGACCAGGGCGCCGCCGAACTCGTGCCGCTGGTGGACGCCTACCGCGAGCGGTACGTCGAGCGGGGCCGCTGTCCCGCCGACGACGGACCAGGGGACCAGCCGAGCGGAGGAGCGACATGACCGGCCGGCCGACCGACGACCAGCTCAGGCGGCGCATCGCCGCCGGACTCGGCGAGGTGCGCGTACGCAGCCACGGGCTGACCGTGGACGCCCTCGACGACGCCGAACTCCTCCGCCAGCACTCCCCGCTGATGTCCCCCCTCGTGTGGGACCTGGCCCATGCCGGCAACTACGAGGAGCAGTGGCTGATCCGCGCCGCGCAGGGCCAGGAGGCGATCCGTCCGGACATCGACGTGCTGTACGACGCGTTCGAGAACCCGCGCGCCCGACGGGTGGAACTGCCGCTGCTGTCGCCCGGCGAGGCACAGGAGTACAACGCGCGGGTGCGGCGGCGGGTCCTCGACCACCTCGACCGGGCCGTCTTCGACTCCGGCGCCGCGCTGCTCGACGGCGGCTTCGTCTACGGCATGGTCATCCAGCACGAGCACCAGCACGACGAGACCATGCTCGCCACCCACCAGCTGCGCCGCGGCGACCCGGTGCTCCGCGAGCCGGCACCCCCGGCACCGCCGCCGACGGGCGGCCAGCCGGCGGGCACCGAGGCGGAGGAGGTCCGCATCCCCGCCGGCCCCTTCACCATGGGGGTCAGCGACGAGCCGTGGGCCTACGACAACGAGCGGCCGGCGCACGTCGTCCGGCTCCCCGCCTACCACATCGACACCGCCGCGGTGACCAACGCCCGCTACCTGGAGTTCATGGCCGACGGCGGCTACGACCAGGCCCGCTGGTGGAGCCCGGCCGGCTGGGAGTGGCGCAACCGCTCCGGGAAGCGGTCCCCCGCCTTCTGGCGCCGCGACGCCGGGCAGTGGCTTCGCCGCCGGCTCGGCCGCGTCGAGCCCGTCCCGCCGGACGAGCCGGTGCAGCACGTGTGCTTCTACGAGGCCGAGGCCTACGCCAGGTGGGCGGGCAAGCGGCTGCCCACCGAGGCCGAGTGGGAGAAGGCCGCCCGGCACGATCCCGCCACCGGCCGGTCCCGGCTGTACCCGTGGGGCGACGCCGAGCCCGGCGAGCACCACGCCAACCTGGGCCAGCGGCTGCTCCGTCCCACCCCCGCGGCCGCGTTCCCCGCCGGCGCGTCACCGTACGGCGTGCGCCAGCTCGTCGGCGACGTCTGGGAGTGGACCGCCACCGACTTCGCCGGCTACCCCGGGTTCCGGGCGTTCCCGTACCGGGAGTACTCCGAGGTGTTCTTCGGCGGCGGCTACAAGGTGCTGCGCGGCGGCTCCTGGGCCAGCCACCCGGTGTCGGCGCGGGCGAGTTTCCGCAACTGGGACCTCCCGATCCGGCGGCAGATCTTCGCCGGCTTCCGGTGCGCCCGCGACGCGGAGGCCGCCTGATGTGCCGCCACATGGCCTACCTCGGGCCCCCCGTCGACCTGCACACGCTGCTCTACGCGCCGAAGCGCTCGCTGCACAGCCAGTCCTACGCGCCGCGGGAGCAGCGGCACGGCACGGTGAACGCCGACGGGTTCGGCGTCGGATGGTACGCCGGGGGCGCGGATCCCGCGGCCGCGGAGCCCCCCGTGCGGTACCGGAGGTCGATGCCCATCTGGGCCGACACCTCCTTCGCCGACGTTGCGCGCGTGGTCCGGGCCGGCTGCGTGGTGGCGGCGGTCCGCGACGCCACCGTGGGGTTCCCGGTGGACGAGTCGTGCGCCCAGCCGTTCCGCGGTGACGGGCGGCTGTTCAGCCACAACGGAGCGGCCAGCGACTACGAGGCCCTGGCCGACCGGCTCGGCACACCCGTCCCCACGGGCGTGCCGGACGTCCGCGCCCCCGTCGACTCCGCACCGCTGTTCGGCCTGGCTGTGCGGCTGTGGCGCAAGGGCGAGCCGCTCGGCGGGGCACTGGCGGGCGTGGCCGAGGCGGCGCGCTCCTGCTCCCCGGGGCGCTACAACCTCCTGGCGGCCGACGGCACCCGGCTGGCCGCCACGGCGTGCGGGGACACCCTGTACGTGCGCCAGGGGCCGGGCACGGTCGTCGTCGCCTCCGAGCCCTGCGACGACGAGCCCGGCTGGCGGCGGGTGCCGGACGAATCCCTGCTCACCGCCACCGCCCACAGCGTCCGGATCACGCCCATCGGGTGAGGCGTGACCGGACGAGCGGCCGGCCCGCCGGCCCGGCACGGCTCCCGCCGTGCCGGGCCGCGCGCCGCCGCGCACATCACGCAGACCGAGGCAGCAGACCAAGGGGGGCACCATGCTGCGCGTCGACCGCCATCTCACCGCCGACGACCTCGCGAAGGCACTGCGCCGGGACGTCTACGACGGGCTGATAGCCAGTCCGAAGTCGCTCCCGCCCAAGTGGTTCTACGACGAGCGCGGCAGCGCGCTGTTCGAGCAGATCACCGAGCTGCCCGAGTACTACCCGACCCGGGCCGAACGCGCCATCCTGCGGGCCCGCGCAGTGGAGATCGCCGCCACCACCCGGGCCGACACCCTGGTGGAGCTCGGCTCCGGCTCCGGGGAGAAGACCCGGCTGCTGCTGGACGCGCTGCGCGCCGCCGGAACGCTGCGCCGGTTCGTCCCGGTCGACGTCAGCGGCGGCTTCCTGGAGGCCGCCGCCGGGCAGATCGCCGCCGACCATCCCGGCCTGGCCGTCCAGGCGGTGGTGGCCGACTTCGAGCGCCACCTGCACCTGCTGCCGACCGGGGGACGGCGCATGGTGGCGATGCTCGGTTCCACCATCGGCAACCAGACGCCGGGGCAGCGCCGGTCGTTCCTGACCGACCTGCGCAGCACCATGGCGCCCGGGGACACCCTGCTGCTCGGCCTGGACCTGGTCAAGGAGACCGACCGCCTGCTGGCCGCCTACGACGACGCCCAGGGGGTCACCGCCGAGTTCGACCGCAACGTGCTGCACGTCATCAACCGCGAGCTGGACGGGGACTTCGTGCCCGAGGCGTACCAGCACGTCGCCCACTGGAACGCCGAGGCGGAGTGGATCGAGATGCGGCTGCGCGCCGAACGCCCGCAGCGGGTGCGGGTGGCGGGCCTGGACCTCGCCGTGGAGTTCGCCGCCGGCGAGGAGATGCGCACGGAGGTGTCGGCGAAGTTCCGGCCGGACGGAGCCCGGGCGGAGCTCGCGGAGGCGGGGTTCGCGGTCCTGCGGTGGTGGACGGATCCGGCCGCCGACTTCGCGCTCGTCGTCGCCGGCCCGGTCTCGGCACCGCCCGGACGGCAGGATCGCCCTGGGTAACCGATATTACGCGCACCGTCGACCACGGCGGTACGGGGTGCGGGCGCGCCGGTAGGCGCAGGTCGCGGTGGCCGGCCGCCGCCGGTCACCGCGGGGGAGGGAACGGCGCCCGTCGCGACCCTGTCCGGGGTGATCACCACCTGGGCTACTGTGGGGTCTCCGGAGGGCACATATGGATTCTCACGACGATTTCGCCGTTCTCACCGATCCGGTATGCCAAAAAATCCTCGCGGTCCTGGACAGGAACGGCGAGACGTCGTTCGACGGAATCGCCGCGGAAATCGGCGCTCATGGCACCGGTGCCCTCTACACCCGTCTCCACCTGCTGCGGGAGCACGGGCTGGTGTCCTGCCGCGATGACGACGGGACAGCGCGGTTCGCGATTTCCTACGAGGGACCCGCACGGCAGGTCGTATCCTTCCTGACGGAGCTTCTGCACACCTCGCTTGGTGATCTTGATCACGTCACGCGGCGTGTCGCGGACGGCGAGGTCCGCCAGCTCGGCCGCGGTGGCAGGGAGGGCCGCACGGCCTAGGGCGCCCGGCCGCGACGGCCGCGGCGGGCGGTGTCCGCGGGGCCGCCCGCCCGGGTGGCGGCGCTTCCCGTGACGGCCGCCGGCCGGCCGCGGCGGTCGCCGCCGGGGCGGTGCCGGGGCCGGCGGTACCCGCGCGCCGAGCCGGGAGCGAGTACCGAGGAGAGCGACCCCAGGGAGCGACATGGGACAGTTGACCCTCACCGCGGAACGCGTCGTCGAGCTTCCCCCCCACCAGGTGTACGGCATGTTCGGCAGCGGCTCGGGGGCCGGCTGGCTCTTCGACGCGCACTGCGCCGAGGTCGCGGTGGGGGCCATGGTCACGCTGCGGGTGCCGCTGGAGTCCGGCGGCGGCCGGCCCGCCGACATCGTCGGCCGCATCAGCGGGCTCGCCGCGGGGCGGCGCATCGACATCACCCACCACCTGCCCTGGCGCGGACGGCTGCGGATGCGGTTCGACCCCCGGGAGTCGGGCGGCACGCGGGTGCGGGTGACCGCGGAGATCGGCTCCGAGGCGCTGCCGTGGCTCATGCGGCGGCGCGGTATACCGGCCACCGGGTCGGTGCCCGAGGGGGCGCACCCTGTCGGGCTGCTGTGCAGCAAGTCCGGGCCCGCGAGCGTGTTCGCCGCCGCCACCGAGAACCTGGCGCTGCTCGGCGCGGAGCAGGTCAACGCCGACGGCGGCGTCAACGGCCGCGAGATGCGCGTTCTGGTGGGCGACGACGCCACCGACCCCCGCACGGCCGCCGCCGAGACCCGCCGGCTGATCCGGGCCGGCTGCCGGGCCATCATCACCAACGTCACCTCGCAGAGCTTCAACGCCATCAGCGCCGTGGCGCGGCGGGCCGGCGTGCTGGTCATCTACACGCCGGTCAACGAGGGCGGCCCCGCCCACGACCTGGTGTTCCGCCTGGGGGAGCGCCCGGAGGGCCAGCTCGACGCCGCGGTCCGCAGACTGATGGGCGCGACCGGCGGGCGGCACTGGTACCTGGCCGGCAACGACTACTCCTGGCCGCGGGACAGCAACGTCTGGGCCCGCCGGGTGATCGCCCGGCACGGCGGCGCCGTGGTGGGGGAGACCTACCGCGCGCTGGGCACCGACGACTTCTCGTCGCTGATCGACGACATCGCGGCCTCGGGCGCGGACCTGGTGCTGTCCACCTTCGTCGGCGCCGACGAGGTGGCGTTCGAGCAGCAGTGCCACGCCATGGGGCTGCGCGCGCAGTGCCGCACCCTGGCCCTCGCGCTGGACGAGTTCACCCGGTCGGCGATCGGCGACGCCGCGAGCAGCGGGCTGTGGAGCGTCTTCGGCTACTTCGAGAACCTGGACAACGCCGCCAACCGCGCGCTGGTCGACTCCTACTACCGGGAGTTCGGCCGCTGGGCGCCGCCGCCGTCCAGCATCACGGAGTCGGTCTACGAGGCCCTGCACCTCTACACCGGCGCGGCGCGCGCGGCCGGCGACGACGAGCCCCTGACCATCGCCCGGGAGCTGCGCGGGCGGTCCTTCGACGGTCCGCGGGGGACGGTGGCGATCAGCGGCCCCAACGCCTACCGCCAGCCGCTCATGGTCGCCGAGGCGGGGAACGGCGGCTTCTCCCTGGTGGCGGAGGTCGAGCCCTCGCGGGAGCGCGACTCGGCGCGGCTCCGGTGGTCGTGACGCAGCACTGTGGGAGCGCTCCACCGGGCCCGATGGGGTGGTTCCGGGCTGCGTGCCGACACGTTCCGAATGCGGCTTCGATTTTCCTTTGCGCCGAAATTCGGTGGAAAAGCGGCAAAACGCGCAATTGTCGGTCGAGGGAGGGGGAGTGTGATGCGCCCCGAATCACCGCTTTCCCGATGATTCACTAAAGTCGCTGCGAACGGCAAAGGGAGCAACGAATTCCCGCCTCTCCCCCCACGACGCGCTAGGAGTCATCAGTGACGGTCGTCCCTCCGACCTCCGAACAGCTCTCCGCAATCGCCCGCCGCTACGGACTGGACCTCTCCGAGGCCGACCTCGACTCGTTCGCCGAGATCTGCGGTGCCGCCATCGGCTCCTACGACCGAGTGGCCGAACTGTACGCGCGCTCCCGGCCCACCGCCCCCGTGCGCGACTTCGCCCACGTCAAACCGGACGACAACCCCCTCGGCGCCTGGTACGTCACCACCGACATCACCGAGGCCGACTCCGGACCGCTCGCCGGGCGGCGGGTCGTGGTCAAGGACAACGTCTCGGTCGCCGGCGTCCCCATGATGAACGGCTCCGTGACCGTCGAGGGCCACGTGCCGCTCCGCGACGCCACCGTGGTCTCCCGGCTGCTCGCGGCCGGCGCGACCATCGCCGGCAAGACCGTCTGCGAGGACCTGTGCTTCTCCGGCGGGAGCCACACCGCCGCCACCGGGCCGGTCCGCAACCCGTGGGACACCACCCGCACCACCGGGGGGTCCTCCAGCGGCAACGCCGCGCTGCTGGCCGCCGGGGAGGTCGACCTGGCCATCGGCGGGGACCAGGGCGGATCGGTCCGGATGCCGGCCTCCTTCTCCGGGGTGGTGGGCCACAAGCCGACCCACGGGCTGGTGCCCTACACCGGCGCGTTCCCGATCGAGGCCACGGTCGACCACCTCGGCCCCATGACGCGCACCGTGCGCGACGCCGCGCTGCTGCTCGGCATCATCGCGGGCCCCGACGGCCAGGACCCCCGGCAGAGCGGGCACACCGCGCAGGACTACCTCGCCGCCGTCGACGAGGGGGTCGACGGGCTGCGGATCGGCCTGCTCACGGAGGGGTTCGGCATCCCCGGCCTCAGCGACCCCGAGGTGGACGCCTCCGTCCGGCGGACCGCCGCCCGGCTCACCGGCATGGGGGCCGAGGTCGTGGAGGCCAGCGTCCCGTGGCACGCCGACGCCCTGCACCTGTGGAACGTGATCGCCACCGAGGGCGCCACCGCCCAGATGATCGACGGCAACGGCTACGGCCTCAACTGGTCCGGCCTCTACGACCCGGAGCTGATCGCCCACTACGGCGCCCGCCGGACCGTCCACGGCGGCGACCTCTCCGAAACGGTCAAGTACGTCGCGCTGACCGGCCGCTACACGCTCGACACCTACCACGGCGGGCACTACGCGATGGCTCGCAACCTCGTCGGCGAGCTCACCGCCGCCTACGACGCGGCCCTGGCCGACGTGGACGTCCTGGTGCTGCCGACCACGCCGATCCGCGCCACCGAGATCCCCGGCCCCGACGTCTCGCGCGCGGACTACATCGCCCGCGCCCTGGAGATGGTGCCCAACACCGCGCCGTTCAACGTCACCGGGCACCCGGCCACGAGCGTGCCCGCCGACCAGGCCGGCGGGCTGCCGGTCGGCCTGCAGATCGTCGGGCCGCGGTGGGACGACGCGCTCTGCCTGCGGGTCGCCGCGGCCGTCGAACGCCAGGCCGGAGGCTTCCCGGCCGCGCCCCGGGACTGACCCCCTTGTGGCCGGGCCGGTCACCGCGCCCGGCCACGCGCGCTCAGCCGCGCGCGCCCACGGCCACCCGGCGCCCGCCGTCGTGGCGCCGCCGGCGGAGCCACGACCGGTCGCGCAGCAGCCGCAGGCTCCGGCGCATCGGGAACTCCCGCAGCGCCGCCGGGAGCAGCGGCCACGCCAGGCGCAGCGCCGCGAACAGCGCCCGCAGCGCCAGTTCCCGCACCGGTCCCCACGCCAGCCCGTACTGCGCGCGGACCTTCGGCGGCAGCAGACCGGCGGTCAGGAACCGCTGCAGCGCGGTGGCCGGCCGGAGCGCGACCTGCCGGGGCCGGAACAGCTGCTCGGCGATGCCGCGCGCCTCGTCGCCGACCCGCAGCGCGGCCACCTCCGCCTCCCAGTAGGCCGCGAAGTCCGCCCGCGTGGCCGGCCACAGCTCCTGGGGCAGGCCCAGGGAGGTGCCGAGTACGGCGTACTGCCGGTACGCCTCGTCGAGGTCCGCGGGCTCCAGGGGGCCGACCGCGCGCTGGTAGACGGTGACGGCCGCGTGGTAGAGGGTGGCGGCGACCCACAGCTGGAGCTCGGGATCGCCGGCGTCGTAGCCGTCCCCGACCACATGGCGGTGCGCGGCGCGGACCCGCCGGCTGACCCGCCCGGCCTCCTCCCGGGTGCCGAAGATGACCGCGTAGACGTAGCCGAGCGTCCCCCGCAGCCGGCCGAGCGGCCGCCGGGCGAAGTCGCTGTGCCGGTGGACGCCGCGGGCGACCGCGGGATGGGCCACCTGCATCAGCACGGCGTATCCGGCACCTCCGAGGACGGCCCCCTCCCGAGCTATCCGGCGGATCGCCCCGGAATCGTGGAACAGTCCGGAGTCCATACCGCGATACTAGGTGTTGTTGACCAACCCTTTGACCACGGCGAACACCGCCCCGCGCACCGCGGCCGGACCAGCGGGGGCGGCCGTCCGGCAGGCGGGCGGCCGACGCCGCTCCCCGCTGGCGGGAGGCTCTCCTCCACCGCCCCGCCCTCTCCGGCGCGGCCGACCCGGCGCCGGACGAGCTCGCCCCCGGCATCCGCGGCGGGCGCGCGCGGACGGCGGCAGCCGCGGGCGCGGCCCTGGCGGGACGGCAGGCCGC
Source organism: Marinitenerispora sediminis (assembly GCF_003336425.1). Classification (GTDB taxonomy): domain Bacteria; phylum Actinomycetota; class Actinomycetes; order Streptosporangiales; family Streptosporangiaceae; genus Marinitenerispora; species Marinitenerispora sediminis. Next base: position 24,417 of record NZ_QEIO01000009.1, on the reverse strand, counting down.
CCGCCGGACGGAGCCGGCCGGCGGGCGGAGACGGCCGCCGGACCCCGCGTCCCGTGACCGCGGCCCCGCCGGACCGCACCGGTCAGCGTGCCGGGTCCGCCCGCCGGGGCAGTCCCAGGTGCAGCACCTTCGTCACCGTCATCTCGTCCAGCAGCTCCGGCCCGTACCCGTACCCCTGGCCGCTGCCGCGCCGGGGGTGCGCCGCGCCGCCGGGAGCACCGCCGAAGACCGCGTTGACCTTGACCGTCCCCACCGGCAGCTCCCGGAACGCGCGCTGGGCGTGCTCCATCGAGGCGGTCAGCACGGTGGCGGCCAGGCCGTAGCGGTCGTCCGCCGCCTCCAGGAGGGCCTGGTCGAAGCCGTCCACGATCCGGACCGGGGCCACCGGCCCGAAGGTCTCCTCCCGCAGCAGCGCCATGTCGGGGGTGCAGCCGGTGAGCACCGTGGCCGGGTAGTACGCTCCGGGGCCCTCGGGCAGTTCGCCGCCGACCAGGCAGCGGGCACCGGCCTCGACCGCCGCGCGGACGTGCGCGTGCACGTGGTCGCGGTGCGCGCGGTCCACGAGCGGGCCCATCTCGACCTCCTCCTCGGCCGCCGACTCCGGAACGCGCCGCGCCGCCTGCTCGGTGAGCAGGTCGAGGAACGGTTCCGCGAGCGAGCGGTGCACGTAGATCCGCTCCACCGACGTGCAGATCTGGCCGCTGTTGGCGAAGCTGCCCAGCGCGGCCTGCTCCGCCGCCCAGGCCGGGTCGACGCCGGCGTCCACGATGAGTGGGTCGTTGCCGCCGTTCTCCAGCAGCGCCTTCGCGCCGGTCCGGCCGGCGACCTCCCGGATGGCGCGGCCGGTCCGCGTGCTGCCGACGTGCGCCACGACGTCCACGCGCGGGTCGGCCACCAGGGCCGCCCCCATGGGCGCGCCGCCGTGCACGGCGGCGAGCACGCCTTCCGGTAGGTCCGCCGCCGCGAGTTCGGCGAACAGCCGACCGGTGAACGGCGACCGCTCGCTCGCCTTGTACACCACCGTGTTCCCGGTGGCCAGGGCCGCGCCGACCAGGCCGCAGCTCACCGCCACGGGGTCGTTCCACGGGGTGAGCACGACCACCACCCCGCGCGGTTCGGCGACCATGACATCGGTGGCCGCGGGGTCGCCCATGAGGCTGCGCCCGCGGTGCAGCGGGCCGAGCTCGGCGTACTGCTCCAGCGTGGCCACCCCGGCGGCCACCCCCTCCCGCGCCTCGGTGAGCGGACGCCCGGTCTCACGGGCGTTCAGCGCGGCCAGGTCCTCGGCGTTGCGGCGCAGCCGCGCGGCCACCTCGCGCAGGGCCGCGGCCCGCCGGGCCGCCGGGGTGCGCCGCCACCCGGGCTGGTTCGCCCGGGCGCGCTCGATCGCCCGGACCGCCTCCTCAGCGGTGGAGGGCGCCAGGTGCCCGACGAGGGTGCCGTCCCGCGGGTCGCGGATGACGATCTCGGCGCCGGCCGCCTGCCGGGGTACGGCGGCCAGCGGGTCCGCCGCCGGGCGGACGGCCTCGGCCGTCGCACCTCCCGGCCGGCGTCGCGGTCCCCGGTGCGGGTCGGCGGGTGGGACCTGGTCTGACACGGCGACTCTCCTCCTGCGGTTCGCGGTCATGGGGCGACGGGGACGGGCGTACCGGATTGGCGGGCGCCCGCCGGCCCGGCGCGGCCCGGACGGCGGTGCGGCCGGGGACGGCGGCCCGGCGGGCGCCGGCGCTTCCCGCACGCCGGCCGGGGCCGGGGTCAGGCGTCCTTGCCCGCCGCGGTGTCGACGGGGACGGTCTCGCCGCGCTGCCGCGGCACCGTGGCCACCGGGCGGGGACGGCGCACGCTCACCACGCCGTCGCGGATCCGCACCTCGAGTACCGGCTGCGGCGCCGTGGCCGGTCCGCGCATCACCGCGCCGTCGGTGAGGCGGAAGGTGCTGCCGTGCCACGGGCAGGTGACGCAGCCGTCCCGTACCGTGCCGCGCGACAGCGGGCCGCCCATGTGGCCGCAGGTCTCCACGAGCACCCGCACGTCCTCGCCGGTCCGCACCGCCATGATGGGGGTGTCGCCGAGCATGCCGTGCACCGGCTCGCCCTCCGTGAACTCGTGGACCGCGCCGATGTCGTGCCACTCGCTCGGCAGCCGGTCGAGCAGGTAGTCGGCGTGGCTGGCGCCGCCCGCGAGGGAGTACGCGATGTGCCCGCCGAGCAGCCCGCCAACGCCGACCGTGGTCAGCCCGGCCAGCCCGAGCGCCCGGCCGAGGCCGTGCCGCCCGCGGGTGCGCGCCGCCGACGACAGGGCGTACAGCCCCACCGCGGCGGTGTTGGCGGCCGCGTGCACCAGGCCGACCCTGCGGTGGCGCTGCTGCTGCCGGGACCAGTCCACCGCGCCGGCCAGCGCCGCGGGTGCCGCCGCCAGCATGCCGGCCGTGACGAGCCGGTGGGCCGCCCGCTCGTACCCGGGCATGGAGTCCAGGACGGCGGCCGACACCCAGGCGCCGATCGGCAGCTGGACGAGGACCGGGTGCAGCGGGTGCCCCAGCGGGATCCCGTGCAGCGTGTCGCGGAAGCGCCCGAGCGGGAGGGCCTCGACGGCGCGCCGCAGGAGGGCGGTGGTTCGGTCGAGGCTGGTCATGCGCTCGATCCGCCGGATCTGTTCTGCCACTCTCATGGGCAGCCTCGCTACCCCGATGCCGCGGCTTGAATCCGGCGGGTCGGGAGCGGTTCGCCGCCGCGGCCGCCGCGTCACTCGCACAGCGGTCCCCGCCGGGCCCGCCGCGCCAGCGCGACGAAGTCGAGGAGGCCGAGGAGCGCGAGGACCCCGAGTACCACGGCGAAGGCGGCGTATCCGGTGACGAGCGCGATCGTTCCCAGCCCGGCGACCGTGATGATCCCCGGGGTCGCGATGGCGAGCCGCAGGCTCGCCATGCCGCCCGGCCGGTGCCGGTCCGGGTTCGGTCGAGGTCCCATGCGTCCTCCAGTCCTGTCGGGATGGCGGTGAGGGCGGCGGACCGCCCCGGCCCCTGCTATCCCGGAGGCAACCTGGCCAAACACCGCGGACTCCCCGAATCCGGATCGGCGCCGAGACGCTCGGCCAGGGGCGCGGCCCCCTTCGGACCAGCGGTTCCGCCGCGGCAGGCGGGCCGCGCCGGGCGGCACCGCGGAGGGCGGCGACCGGAGCCGCGCGAGCGGCGCGGCGAAGCCCGCCGGCCGTCCGGATAGGAGCACGGCCGGATCCGCCCCGGGGACAGGTCGCAGGGGGACCGGTGTCCGCCAGCACGGCCCCCGGCCGCGCGCCGGGCGTCCTGCCCACTGGCGGGCTCCCCGCGCACCTCCCGGTGAGTGCCGGGACGCTGCGCGGGCCGTGGCCCGCCTCGGCCGCGCCCTTCGCCAGGGCCCTGCCGGGGACCACGGCGTGCTGATGCACACCTCCCCTGTCCTCCCGGACGGGGCGGGGCCTCTCTTCCCCACCAGCGAGTTCGAGCGGAGCTCCGGGAGAGGGCGGGATGGTTCGAGCGGCGGCGCCCCGCCGCGTCGCCGCTCCGGCCCACAGGTTCGGCGGCGTGGCCTACGGAGCCTGCGGTGCGACGCGCGAGTTCGGCCAGCAGCTGGGTGCAGCCCCCTCTGCCGCACGGGCTCTGGGCCAGACGGGGCAGCCGCGACAGGGGCCAGCCGCGGTGTCGCGGTCGGTTCGGACGTCGGAGCCGCGAACATGCCCACGGGCACCGGAGGGCCTCGTCGCCGGCAAGGAGCTCCACGAGGGAGCCGCGTCCGAACTCCGGGCGGGAAGTCAAGGGCCGGCGTCCATGCCCCGGATGGCTGGACAGGGGGTCCGGGCGAACGGCGGGACCGTGCCGCCGGACGACGTCGACGCAGTGGTCGGGCAGCCCGTCGCGCGGGCGAGGGGCCGCCCCCGCGCGACGAAGCCCGGGCCGAGTTCGCAACCGCGGAGAACAGCCGGAATCCGCTGTCAAGGAGGCCAGGCCGGTCGTCGCGGCCGCCGACGAAACAGCCTCGCGCAGCGGGTGGCTGCGGCGCGGCAGGCGCGGTTTCGAGCAGCGGTGGGGTGACGTCCCCTCGGCAGAGGTACTCCTGCGGCGCGGACGGGACAAGGAGTAGGCCAAGGGCGAGCCCGCGTCCCCGCGCAGGAGTGAACGCGGCTGCGACGGGGCGGCGAGGGCGCGTGCGCGGCGTCGGAGAGCGTCGGAACGACCACCCGGGTGGCTGAGCAGGAGATCCGGGCGAACGGTAGAACCGCACCGGTGGCCCGCGTGGGCGTCTCCGCCGGGCAGTCCGCCGCGCCGGAGCAGGTTCGCGGCGGCGCTCCGGGCTGGAACGGCGTCAACACGGCGCTGACCGTCGCTGCCACGCTGACAGGCGCACGGGAATCCGCCTCGAACGCGGCCCGGCGCACCCCCGCGTCCCCTGAGCGTCCCGGGCAGGGGCCCGGCGGGCCCTGGGCCAGTCCCTCGCGCCCCGCGAGCGCGAGCGCATCCCGCGTCATCACCCGCACAGCACCGAACGCCTAGCCGGGTAGTTCCGATGTCTGGTGGGTGTCCGGGCATGAAGAGAGGGCGTCCAAGATCATGCTGTGACGCGAGACCTGAACACACCCTCCTGACCGCACCCAACGGGGTGCGGCAGTTGATCGCATCAGTCAACGACACCCGCACAGGCCAGCTCGACCCGGAGCGCCACGGCGGGCGGACCTTCGAATGGCGTCACGGGCGGAGTCGGCCAGCGGATCCCGGCCATGGCCGCGGCGATCCGGCACCACCACACCGGCGCACCCGTGGCCACGTCCCCGATCGCCTACAACCACCCACCACAAAGGAACCACTCGCCTGGGACGCCCTGGCGGTCAACCCGTCTGGCGGCGTTCGCGCCGTCGCCGCCGGGGCTACGGCGACGGCGCGAACGCCGCCATGGGAGCTCCGGTGCGTTCGGCTGCCCGGCTCCTCATCGCGGGCGGCTCCGGCGGGCAGACCGCCGGGGACGGCGGGCAGACCGCCGGGGACGGCGGGCAGACCGCCGGGGACGGCGGGGTGTGCCGCCCCGCGCTGCCCGGGTACGCTCCGGCGGGAGACCGGCCCCCCGGCCTCGATGACGCGGTCACGGCCTTCGACCCAGCAGGGGAGCGACCACGGATGACTACGACGCCGATCGTGCTACGCGCCGCCGGGACCGCTCTCGTCCTCGGCCGCGCGGCGGACGGCCTGCCCTACGTCGCGCACTGGGGCGCCGACCTCGGCCCGCTCACGGCGGAGGCGGCGCGCGGGCTCGTCGAGGCGGGCGGGCCGCCAGTGCCGCACAACGCGCCGGACGACCCGGGGAGGCTCACGCTGCTGCCCGGCGAGGCCGAGGGGTGGCGCGGCCATCCCGGGCTGTCCGGGCACCGCGACGGCGCGGTGGCCTACCCCCGGTGGCGGGTCGGCGCGGTCACGGTCACCGCCCTCGACGGCGGCGGTGCCCCGCCCGGTCCCGCGCACGGGGCGGCGGCGGACGGCGGTCGCGTGCTCGTCGCCGCGGCCGACCCCGACCTCGGCCTCGCCGTGGAGCTGGAGGTGCGGCTGGAGCGCTCCGGGCTGCTGCGCCTGAGGCACGCCGTCACCAACACCGGGGACGGCCCCTGGACGCTGGACGGGCTGTACGCGTGCATGCCGCTGCCGCCCGAGGCCACCGAACTGCTGGACCTGAGCGGGCGCTGGTGCCGGGAGCGGGTGCCGCAGCGCCAGCCGTTCGGCTACGGGACGCGGCTGCGCGCGTCGCGGCGCGGGCGCACCGGGCACGACGCCCCGCTGCTGCTCGTGGCGGGCGGCGCCGGGTTCGGGTTCCGCGCGGGCGAGGTCTGGGGCGTGCACGTCGCGTGGAGCGGCGACCACGTGCACCTCGCCGAGCGGCTGCCGGAGGAGGCCGCCCAGGCGGCGTCGGTCCTGGTCGGCGGCGAACTGGTGCGCCCGGGCGAGATCCGGCTGCCGACCGGCGCGACCTACCGCACGCCGTGGGTCTGCTTCGCGTGGTCCGGCTCGGGGCTGGACGGCCTGTCCGCACGCGTGCACGCCTGGCTGCGCGCCCGCCCCGGGCATCCGCGCACGCCGCGCCCGGTCGTGCTCAACACCTGGGAGGCCGTGTACTTCGACCACGACCTCGACCGGCTGTGCGGCCTCGCCGACGTCGCGGCGCGGGTGGGCGTCGAGCGGTTCGTGCTGGACGACGGCTGGTTCGCCCACCGCCGGCACGACCGCGCCGGGCTGGGGGACTGGACGGTCGACCCGGAGGTGTGGCCCGACGGTCTGCGCCCGCTGTTCCGGCATGTGCGCGGCCTCGGCATGCAGGTCGGGCTGTGGGTGGAGCCGGAGATGGTCAACCCCGACTCCGACCTCGCCCGCGCGCACCCCGACTGGCTGCTCGCCGCCCCCGGCCGCGCCCCGCGCGAGTGGCGGCACCAGCTCGTCCTGGACCTGGCGCGGCCCGAGGTCGCCGAGCACCTGCTGGGCCGGCTCGACGCCCTGGTCGGCGAGTACCGGCTGGACTATCTCAAATGGGACCACAACCGGGACCTGCTGGAGGCCGTGCACGGGCCCACCGGCGGCGCCGGCGTGCACCGGCAGACGGCCGCGCTCTACCGGCTGCTGGCCGAACTGCGGCGGCGCCACCCCGCGCTGGAGATCGAGTCCTGCGCCTCCGGTGGCGGGCGGGTCGACCTCGGGATCCTGGCGCACACCGACCGGGTGTGGGCCTCCGACACCAACGACGCCCTGGAGCGGCAGGCCATCCAGCGGTGGACCGGGCTGCTGCTGCCGCCCGAACTCGTGGGCAGCCACGTCGGCGGGCCGGTCGCGCACACCACCGGCCGCGCCGCGCCGCTGGCGTTCCGGTGCGCCACGAGCCTGTTCGGGCACGCCGGGATCGAGTGGGACATCACCGCCTGCACCGAGGAGGAGCTGCGCACACTGACGGCGTGGACCGCGCTGTACCGGGAGCTGCGCCCGCTGCTGCACACCGGAACGACGGTGCGTGCCGACCTTCCGGACCCGGGGGCCTGGCTGCACGGGGTGGTCGCGCCGGACGGCTCCGCCGCCGTCTACTGCTACGCGCGGTCGGCGACCTCGACGGCGGCCTACCCCGGGCGGGTGCGGCTGCCGGGGCTGGACCCGGCGCGCGACTACCGCGTGCGGCCCCGGCTGGAGGCGGGGGAGCCGAGGTACGGCCACGTCCGGCCGCCCGCCTGGCTGCGCGCCGGCGCGGCGGTGCTGAGCGGCGCGGCCCTGGAGCGGGCCGGCCTGCAGATGCCGGTGCTGTACCCGGATAACGCGCTGCTGCTGCACGCCACGGAGGTGTAGCGGCCTCCCGGCGGGCGGCGCCGCCGTGGCTCCGGCTCACCTGCCCCGGCGCGGCAGGTACCGGTGCCCGGCGGTGTCGCGCGCCACGACCGCCGGGCGCACGGCGGCAGCGGAGCGGTTGGTCTCGGACGCGGTGATGGGGGAGGCCTTGGTCGGCTTGTGCGCGGTGTGCAGCACCGCGTCGATGACGGTGACGGTCTCGGCGGAGCGGCCGGGGCCCGCCGGCGCGTGGGCCGGCCGCCGCGCGGGGGCGCGCACGGCCAGGGGGCGCGCGGGGTAGGGCGCGACCTGCGAACCGTGGCTCTTGGGCCAGTCGGCGTAGGCGGCACGCCGCCCGCTCAGCTCGGCCGCCATCCGCTCGGTCTCCCGCTGCCGGGCGTGCGGCCGGAGGTCCCAGCGGTCGAGCCCGAACGCGACCCGGAAGAGCTCCGTCGTCGCCGTCACCGCGGAGGCCGGCAGCCGCCGCTTCCCGTCCACCGTCTCGTGCCCGCGCAGCACGTCGTTGTAGGCGCTCTGGGCGATCTCCCGCCGCAGCGCGTTGGCATGCTCGGGCGACGCCGCGAGCAGCCGCTCCAGCTCCACCGGCGACCGGAAGTGCCGGTCCATGACCGCGAGCTCGTGCAGCAGTCCGCTGCGCGGCGTCATGAAGCCGGCGAGCTCCCAGTCGATGAGGCCCACCAGGCGCTCGGGCGGGTCGGTCGGATCGAGGGTCCGGGCGGAGCGCAGGGTGAGGTTGTCGAGGCGGGCGTCGCGGTGGACGAGCCGGCTCGGTTCGGCGCCCCTGTCCGGCGGCGTGTAGAACCGGTCCCACTCCTGCGCGATCCGGTCGGCCGGCAGCAGGCCGAAGGAGCGCAGGCCGTCGACGCCGTAGCGGCGCTCCGCGTACCGCGCGGAGCGGATGACCTGCGCCGCCGCCGCGGCCTCCATCGTGGGCGGGTGGCCGTTCAGCTCCAGGGGGATCACGCTGCTGCCCGGAACCTGCTCGCACATCGCCTCGATGTTCGCCCGCTGGTGCTCCAGAGCGGCCCGGTACGCCGAGCGCAGCCCGGGCGCGGACCAGTCGGTCCCGGCGACGGCGGAGAGGTTGCGCAGCGCGAAGTCGCGGACCGTCTCCCTCGTCAGGTGCCGCGGCGGGGGCTCGTCGCTGAGCCGGCCCAGGTAGGTGACGATGAGGGTGCGGCTCAGCGGGCTGTGCGGCGTGACGGCGAGGACGTCGGGGGTGAAGTCCACGCCGCGGAGCAGGTCGAGCACCTCGACCTCGTCCAGCACGCGCAGGTCGTACGGATCCTGGAACGCCGTCATCCGGCTGACGACGTAGCTGTCCGGGTGGTCCTCCCGCCGGTACGTGCGCACCCGGTTGCTCATGCCCTGGCCCGAGGCCGGGCGGATCACCGGGTACTTCCACCAGCTGAACCCGTCGGCCATGCGCGTCCCCATCGTCCAGGGCCGGGAGTGTTCGCCGGCCGCGCGGCTCTCGCCGCTGACACCCTACGGGGCCGGACGGCGCGCCCGCTCCGCGGCCCGGGGCGGCTCACCGCCGGCCCGGCGCCGCCGTGCTCTGCCGGACCACCAGGCTGGTGGCCAGGTCCAGCCGGAGGTTGGCGGGCCGCTCGCCCCGGCTCAGGCTGAGGGCGAGCCGGGTCGCCTCCTCGGCCATCTCGGTGAGCGGCTGGCGGACGGTGGTCAGCGGCGGCCCGACCCAGCGGGCCAGCGGGAGGTCGTCGTAGCCGACGACGCTGAGGTCGTCCGGAATCCGCACACCGGCCTCGCGGGCGGCCTCGTAGACCCCGAGCGCCTGGAGGTCGTTGCCGGCGAACACGGCGGTGGGCGGATCGGCCAGCGCGAGCAGCCGCCGGCCGGCCTCGACGCCGGCCTCCACGTGGAAGTCGCCGGTGCGGAGCAGAGCCGGGTCGACGCGCAGCCCGGCCGTCTCCAGCGCGGCGCGGTAGCCGTCGATCCGCGCCCGGCTGCACAGGACGTCGGGCGGGCCGCTGATCATGGCGACGCGGGTGTGGCCGAGCTCGGCGAGGTGCCGGGTCGCGGCCAGGCCGCCGCTCCAGTTGGCCGAGCCGATGGACGGCGTGTCGTCGGGCGGGGTGCCGGTCGGGTCCACGATGACGAGCGGGATGCCGCGGGCGGCCAGGCGGGCGCGCTGGGCGGCCGCCAGGTCGGAGAAGACGAGCACCACGGCGACGGACTGGCGTGCCAGGACGGAGTCCACCCAGCCGTCCCGCGCGCCGGGGTCCGTGCCGGACTCCGACAGCACCACGCTGATGCCCTCGGCCCGGGCGACCCGCTCCACGCCCCGGATCACTTCGATGGCCCACGCGCTGTCCAGTTCGTGGAAGACGAGGTCGACCGTGGCGGCCCGTCCGCCGCCCGGCCCGCGGCGCCGCCGGTAGCCGTGCCGGCGGATGAGCTCCTCGACACGGGTCCGGGTGGCGGGCGCGACGTCGGACCGGCCGTTCAGCACCTTGGACACGGTGGGGACCGAGACCCCTGCGGCCTCCGCAAGTTTCGCGATCGTCATGGGCGAGTTTTCGGTGGCGGCGGAGTCGTTGGCCGGCTGCGGTGGTGGTTCGGTCGTCACGAGAAGCGAGCTTACCCGCGTCCGGCCAGCTCGGCGCGGGGAGCGTGATCCACGTCTCAGACGGTATTGACGGCCGGTATCCGGCGACGTACGTTCGGGCTCCAGAAGTTTCGAGACGTCAACCGATAGTTTCGAAAGGACCTGCGGTGGTCAACTTCAAACGGCGAGCCGTGTTCGCCGCGGCGACGGCGCTGGCGGTGCTGGCCCTCACCGGCTGCGGAGCCGGGAGCGGCGACGACGCCATGGACGTCTGGATGTACCAGGACAGCCTCAACGTGGTGCAGCAGGCGGCGGTCGACCGGTTCAACGCCGAGCACGGCCCGGACGTCACGGCCACCATGGTCGAGGTCCCCGGCGACGGCTACGAGGACCGGCTGCGCACCGTGATGGGCTCGGACGACCAGCCCGACGTCTTCTTCAACTGGGGCGGCGGCGGGATCCGGCCCTACGTGGAGGCGGGCACCCTGCTGCCGCTCGACGACCTGCTCGCCGACGACCCCGAGCTCCGCGACGCCTTCCTCCCCGCCGTCCTGCAGGCCGGGCAGGTCGACGGCGTCCAGTACGGCATCCCCCTGCGCGGCACCCAGCCGGTGCTGCTCTTCTACAACCGCGAGGTGTTCGCCGAGGCGGGCGCCGAGCCCCCGCGGACCTGGGAGGACGTCCTCGACCTGGTCGAGGTGTTCCAGGAGGCGGGCGTCACCCCGTTCGCACTCGCCGGCGCCACCCCCTGGACCGAGCAGATGTGGCTGCAGTACCTCGTCGACCGCTACGGCGGCCCCGAGGTCTTCGCGCGCATCCAGTCCGGCGACCACGAGGGGTGGCGCGACCCCGCCGTGCTGCGCGCCGCCGAGACCGTGCGCGACCTGGTCGAGCGCGGCGCCTTCGGCGACAACTTCGGGTCCGTCAGCTACACCGAGGGCGCCGCGTCCGCCCTGCTCGCGCAGGGCCGCGCCGCCATGCACCTGATGGGCGCCTGGGAGTACTCCACCCAGCTCGCCGACGCGCCCGCGTTCGCCGAGAGCGGCCTCGGCTACGTCCCGTTCCCCGCCATGCCCGGCGGGGCGGGCGACCCGGCCAACCTCGTCGGCAACCCCACCAACTTCTTCTCGGTCACCGCCGACAGCCCGCACACCGAGCACGCCCTGGCCTTTCTCAGGACCACCGCCGACGAGGAGTACGTCCGCGACATGGTCGCCAACGGCGAGGTGCCCACAACGGCCGACGCCGCCGAGCACTTCGCCGACGCCCCGGACCCCGAGTACGCCGAGTTCCAGTACGAGCTGGTCCAGCGGGCCCCCAGCTTCACCCTGTCCTGGGACCAGGCGCTGCCGCCGTCGGTCGCCGCGCCGATGCACACCGAGATCCAGCGGCTCTTCAACGGCCAGAGCACGCCCGAGCGGTTCACCGACGCCCTGGCGGCTCTGCGATGAGCGCCGCGGCGGGCGGTCCCGCCCGCCCGGGCGCCGCCTGGGCGCTGCCCGGAGCGCTGTTCTTCCTGGTGTTCGCGGTCGTCCCGCTGCTGCTCGTCGGCTACCTCTCCCTGACCTCGTGGGAGGGGCTCGGCGCCCCGCGCTTCACCGGGGCGCAGAACTGGGTGCGGCTGGCCGGGGACCCGGTCATGCGCCAGGCCGTGGTCCTCAGCGCCGCCCTCACCGCCGCCACCTGGCTGGTGCAGACACCGATCAGCCTGCTGCTCGGCGTCTGGGCGGCCGGGCCGCAGCGCAACCGGGCGGTCCTCTCCGCGGTGTTCTTCACCCCGCTGCTGTTCTCCTCGGCGGCGGTCGCGATCGTGTGGAAGACGCTGCTCGACCCCAACTTCGGGCCGATCACGCGGGTGGGGCCGTGGCTGGGCCTCCCCGACGCCAACGTCCTCGGCAGCTCCGCCGGGGCGTTCCTGGCCGTCGTGTTCGTCAGCGCCTGGCAGTTCATCCCGCTGCACACGCTCATCTACCAGGGCGGCGCCCGCCAGATCCCGGCGGTCCTGTACGGCGCGGCCGAGATCGACGGCGCGGGGCGGTTCCGCCGGTTCTGGCACGTCACACTGCCGCAGCTGCGGCACACCATCACCACGTCCTCGGTCCTCATGGTCGTCGGCGCGCTCACCTACTTCGAGACCGTCCTCATCCTCACCCAGGGCGGCCCCGGCACCGACACCTCGATCGTGCCGTACCTGATGTACCGCGTCGGGTTCGCCGGCTACGAGATGGGCTACGCCAGCGCCATCGCGGCCACCCTGGTCGTCGCCGCCACCGGGGTGTCCCTGCTGCTGGTCCGGTTCACCGGGTTCGCCGCCATGCGCAGCACCCGGGAGGGCATGTGAGGCGCCCGGCTCCGGCCCGGGCCGGCACCGCCCGCCCGGCGCGGCGGCGGCCGCGCGCCCCGCGCCGGCCCAACTGGCTGGCCGGGACCGGCGCCCTGCTGTGGCTCCTGGTGGTCGGGCTCCCCGTCTACGTCTTGCTGGTCGCCTCGGTCCGCCCCCGCGAGGGGTACCTGAGCGAGGGGCCCCTCACCCCGCCGGCCGACCCCACCCTCGACAACTACGTCGGAGCGGTGCGCAACGGCTTCCTCACCTTCGTGGCCAACACCGCCGTGGTGACGGTCGCGGTGGCCGCCCTGGTGGTCGTCCTCGCCGTCCCCGTCGGCTACGCCGTCGTGCGCGCCCGCGGCCGGTGGGCCGGCGGTGTCCTCCGGTTCTTCCTGCTCGGCCTGGCTATCCCCGCCCAGGCGGTGGTCATCCCCGTCTACCTCATCATCCGGGAGCTCGGGCTGTACGACACGCTGGCGGCGATCATCCTGCCCACGGCGGCGTTCGCGCTGCCGGTCTGCGTGCTCATCCTCACCGGGTCCATGCGCGACATCTCCGAGGACCTGTACGAGGCCATGGCACTGGACGGCGCCGGCTCCGTCCGCACCTTCCTCCGCCTGGTGGTGCCGCTGTCGCGGCCCGGGATCGCCACCGTCGCGACGTACGCCTCGCTGCAGGCGTGGAACGGCCTCCTGTTCCCGCTCATCCTCACCCAGTCCCGGGACCAGCGGGTCATCACCCTCGGCCTGTTCGAGTTCCAGGGCCAGTACCGCGTCGACATCCCGGGGATGCTGGCCGCCGTGGCGCTGTCCGCGGTGCCGATCCTCATCCTCTACCTCGTCGCCCGGCGCTCCCTCGTCAACGGGCTGATGGGAGTGGGCGGAAAGTGACCGGGGCCGGCCCGCCGCCGCCCGCCCCGCCGACCGACACCGCGCGGCACCGACCCCGAGGAGGGCACCGCATGACGCTTCCCAGCGACCACGACCACCGGACGGGCGCCTGGCGGGACCCGGCGACGCCCGTCGCCGAACGGGTGGCCGCGCTGCTCGACGCGATGACCCTGGAGGAGAAGGTCGCCCAGCTGAACAGCGTCTGGATCGGCGGGGACGCGTCCGGGGGGCCGGAGCCGGGAGCGGCGGAGTCCGCGGAGGACGCGAACGTCGCGCCGCACCAGCACGAGCAGGGCGGCCCGTCGGAGCCCTGGGAGCGGCTGATCGCGTCCGGGCTCGGGCAGCTCACCCGCCCCTTCGGCACCGCCCCGGTGGACCCGGCGGACGGCGCGCGCCGGCTCGCCGGACTGCAGCGCCGGATCGCGGCGGCGGGCAGGTTCGGCATCCCCGCCCTGGCCCACGAGGAGTGCCTGTCCGGGTTCACGACGTGGACCGCCACGGTGTACCCGACCCCGCTCGCCTGGGGTGCGACCTTCGATCCCGGGCTGGTCGAGGAGATGGCCGCCCGGATCGGCGCGAGCATGCGCGCCGTCGGCGTACACCAGGGGCTCGCCCCGGTGCTCGACGTCACCCGCGACGCGCGGTGGGGGCGGACCGAGGAGACCATCGGCGAGGACCCCTACCTGGTGGGCACGGTCGGCACAGCCTACGTGCGGGGCCTGCAGTCGGCCGGCGTGGTGGCGACCCTCAAGCACTTCGCCGGCTACTCCGCCTCCCGCGCCGCCCGCAACCTCGCGCCGGTGTCGGTCGGCCCCCGCGAGCTCGCCGACGTGCTGCTGCCCCCCTTCGAGATGGCGGTGCGCGAGGGCGGTGCCCGCTCCGTGATGCACGCCTACACCGAGAACGACGGCCTGCCCGCCGCCGCCGACGCCGGCCTGCTCACCGGGCTGCTCCGGGACCGCTGGGGGTTCGCCGGCACCGTGGTCGCCGACTACTTCGGCATCGGGTTCCTGCAGACCCTGCACGGGGTCGCCGGCAGCCCGGGGGAGAGCGCGGCGCTCGCGCTGTCGGCCGGCGTCGACGTCGAACTCCCGGCCGTGCACTGCTACGGCGAGCCGCTGCTGGCGGCCGTCCGCGCCGGCGAGGTGGCCGAGGAGCTCGTCGACCGCGCCGCCCGGCGGGTCCTGACGCAGAAGTGCGAGCTCGGCCTGCTGGACGCGGGATGGTCGCCGGAGCCGCCCGGACTCGCGCCGGCCGGCGGCGGGCGGGTGGACCTCGACCCGCCCGAGCAGCGCGACCTCGCCCGGCGGATCGCCGAGGAGTCGGTCGTCCTGCTCGCCGACGACGCCGGTGTGCTGCCGCTGCGCCCCGACCTGCGCCTGGCCGTGGTGGGCCCCTGCGCCGACGACCCCATGGCGATGCTCGGCTGCTACTCGTTCCCCAGCCACGTGGGCGTCCGGCACCCCGACGTGCCGCTCGGCGTGCGGGTGCCCACTGTGCTGGAGGGCCTGCGCGGGGAGCTCCCCGGCGCCCGGATCCACCACGAGGCGGGCTGCGCGGTCGACGGAGCCGGCACCTCCGGGATCGCCGCGGCGGTCGACGCGGCCCGCGCGGCCGACGTGTGCGTCGCCGTGCTGGGCGACCGCGCCGGCCTGTTCGGGCGCGGCACCTCGGGGGAGGGCTGCGACGTGCCCGAGCTCCGGCTGCCCGGCGTGCAGGAGCGGCTGCTCGACGCGCTGCTGGACTCGGGGACACCGGTCGTCCTCGTCCTGCTCACCGGCCGCCCCTACGCCCTCGGGGAGTTCGCCGGCCGGCTCGCCGCCCAGCTGCAGGCGTTCTTCCCCGGAGAGGAGGGCGGGCCGGCCGTCGCCGGGGTGCTGTCCGGCCGGGTCAACCCCTCCGGGCGGCTGCCCGTGAGCGTGCCCCGCCTGCCGGGCGGCCAGCCGGCCGGTTACCTGGCCCCGCGGCTCGGGCACCGGGGGCAGGAGAGCTCGGTGGACCCGACCCCGCTCTTCCCGTTCGGCCACGGCCGCGGGTACACGCGGTTCACCTGGGAGGACCCGCGGCTGGCGGGCGAACCGCTGCCCGCGGACCGGGTCGCGCCGGCGGGTACCGACGCGACGGTGCGCGTGGGCTGCGCGGTCCGCAACGTGGGCGACCGGGACGGGACCGAGGTCGTCCAGCTGTACCTGAGCGACCCGGTGGCGCGGACCACCCGTCCCGTGCGCCGGCTGGTGGGCTACGCGCGGGTCGCGGTGCCCGCCGGAGGGAGCCGCCGGGTGGAGTTCGCCGTGCCCGCGGACCTCGCCGCCTATACCGGCCCGGACGGCAGGCGCGTCGTGGAGCCCGGCGAACTGCACCTCGCGCTGGCCGCCTCCAGCGCCGACATCCGCTTCACCGCCCGGATCCGGCTGACCGGCGAGACGCGGGTGGTCGACCACACGCGGCGGCTGACCAGCACCGCGACCGTGCGGTGACGGGCCCCGGACACGGAAGAGGGCCGGGGAACCCGTCCCCAGCCCGTCTCGCGTGCGACCTCCCTACGGCTGGCGGTGCTCCGGCCGCGGCTCGGGCCGCTGCGGAGCCGCGGGCTCCTCGACGCCCCGGCGCGGCGGTGCGACGCGGGCGGCGTCGGCACGGCCGGCGCGGTAGGTCGCCGCCTCGCCCCACCCGCGGGTGCAGGCGTAGATGGCCAGGATGTTCAGTGCGATGGCGGCCGCCGACCACAGCGGGAAGGCGAAGAAGAAGCACAGCTGACCGACGACGTTGACCGCGGCGAGCACCACGGCCGCCGTCCGCGCCCACGCCTGGCCGCTGTACAGGGCCAGGCCGGCGAGCACCAGGAGCACGCCCATGATGATCATCAGGGTGCCCCACGCCCCGAAGCCCCACAGGAGCATGTCCGTCCCGAGCACCATGAAGTGGTGCGGCGTGACGAGGGCCGTCAGCCCCTGGATGAAGTTGAAGACTCCGACGATGAGCAGCATGGTGAGGGCGAAGACGCCCCCTCCGCTGATTCGGGACCCGTTCATCTTGCGACCTCCCAGAAACGTTGGTGCAAGCTGTCGGCCCGGCGGTTCCGGGCACCGGTCATTCTCGAATGTCGACGAACCGGTCCGGGGAGCGATGGCCCTGGCGCCGATCCGCTTCTTCGCTACGCGGCAGCGCGCCCTCGAACGGGCGGATCCATTCACGGCCGCGCAATGAACGTCCCGATTCCTGACCCTAAGCCGGGTGCCCGCATCGGGCGGGCAAATCGCGGTGCATGTTTCGGTAACTGGAGCCCGCCCGCACGGCCCGCGGCGCCGGGCCGCCGGGACGCCGGCGGCGGACCCCGCGCGCCCGGACCCGCGCCCGGCCCGCCCGGTCGCGGGTGAACCGCCTCACCCCCGGTTGAGCTCGCCCCCGGTCGGCCGCCATCCTGGGGAGGGGCGGCGGCCGGCGGCGGCCGCCCCGTACGGGACGGCTGACAGAGGAGAGGACCGGATGGGGTTGCTGGAGCCGACGCGGCCGGCGGCGGTGCTGTGGGATCTGGACGGGACGCTGGTCGACTCCGAACCCCTGTGGGGTGTCGCGCTCGACGAGGTGGCGGAGGCGATGGGCCGGCCGCTCACCGCCGAGGTGCGGCGCGAGATGGTCGGCACCGACTCCCCGACGACGATGGCCATCCTGGCCCGGCACACCGGCACGCCGGTGACGCCGGCCGAGTGCGACGCGATCCACGAGAAGGTGCTGCGCCGTGTGGAGGGGCTGCTCCGCGACGACCTCGTCGTGCTCCCGGGCGCCGCCGAGACGTTGCGCCGGGTGCGCGCCGCCGGGGTGCCGATGGCGCTGGTCACCTCGTCGCCGCGCCGCCTGGCCGAGCTGTCGCTGGACCGGATCGGCCCGGAGCTCTTCGACGCGGTCGTCACCGCCGACGACGTCACCGAGCGCAAGCCCGCCCCCGAGCCCTACGAGCGCGCGGCCCGGCTGCTCGGCGTCGCCGCGGCCGAGGCGTGGGCGGTCGAGGACTCCGACTCCGGCGCGGCCGCCGCCGCGGCGGCCGGCTGCCGGGTCTTCCTCGTCCCCGACGCGACCGCTGACGGCGCGTCGGGCGACGCGACGGCCCTCACCTCCCTGGCCCAGATCGCGGAGTGGGTGGCAGCGCCGCGGCACTGACGGCGGCGGGCCCCCCTCAGCCGGCGTCCACGTCGACCAGCACCCGGGGGAAGTCGCCGGCGCGCAGGGCCTCCTCCGGGATCACGAAGTGCAGGTGCCCGTCGCCCCTGACCCACTGCCACATCTCGTTGCTGGACAGCGTGAGCAGGTGCCGGTAGCCCCTGCCCTCGTCGGCGTGCAGCCAGAGCGCGTTGAGGAAGGGCGTCCAGCCGAACGCCTGGTCGAAGCACAGGTGGGGCCGTTCGTCCACGTACGGGGCCCCGTCCGTGTCCAGGCAGTCGTTCCAGAGGGGCCCGAAGGTGGCCCTGACGTAGCCGGCGGGGTCGTCCTCCCACCCCGACTCCGGGCCGATGAGGTCACCGAAGTCGAGGTCCTCCTACGCCGGGTCGCAGTCGTAGCCGAGTACCTGCGGCCCGGACACGACCGGCCGGGTGTGCAGCGGGACCGGGGCGAAGGCGGTGGCCTCCGCGGGGGCCGGCACCACTTCGGCGCGGCGGGGACGCGCGGGGATGACCCGGCACGCCTCGGGGGCGATGCTGTGCCCTTGGGCGCCGTCGGCCTCGTACTGGTGGAAGAAGTTGAGCAGCCCCGGCCGGACCGGCAGGTCGTCGGCGGTGAGCCACGGGGCGAGCGCGTCGGTGTCGAGTACGGCCAGCAGGTTGAGCGGAACGCCCTCGTGGTCGGGCCACGGGGTGCCGGGCTCCAGCAGGGCCGGCCCGCCCAGGCGGCTGGCGCCGATCGGCGGCCGGGTGTCCCGGGCCGGGGTGAGGGGGAAGCCGGGCCGGCGAGTGCGGCGACCTGCGGGCCCAGCCGGTCCCCGAAATGGTCGACGCACACCTGCCGGATCCGGGCGGCCGCTTCCTGGAGGTCCATGGCCGTGCATCACACCGCACGCCGGTGACGGTTCGGCCGTCCGCGTGCGCGGCCGCCGGGCGCACCCGGCGGCCGCGCGGTCAGTCCCGGGGATCGCGGGCGATCGCCACCGGTCCGTGCGCGAGACTGAGCAGCCCCTGGCCCACCGAGCCGACCAGCAGCCCGCTCAGCCGGTTGCGGCCGCGCGAGCCGACCACGGTGAGGTCCGCGTCGCGGGACGCCTCGGCGAGCGCGGCGGGGACGTCGCCGCTGGTGACGGAGGTGTGCACCCGGACGCCGGGACGCGCCGCCCCGGCGGCCTCGATCCGCGCCGACAGCGACTCCGGCAGGCCGCCGCCCGCCCCGGCGTGCAGCACCCGCAGTTCCGCGCCGTGCAGCGCGGCCTCCAGGTAGCCGAACTCCAGCGCGGCCACCGAGTGCTCGGCGTCGTCGACCCCCACCACGATCCGGCCGAGGGGTTCGAGAGGCGCCTGGCGCACCACCACGACCGGGCCGGGCGCCTGGGTGGCGACCTGCCGGCTCACCGAGCCGGCGACCAGACCGGACCAGCCGCCCAGTCCGCGAGCGCCGACGACGACCAGATGGCGTGCCGTCTCCTCGGCGAGCACCGCCGCCGGGGGGCCCACGCGGACCTCGATGCGCGCGTCCACGCCGGGGGCCTGCTCGCGGGCGTGCGCCCGGGCGGTCTCCAGCTGATCCTCCAACTGGCGCCGGACCAGGAAGTCATGCCGGGACATCTGCCGCCCGGTCGGGTTGGTGACGCCGTCCGGCCCCACAGCGAGGATCCGCAGCGGGACGCCCCGCTGCCGGGCCTCGCGCGCGGCCCAGCCGACGGCCGCCAGGCTGGACTCCGAACCGTCGGTGCCGACCATGACAGGCAGCATCGCTGTCCCTTCTCGTCGTCCGTCCACGTCGCGGCGGCCGCGCCCGGTCCCGCGGCGGCGCCCCGCCCCGGGGCCCTGCCGGGCGCTGCGGGGAGTGGGCGAACGCGGCACAACCGCACAAGGCCGTATTCAACCGGAAAAGCGGCGCGATGAACATGCCGCCGAAGCCGCGGGAGGCCGGCCGGCGCGCGCTGCCGGCGGCGGGAGTGCCGGTCAGCCGCAGCTCGGGCCGACCGGGACGGGCGGACCGGCGGCCGGCGGCCGCCCGGCCACGGCCCGGGCCAGGTCCCCGGCCGCCCGGAGGCCGCCGACCACAGCGCCGCCGCCCAGCACCGGCGCCTCGGCGAAGGGCGACAGCGCGGCCGGGTCGACACCGCAGACGGCCAGCGCGGCGGCGGCCACCGGCATACGTGCCCGGTCGGCGCCGTCGGCGATCTTGACACCGACGGCCCGCCCGTCGGGCAGGGCGGCCACCTGCACGCCCTCGAAGCCGTCCTTGGCGATCAGGCCGGGGACCGCGCGCATCAGCCGGGTGACGTCGCGGCCCTCTCCCGCGACCATGTCGGGGTGCCGGCGGAGCGCCCGGGCCAGGGCGGCCTCGGGGGAGCCCTCCGGCGCGGCGGCGATGCGGGACACCGCCCGGGTCAGCCCGAGCAGCGAGACGGAGAACAGCGGGGCCCCGCAGCCGTCCACCGCGACATGGGCGACCGCCTCACCGGCCAGGTCGGCCACGGTCGCGGCCAGTTCCAGCTGGAGCGGGTGGCGGGGGTCGGTGTAGTCGTGGAGGGACCAGCCGCGCCGCCGGGCGGTGAGCAGCATCGCGGCGTGCTTGCCGGAGCAGTTCTGCACCAGCCGGTCGGCGCAGCGCCCCCGCGCCAGCCACGTGTCGCGGACCGCCGGATCGTAGGGGAGGTCGGGGGTGTTGCGCAGGGCGGCGGGGGTCAGCTCCGCCGCGTCCAGGATCCGGCGCACGCCCGCGACGTGCCGCTCCTCACCGGAGTGGCTGGCCGCGCTCAGCGCCAGCAGCTCGCCGTCCAGCGCCAGCCCCGCGCGCAGCATCCCGACGGCCTGCACCGGCTTCAGCGCCGAACGCGGGTAGCAGGCCGCGGCGACGTCGCCGACGGCGAGCTGGACGGTGCCGTCGGGGTCGAGCACCACGACCGAGCCGTGGTGCACCCCCTCGACGACTCCGGCACGGACGAGGTGGGCGACGGGGACGTGCGACGGCTCGCGGACGGCGGCTGCGGTGTTCATGGTCTCCGGATGTGTGGCGGTCGGGGCCGGTCGGACGGCCGGCGTGGCAGGGGCGGTGCGGGTCAGCGGGCGGGCGGCGGTCCCCCGCCTTCCGCGGCGGTGGCCTCGGCGGTCCGCCGCGCGCTCACCTCGCGGACCCGGCGGCGGACCAGGAACCAGCCGCCCCACAGCCCCACCGCGATGAGCGGCAGTGACAGGAGGGTGATCCGGCCCGCGTCGCCCTCGAACCACATGAGCACGGCGACGGAGAGCAGGAAGGCGAGGGTGGCGAGCTGGGTCCACGGGGCCCCGGGCAGCCGGTAGGCGGGCCGGCTCAGCGCACCGGAGCGGGTCCGGCGCCAGAACAGCAGGTGGCAGAGGATGATCATCCCCCACGTGCTGAGGATCGCGATGGCCGCGAAGTTCAGCACGATCTCGAAGGCGCGCTGCGGAACCACGTAGTTGAGCCCGACGCCGAGCACGCACATGCCCGCCGTCAGCATGATGCCGCCGTAGGGGACCTGGCTGCGGCTCATGACCCCGGTGAAGCGGGGCGCCGACCCCGACATCGCCATGGAGCGCAGGATGCGGCCGGTGGAGTACAGGCCGGAGTTGAGGCTGGACATGGCGGCGGTCAGCACCACGAGGTTCATGGCGCCGCCGGCGGCGGGCACGCCGATGTTGGACAGCACCGTGACGAACGGGCTCTGCGACCCCGAGTAGGCGTGCCACGGCAGCAGCATCGACAGCAGCAGCACCGACCCGACGTAGAAGACCGCGATCCGCCACATGATGGAGTTGATCGCGCGGGGCACGACCCTGGCCGGCTCAGCGGTCTCCCCGGCCGTCACGCCGACGAGCTCCACCGAGGCGTAGGCGAACACGATGCCCTGGACGACGACCACCGCGGGCAGCAGGCCGTTGGGGAACAGCCCGCCGCTCTCCACGATCAGCTGCGGGCCGGTGGTGTGCCCGGTGACCTCGGCGCGCGTCGCCAGGAGCACCAGGCCGACGATCATGAAGGCGACGAGCGCGCCGACCTTCACGATGGCGAACCAGAACTCCAGCTCGCCGAAGATCCGCACCGAGATGAGGTTCACCGCGAGGACCACGGCCAGCGCGACCAGCGCGAGCAGCCACTGGGGGATGTCGGTGAACGGGCTCCAGAAGTGGGCGTAGAGCGCGACGGCAGTGATGTCGGCGATGCCGGTGGTGGCCCAGTTCAGGAAGTACATCCACCCCGCGACGTAGGCGCCCTTCTCGCCCATGAACTCCCGGGCGTAGGAGACGAACGCGCCCGAGGACGGCCGGTGCAGGACCAGTTCGCCCAGCGCGCGCACCACGAAGAACGCGAACAGGCCGCACACCGCGTACACGATCGCCAGTGCGGGCCCGGCCTGCGCCAGCCGGCCGCCCGCACCGAGGAAGAGGCCGGTGCCGATGGCGCCGCCGATCGCGATCATGTTGATGTGGCGGGCCTTCAGCGACTTGCGGTAACCCGCGTCGCCGGCGTCGACGTGCCCCCGGCGGGGCCGCCGGTGGTCCGGGCTGAGGGTCTCCTCGCTCACGCTGCCCCCTCGTCCTCGGTGCCGCCGCCGCGACCGGGGCGCACGATGGTGGTCAGGGTCGACTCGACCCGCTGGAGGTGCGTGGTCATCGCCTCGACCGCCGACTCCCTGGAGCCGTCGGCGATCGCGCGCAGGATGGCGCGGTGCTCCTGGTCGGACTGCTCCCGGCGGTTGCCGAGCCGGTTGAGGAAGATCGACTGCCGGGACAGGGCGTCGCGGATCTCCTCGATGACCTTGCGGAAGACCGGATTGCCGGACGCCTCGGCGATGGTGATGTGGAACTGCGTGTCGAGCGCCACCCACGCGGTGTCGTCCTGCTCCACCTCCATCCGCGCGATCAGCCGGGCGAGCACCTCCAGGTCGTCCTCACTGCGCCGGACCGCCGCGTAGCCGGCGACCGGGATCTCGACGTGCCGCCGGACCTCCACGAGGTCGCGGGCGGAGTAGGAGCCGAACCGCGGGTTCTCGACCGGCCGGTTCGAGGCGACGTAGGTGCCCTTGCCGGTCCGCGGCACGGTGAGGCCGAGCGCCTGGGCCGCGCGCAGCGCCTCGCGGATCACCGAGCGGCTCACGCCGTAGTGCCGGGCGAGTTCGGCCTCGGGAGGGAGTTTGTCGCCGACAGCGTGGTCGCCGCGCTCGATCGCACCGCGCAGGTCGGTCAGCACCGCCTCCATGGCGCTGACCCGGCCCGGGAGGGGCGCTCGCCCGGCTGTCCGGCTGTCTGACAGGTCCATGCGAGCATCCTGAGTCGGACATGTCTGGAGTGTCAAGACATGATGGTGAAGCTTGGGACTCCGCCGGGCCATTCCGGCCCCGCGCGGCCGATGGCCGGTCCGACCTGGGGCGATGGGGGTGCGCCTCCTGGCGCGGTGGCGCCCGCGGCGGCCGGCAGGCACCACTCCGAGGCGGCCCGGCGGGGATCCGCCGTCCAGCGCCGCGGGGGTAGGCGGCGGGGTGCGGACCGCGCTCGGCGGCGCGGCCGGGTCCCCCTCAGCGGCGGTCCGGCCGCACTGTTGACGTCCGGTGAACCGCGGCGATACCGTCCCTCCGGCGTTGGACCCGGAACCGGAGGCGGTGCGGTGCGAAGCGGTGTGCAGCTGTGGCGGATGCGAGGCGCCGGTCCGGGACCGCTCGCCGGTCCCGCCGCCCGCCAGCGGCCGGCGGCGGCCGGGAGGGCGCGGTGACGGCCGGCGCCCTCGTGGTCGGCGAGGCGCTGATCGACGTGGTGCGGCGGCCCGGCGCGCCGACCCGGCGCCATCCCGGCGGCAGCGGAGCCAACGCCGCCCTCGGGCTGGCCCGCCTCGGCCGCCCGACCCGGTTCCTCACGCGGTGGGGGCAGGACTCCGACGGTGAGCTGCTCCACCGGCACCTGAGCGCGTCCGGCGTGCTGCTGCCCGACCGGGTGGCCGACGACCTCCCCACCCCGCGCGCCGAGGCCGTGCTGGACGAGAACGGCTCGGCGACCTACGAGTTCACGCTGGACTGGCGGCTGCCCGCCGTGACCGTGGACCCCGCGGTGCGGGTGCTGCACACCGGCTCCATCGCCGCCGTGTACCAGCCGGGCGGCGAGCAGGTGCTCGACCTCATGCGCCGCGCCGCCGCGCACGCCACCATCACCTACGACCCCAATGTCCGGCCGACCGTGATGGGGGACCGCGAGGACGTCCGCCGGCGGGTGGCCGAACGGGTCGCCGCCAGCGACGTGGTCAAGGTCAGCGAGGAGGACCTCGGCTGGCTGGAGCCGGACACCGCCCCCGAGGCGGCGGCGCGCTCCTGGCTGGCCGCCGGCCCCTCCCTGGTCGTCCTGACCCGCGGTGAGCACGGCGCCGTCGCGTTCGCGCCGGGCGCGACGCTCGCGCTCGCGGCGGTGCCCGCTGACGTGGCGGACACCGTGGGAGCGGGGGACGCCTTCATGGCCGCGCTGATCGACGGCCTGTGGACCCTCGGACTGCTCGGCGCCGGCCGGCGCGCCCGGCTGCGCTCGCTGTCGGCCGACGGGCTCTCCGCGCTGCTCGCGCACGCCGGCCGGGCCGCCGCGATCGCCGTCGCCCGCCCGGGCGCCGACCCGCCGACCCGCGCGGAACTCCCCGAGATGGCGGAACCCGGCGCGGCCGCCTGACCGGCAGAACCGCCGGAGCCGACCGCGCCCGCACCGGTGGCGGCCGCGTGACCAGGGGGGATAAACGGGCGTGTGCCACCCTTGGGACGGTCTGTGTAGTCTTCCACTCGTGTTCCGAGCGACGGCGGCGATCCTGCGACGGCCCTGGGCCAGGGCCGTCCTGCTGATGTCGCTGCTCGCCGTGCAGTTCCTCTGCCAGTGGTGCCACGCCCAGGCGGTCGGCGCCCACGACGGTGCGGCCAAGTCCGCCGTGGCGGTCGCCGCGGCTCCGGCCGCCGAGGCGCCCGTGTGCGCCCCGGAGGCCGCCCACGGCCACGGCGCCGGCGAGGCCCATCCCTGCGACACGGTCGAGGCGGTGGGCGCCGACTCCCGGATGGCGGCCGGAAAACTCCTCCTGCTGGCCCTGGCCGGCACCGCCGCCATGGCCGCCGCGTGGCTCGCGCGGCCGAGCGAGC